>CALVZL010000001.1 GCA_944372525.1 uncultured Clostridia bacterium
CGTGGGAATATCGCCCATTACGGGCATGGTGGTCGTTGCCGACACGCTTATGGTGCTGAAAGGTGATACGCAGCAGGACGGCTTGACGTACTTCCACACGGCGACTGATTCGGGCAATGACATACAGTTCGAGGGAGACTTCAAACTCACTGCAGCCGTGTCCCCAATAGAAGGCGGGCGCGGCGTTCTTCAGCACAAAGTCGAGTTCGTTTCCCTCCGCGTCGAATACGTGCAGCCGGTTCGGATCGCCGCAGTAATCCCACAGCGGGATTCTGATCGTCGATTTTCTCGCGAAATTGAGGGGATTGAATACCGTGAAAGCGCGCTCGTTTCCGTAGGCAATGTGATTGGTGAAGTTCAAGTCCGCCGTTCCGTACCCTGCGCCCGCGCCGAAAGCAGTGTCATTCGGATCGGCGGACAAATTTTTGTAGAGGGGAAGGGTGTTGATGCGCTGCGTGAGGTGAGAGAGGGCTTCCGCCGTATATGCGCCCAGCTCCGCCTGTGCCTCCTGATAACGCCCCATGGCGAAGTTGAAGGTGTCCGCGACGCCCGATCCCGTGACTGCATCATGGAACTGGTTGGCAAGCAGACATTCGACCGCATGGGAGTTATCGTAATCTGTGCGGACGGGATCCAGCGAACAGAAGAATTCCTGCGCATAGAGCGCCGTCTGCGTGAGCGCATTTTGTTTTTTCAGTTCGGATTGCGAAGAATAACAGCCGCTGAAGATCTTGTTTTGCTCTCCTTCCGCGACGGGAAGGTCCAGCGCGGCAATGTAGTCGAAGAACTCTCGGTACGTGCCGAATTTGATGTCCGCCATCAGAGGATAGGAAGAGAGCTCTTCAATTTTTTCAATATCTCGGATGGTAGCTCCGCCGCCGTGATCTCCGACCCCGTAGACAAACAGCACTTTTTCCGTGCCGTATCGGCTGCAGAAATCGGGCACAAACTCGAAGCTGTCGTCCTGCACCGCTCCGTTATACCAGTGCGGTTCGCGGTATACGGTCACAAACTTTCCGCTCGGCGCCTTCCAGCGGTACATCGGAGGCATTTCGTTGCCGCGGCAATGGTAATAGTATTTCACGCCGCACAGCTGAAGGATCTCCGGAACATAGGCGGAATGTCCGAACGTATCCGGCTCGAAATCCAAACACAGATCTTCTTCTTTCAGTCCCAAAAGGGAAGAAAGGCGGCGCTTGGTGTATTCCGTTTGCCTGATGAGCGCGTTGGCGTCCGGAATGTTTTTATCTGCCTCCACGAAAGTGGAAGCACTCACTTCGAAGCGCCCTTCGGCAATGTATTTCTTAATCTTTTCCAACAGCGACGGACGATATTTTGCGATGATTTCGTAGAGGAATGCGGAGCTCTGCGCAAAGGTAAAGCGCGGATAGCGTTCGAGCAATTTTACCATCGTTTCCATTGTGGAAAGCGCGATGCTGACCGTCTCGTTGTATCCCCACATCCAGTTGACGTCGATATGCGCGTGCGCAACGCAGAGACATTGTATGCTTTTCGCCTGTTCTTTGACGGAAGAGAGCATTTCCTCGCAACGCAGGACATCCTCTCTCGTGACGAAAGCAAGCCCGTCCAGATATTCGACAACGTTGTCAAAACAGTCGGAAAAAAAATCGCCTTTGAGTTTGACAAGCTGAATGAGATAATCCGCTTCGATAAAGATCCGTCTGCTTTCGGGGGAAAGTTTGGTTTGTTTTACTTTGTAATATTTTTCGAGGTTCATAAGCGATCTCCGTACAATTATATTTTTTTAATGGATTTCCGTTCGATCAGAAAGGGTTGCAGTTTGATCTTGGTTGGGGTATCGCACGGGATGTGATTTTTCTCCGTGTTTCGCTTGACAAGGCGGGTGATGTTTTCCACGACCGTCTCGAGAGGCTGACTTATGGCGGTATGACCGCAGAGATTGGACCACGGAGAATCGTCGTAGACGATCATGGAGACATCCTGCGGGACGGAAATATGTTCTTTTTCCAGCCGGAAACACAGCCGTTGTGCCAAAAGTTCGGTCACGCAGATGATCGCGGTAGGCCGATACTCCGAAATATAGGAATACATAATGTTTTCGCAGCCTTCCATGGAGTGCAGCGAGAGGACAGAGCGTTCGTCAAAGACGAGTCCCGCCTCCTCGATGGCGGTGCGATAGCCGTCCAGGCGTTTCCCGAATACGTCGTTGTCGCCGTCGATGAGCAGAGTGCGGCGGTGTCCGTATTCGAGCAGTTTTTTTGCGGCGAGGTAGGCTCCGTTTCTGTCGTCGATCAAAATGGAATCGAAAGCGGGAAAGTTGTCTACGAACAGCTGGAGCGGATAACATCCGTTGGAGACAGTGAGCGTGCGGATGGTGTGGGATTTTTTCTCCGGGATGAACAGCACCGCGGCGGCGCGCATGGAGAGCAGAAGAGAGACGTTTGTCTTTACCTCGTCGAAGTTTTCCGCATACAAAACGATCAGTCTTTTTTCGGGCAAAAGCGCTTTGTTCAGACGATTTACCATGGAGGAAAAGAACAAGTTGTGTTCGGCAGGCAGAATGATGCCGACCAGATTGGACGTATTGCTCTTTAAGGTGCTTGCATTCAGATTTCGGACATAGCCCGCCTGTGAAATGGCGGCTTCGATCCGTTTGCGCTTGGATTCCGTTACCATCTCCGGATGACGGATAAATCGTGAGACCGTCGAAGAGGAAACGTTTGCAATTTTCGCTACATCTTTTACTGTTGCCATTGTCCTGTGACCTTTTAAAATCTGTAACAATTATAAAGTATTTTTCAAAAAAAATCAATACTTCTCGCAAATAATTTTTTTATCCTATTGACAAAGAAAGACGTCTGTGATAGAATTATTATGACAACGTTGTCAAGAGGGTGAGTTATGCAGACGAAAATCATCGTGGCGGGAAATCTTGTGGTCGACGTCATTAAAATGATTGACAGTTATCCGAAGAAAGAGATGCTTTCGACGATCCGCGAGATCGGAAAAAGCGTCGGCGGCTGCGTGGCAAACGTCGGGATCTATCTGCAGAAACTGACGGGGATCGAAGTATCCGCATACGGAAAAGTGGGAAAGGACGCAAACGGCACTTTTCTCATCGATGCGCTGTCTTCGAGCGGGATCGATGTTTCCCATATAAACGTGACGGATGAAGTCGCAACTTCTTTTACCGATGTCATGACGGAACGGGAGGGGGGCCGGCGCACATTTTTCCATTTTCGGGGGGCAAACGCGCTCTTTGGGGCAGACGACGTCGAAGCTGCCTCGCTGGATGCGGATCTCTTTCACGTTGGATATGCCATGTTGCTCGACCGATTGGATGCGGCAGACGCCGAGTACGGGACCGGAATGGCGAGACTGCTCTGCAAGGTACGGGAAAAGGGGATCAGGACTTCGCTCGACGTTGTGTCGGAGAGTTCGCCCGGATTTCCCAAAGTAATCGGTCCGTCCCTTCCCTATTGCGATTACATCATCATCAACGAGACGGAGGCGGGGCTGATCTCCGGCATCGATCCGTGCGGCGAAGGAGGGTATGCCGAACCTGCGCGGATCGAGCAGATCTGCCGCTGGTTCTTGGAGCGGGGCGTAAAGGGAAAGGTTGTCGTGCACTGCCGTGAGTTCGGCGCCTCGATGGCTGCCGCGGACGGAGCGTTTTGTGTCGTTCCCTCACTTGAACTTCCGAAAGGTTACATCAAGGGTACGGTCGGTGCCGGCGATGCATTTTGCGCGGGGATGCTCTATTCCATTGTGAATGGCTATGGCGACGAACAGGCGCTTCGCGTTGCGGCGGCGGTAGCGGCATCTAATTTGGCATTTTCCGATTCGGTGGGCGGAGCCCGTCCGATCGGTGAAATCATGAAAATTTTGCAGCAGTACGGGAGGAAACATGATCAGTAAAAGAGAGTATGCACAGTATGCGGAGAGGACCTTGCAGGCCTTTGCGGCGGCGGGAATCGCCGTGACCGAAGAGGAAGCGAGGCGGATCGAAGTCGCCGATTTCGGGCTGAACGATCTCAGCCGCGTCGGATTGCAACTGTTGGTCTATGTTAATACAGACAGAGTTTGTGCAAAGGAGATGGTGCTCTTTCCCTTTCAGACTTGCCCCGAACACATCCATGTCGGCGGCGTCGACGAAAACGGAGCAAGGTATGAAGGGAAGCAGGAGACTTTTCGCGTGAGAAAGGGGACCTGTTATTTGTATGTCGGAGGAGAGAACGGCGACCCGAATGCGATCCGCGCCGTGATGCCGCCGACGAAGGTGACTGTTTTTCACGAAATCGTGCTGCGCGAGGGAGAGCAATATACCCTATATCCGGAAACTTGGCATTGGTTCCAGGCAGGGGCAGAGGGCGCAGTGATTTCGGAGTTTTCAACGACAAGCAGGGACGAATCCGACCTGTTCCGCGATGAGCGGATCAGAAGGATCCCGGAAATCGAGACAGAGGAGACAAAAGATGCTGACGACATTAAATGAGGTATTGTTGCCCGCAAAAAAAGGCGGGTATGCGGTGGGATTGTTCAATACCATCGATACGGATATGCTGCAGGCGGTGATAGAGGCGGCGGAAGAACTGAATTCACCCGTGATCATCGGCACGGCGGAAATTCTGCTACCCTACGGAGAATTGGCGCTGATCGCGCCCTCCGTCGTCGATTGCGCGAAACGGGCAAAAGTTCCTGTTGTCGTCCACTACGATCACGGGCTGACGAAGGAGCGCTGCCGCGAGGCGCTTTCGCTCGGATTTTCCTCCGTGATGTTCGACGGAAGTCTCGGGGAATATGAAAAGAACTGCGCGGACACGAGGGAGATCGTCGAATACGCCCATGCGCTCGGTGCCTCCGTCGAAGGGGAAATCGGTCATGTCGGGACGAGCGGAAAGGACTCTTCGGCAGACCGATACACTACCGTGGAGGAGGCAGAAGATTTTCTGAACGCCACGGGAGTGGATGCCCTTGCCGTCGCGGTCGGCACGGTGCACGGGATCTATCGTCAAAAACCTTGCCTGGATTTCGAACGGCTCTCCGAGCTTAACGCACGGCTCGGCGTTCCGCTCGTGATTCACGGGGGAAGCGGGCTTACAGACGGGGATTTCCGAAAGCTGATCGCCTGCGGCGCCGCAAAGATCAACATCTTTACCGATCTGACGCTTGCCGGCAAGGCGGCGATGACGGAAGCGCTCAAAGTCGGAATGGACTATATGGAGCTTCGGAACTACAAAGTGGAGACGATCCGAAAAGAAGTGATGAAAAAGATCAGATTGTTCGGTTCGGCGGGGAAGGCATGAGAGAAAAACTCGGACATTTCACGCAGCTTTGCAGGGCAACGCAATATGTGGCAGAAAACGGAAAAGACAGGGGCAGACGGTATATTGAGGTCTGCAACGGCATGCTCTCCTTTACCGTATGCCCGGACAGCTGCCTCGATCTCTCTTATTTCGGGCACAGGGGGACGAATCTCTCCTTCCTGTCCCAAAACGGGATCGCGGCGGAGGGAGAATTTTCGCAGACGTTCTGCGGCGGGATGCTCTATACCTGCGGACTGGACAGCCTCGGAGTGCGGGAAGGGTTTTCCGTGCACGGCGGCATCCACCGCATCCCCGCGGTGCTGACGGAAGTGCGGGCAGATGAGCGCGGGATTCGGATCGCGGGGTATATGGAGGACGGCTTGCTGTTCGGCAGACGGCTTCGTTTGGAACGCACGATCGAAACGAAATACGGGAGCGGGACTTTGACGGTCACCGACCGCCTGGTGAACGAAGGGAAGGAGAAAGAACGGTTTGCGCTGATGTATCACATGAATCTCGGCTATCCGATGATCGATGCGGGAACAGAACTGATCTGCGATACGCTCTCCTGCAAGGGCAGAACGGCATATGCCGAAGCGCACATAGGAGAAAGCGGTCTGATCGGCGAACCGACCGAACGGGAAGAACAGGTCTTTTTCCGCAGGTTGTCAAAAGGCGAGGTGACGGTGCGCAATTCAAAACTCGGAAAATCCGTTTTGTTCCGCTACGATACGGAGGCGCTGCCCTGTCTGAACGAATGGAAAAGCATGGTCAGCGGAACCTATGCGCTCGGCATTGAACCGTCGACCTCTTTTTTGGACGAGTTGTTTTCCTATTCTGTGATCGGACGGGATGAGTGCAAAGAGTATCGCATACAGATCACGGCTGCGGATGATCGGGAGGAGGAAAAATAATGGGATATTTTATCGGGATCGATTTGGGTACAAGTTCGGTGAAGGGGATTCTGACGGATGAACGGGGAACTGTGCTTGCGGGAAAGACGGAAGAATATCCCGTTCTCAGTCCGCAAGACGGCTGGAGCGAGCAAAATCCAGAAGATTGGTACCGCAGCACTTGGAAGGTGCTGCGAGAGCTCTCGTCGGGAAGAGAGCAAAGCGTGGAAGGGGTGTGTTTTTGCGGACAGATGCATGGGCTCGTGGCGCTCGACGAATCGGATCGGGTGATCCGCCCCTGCATTCTTTGGAACGACGGAAGAACGGCGGAGGAGACGCGGTTTCTGAACGAGAAGATCGGCACGGACGAGCTCAGGCGTCTCACCGCAAATATCGCATTTGCGGGGTTCACCGCGCCCAAATTGCTTTGGATGAAGCGTCACGAACCGGAAAATTTTAAGCGAATCGCCAAAATCATGCTGCCCAAGGACTATTTGGTCTATCGCTTTACGGGCGAATTCTGCACGGATTGTTCCGACGCGAGCGGAACGTTGCTCTTCGACGTAAAAAACCGCTGTTGGTCGGAAAAAATGTGCGGGATCTGTTCGGTCGAAGCGGAATGGTTGCCTGCCATTCGGGAAAGTTTCCAACCCGTCGGGCGCATGAAGGCGGAGTACGGCCTTCCCGCCGCCGTTGTGGCAGCGGGCGCGGGAGACAATGCGGCTGCTGCGATAGGCGCGGGGACGGTGCGCGAAGGGGAGTGTAATCTCTCGCTCGGAACGAGCGGAACGGTGTTTCTTCCCCGGGAAACTTTTGCGCTCGGAGAAAATGCCGCCCTGCACTGTTTTGCCAACGCAAACGGAAAATGGCATCAAATGGGATGTATCCTGTCGGCGGCGAGCTGCCAGAAGTGGTGGATTGAGGAGATCCTGCGTCGAACGGAGTACTTTGCGGAACCGCAGGAAAAGCTCGGAGACGGAAACGTCTACTTTCTTCCTTATCTGATGGGAGAGCGCTGTCCGCACAACGACGTGAACGCTCGCGGCGTCTTTTTGGGAATGCGTTCGGATACGACGCAGGAGGAGATGAGCCTTTCCGTGCTCGAAGGCGTGACGTTTGCGCTGCGGGAATGTGCGGAACTTGCCGCGAACGGCGGCGCGGGAATCCGAACGGCATGTCTTTGCGGAGGCGGATCCAAGAACCTTCTGTGGAGGCAGATCATTGCCGATGTGCTCAATGTCGAAGTCTGTATGACCGAGACGACGGAAGGCGTGAGTTTCGGCGCCGCGATTCTTGCGATGGTGAGTGCGGGAAAATACGCTGCGATCGAGGAGGCGGTCGAAAAGATCGTCCGTCATAAGACGGTCGCCTTGCCGAATGCGGAAGCAGTGCGCCGTTATGAAAGAAAGTATTGCATCTATCGTTCTCTCTATCCCGCGCTGAAGGGGTGTTTCGAACGGATAAACCAAATCTGATGCGGACGGCCGCGCAGAGAAGATAAAAATATTGCCGATCTTATTCGATATATTCCGATCTTTGTCCGAATTGTACTTTACAAACGGAACGATCGGAGATATATTGCAGACAGCCGTTGTTTTGTGCGTTCGAAAGCGCAACGGGAACGGGAGAAAAAAATGACAGGGTTCGGAAATTACGAGTGGAGAACGTATACCGCTCCGTTTTGGAAGGGAGACAGGGTCCTCGGAGAATCGGCGTTTGTTTCGGAAGACTTCGGCGGGACGATCCGTCCGATTCGTCTTGCGTATCCGATTCGAACGATCCTCGGCGTGCAGAGTGCGGATTTGCAGATCCGCTATGAGGAAGGCAGAGACTACCGCGTGAACGGATACGGAGAACTTGAGATCCTTCGCAGCGGGAACATTCCGTATCTGCCCTGGAAGGAATATCGGTTTCCCGTCTACGATGCGGGGCGTGAGGATCAGATGGCGTCGGCGGACGGATTGGGCGCCTATCGGATCGGCGATCTGTTTTCCGGGCAGGAAGGGATGCGCGCCTGGCGCCTTTGCGTCAGCTATACCCATGAGGAGAGCGGATATTATGACATCGCCGCCGACAAGAGCGGGCGGTTTCCCCGTCTGCTTCGTCTGCTGAAGGAGAGACGCACCGTTCGCGTCGTCAGTTACGGCGACAGCATCACCTACGGCTGGGCGGCGAGCGGAATGCAGGATATCCGTAAACTTCCTTATTGCAAACCGTATGCCGAAATGATTGTCGACGCCTTATGCGGTCTTTTTTCCGTTCCCGTCGAACACGTCAACCGTTCGGTCAGCGGAAAATGCACCGATTGGGCGGAGCAGGAAGAAAATCTTGCGCAGATCGTTTCCGACGCGCCCGATCTCGTTTTGCTTGCCTTCGGAATGAACGACGGAGGCGTGTTCCGTCCCGAGCAATTCGGAGAGCGGATCTCCAACATCATCCGAAGACTGCGGATCGCTTGTCCGCAGACGGAATTTCTTTTGGTTTCTCCCATTCTGCCCAATCCGCTTGTGGGATTTTCTTCGGGATCTTCCGTTCTTCGTTATCACAGAGAGTATCCCCGCGTGCTCGCCCAAATCGAGCGCGATACGGAGGGCGTCGCCTGTGCGGATGTGACAGCAGTGCACTTGCGGCTGTTGGAACGAAAATCTTTGCAGGATACGCTGTCGAACAACATCAATCATCCGGACGATTTTATGCACCGCGTCTATGCCCAGGTCGCGCTCAGAACGATGCTCGGCGCGCGGGCGCAGGGATGAAAGGTCAAAAAACGGAAGGAGCGCCTCCCCGATCGGGGGAGGCGCTCCTTTTGCGGCGTCAGTAATTGATGAGTTTTTTGGATTTGGAGTTGAGATTCTTTTTGTAGTATGCATTGACGAAGGCGTCGTCGTCGAGCAGGTAGTCCTCCTCGCTGATGCGGATCGCAATGGAGCTGTACTGCGGGGAGTCGTAATCCATTTCCTCGTTCTGAAAGGCTTTGCGGCAGGCGGTCGGAGACATTCCGACCGTCTTGTTGAACTCATGCACCATTTGCGTGTAAGAGGGAAATCCGACCTGTTTTGCGATCTCCGCAACGGGGAGCCCCGTATCGCGCAGCATGCGCAGGCTTTTGGAAACGCGCATCTCGTTGACGGTTTGAATGATGGTTTTTCCCGTGTACTTTTTGAACTGCGCGGCGATGTACGATTTGTGATATCCGATCTCCTGCGCGATCTCGTCGAGCGAAATTTTCTGGTTGAGGTGATGTTTGATATAGAGCTGGATTTTTTTGATATAGTGGACGCTGTTTTGTCCGTACAGGGCGAGGCTTTTGGATATTTCCATGAACAGCAACAGGATATGCGCGCGCTGACAGCAGAGATCTTCGACGCGGAGGTTGGTGTTCATCATGAGATAGATGAGTTCGCGGAAGGAATCGTCGATTTTGGAGAGGTTCGGAACGATGACAAATCCGTTCGGTGCCGTGGCAAGGGTTTTGAGCTTGGTCCGTTCGATGAGTGCCGCATAGCTGATGGCAAACAACGTGTTGATTTCGAGCGACTTGTTCTGCTCGTAGAGCTGCGGCAGAAGTTCGACGTTGTAGATGACGACTTCGTTTTCGTCGATCTGCAGGCGGTGGAACAGGTAGGAGTCGAGAAAGATCAGTTCTCCCTGATGTACCGTGACCGTTTCGATTTCCTTTGCGGCGTTTTCCGCCGCTTTCAGAATTTCCAGACGGAAATTTCCCTTCGACGAATACATCAGTTCAAAATAAGGATGATTGTGCATTCCCATGTAGAACGCGGGTGTGAATTTTTTGATGTAACACGCCATCGGTTTGAGCTCACAGTTCCCGATGTCTCTGAAATGGATTTCTTTCATGCCCCTATTGTACCACACAAGCGACGGGGAAGCAATGTGATTTTTTGAAAATCGGTCGATTTTTGCCGATTTTTATAAAAATATATAATAAGCCATGAAATAAATTTAGACAGATTCGCTTTTTCCCCTTGTGTTTTTCAGAAGTCGGGACTATAGTTCAATTGTCAGGAAATGTAATAAAGTGGCACTTTTAATCAAAAATTTAAGGGATTAGGAGGAGGTTATGACAAAATTGTGTAAGAAAGTTGCAATCGTATCACTTTTTGCGGCCGTAGCGGCAATGACGGCAGGGGGACTTTCCGGTCTGCAGAACGTTTCCGCCGACGTGACGGAGATCCTTCCCATCGCAAAGTATGAGTTCAAGGACGCGTCCGATTTCGGGAAGGACAGCATGGGAAATTATGACATGTCTTACCGCAACGCCTGGGTTGAGGGCGGGACCGGTCCTTTGCTCGACAAGGGGACGCTCATCGAGGGCGGCGGCGTGGAGTTCAACGGAGAATTTTGTCTGTCGCAGGATATGAACAACAATATCTTCCAAGACGTGACGGCATTCACGCTGGCGTTTGAGATCAGGACGGCCTCCTATGTCGAATGGCAGCACTATCTCGGGGTCGGCGGAAATTCCGCGAATTACTTTGCCGTCGTCGGACGCGGAGGAGAGGCGGGTTCCGCAGAGGCGAAGCAGGCGATCTTCAACGCGGCGGGAACCAACGCGGGAACCTATTGGGACGGCGCATGGCTGAGCGAGTCGGCGGCCTGGGGCGACGCGGAGACGGCGTTCCAGAAGGTGATCATCAGCGCGCAGCCCGGCGGCACATTGAATATCTACGTCAACGGCGTCGCCTATGTCAAGGAGGGGAAAGTGCCTGCGGAACTTTCGGCGAGCTGGAGCCCCTATGACGCGAGCGTCCCGTTTTCCGTGGGCGCAAGATACAACGGGGCGGCGGATATGACTGCCAAAGGCGCGCTGAAAAACGTCGTGTTTTACGATTTCGCGATGGACGCGGCTTGCGCGGCGGCCTATAACGCCAACGGTAAGGTGACGCCCGCCGATGTTTCGGGGATGAAGACGATCACGGGGCTCACGGTGACGAAGGATTCCTTTGCGGGCGAGCCGACCAAAACCGTGCTCTATTCGGCAATGACGCCCGAGGACATGCTCGCGCAGATGAACGCGGCGAATGCGACCGTGCTGCTGTCCGATCAGTCGACGCTGACGGCGCCTGTCACATGGACGGGTATCGTGCGGGAGGGCGATCGCTATTTTGCTCAAGGAACGGTCGATACGAGAAAGCTCGGTTTTGCAAACGGATATGGCAATGTTGTCAGCTATGAATTGACGGTTGCGGAGATCCGGGAGATCGGAGAGCCTGTTTTTGCAGACGGAAAGGTGACGTCGGGAGAACTCAAAGACAGCATGACCGAGGAAGAGATGCTTGTGCTTGTCAACAAAGCGCAGGTAAAAGTTGTGCTTCCCGACGGGACGGAAGAGACGGTAGAAGTTACGTTCACGAGGATTGAGGGCGTCATGGGAGTTTACACCGCATACGGAGACGTCATCCTCAACGGAACTTCTGTCGGCACGGCGCAGGTAATTGTCGAGGTGACGGAAACCAACGAGGGAGACACGATGGAACTTCTTCCCGTGGCGCTGTGGGAATTTGAGGATCCCTCCGACATCGGCAAGGACAGCATGGGGAATTACAATCTCGGTCCCGCGGCGAAGGAAAGCGGAGATCTCGGAAATCCGTTGGGAACGGGCACGATCGAAGACGGGAGACTCTATCTCAACGGGCAGGAGATCCTCACCTGCAATGCGCTCAACGATGTCGGCGACAACCTCAACAACGGCTTTACGCTGAACTTCCAGTATCAGCAGGACGGGATCCGGACGGATATGGACTGGTCTGCTCCCGTGAGTTTCGGTTTCAACGATTGGACGGTCACAACGACTTGCCGCTTCCTGATCGGAGCGGGATCTACGCAGCTCCGCGTCGGAGCACACGGCGGCGTGGCGGCTTTCGAAGACGGAAATACTTTTTGGGGCCCCGTGGTCCTGGAAGACGGCACCGATCGGATGCATAATATTACGTTGAGCGTTCGGCCCGGCGAAAAATTCAACGTCTATGTCGACGGGCAGCTTGCATATTCGGCGGATTGTCCCGCGGGCTGGAATGTTTCGCATTCAAATATGTCCTTCTCCATCGGAGGCGAGTGCGTATGGGGCAACGGATACGATATGTTCCGCGGCTGGATCGACAACGTGAGCATCTACAATTTTGCGCTGACACTCGAGCAGTCGAACGCATATTGGGAAAAGGGAAAGATCGTCGTGAAGGATATGGACGGCGAAATCATTACCTCCATCTCCGAGACGCCCGTTTTTGCGGACGGAGAGGTCACCAACGGAACGCTTACGGACAGACTGACGGACACGCAGGCAGTGCGCCGCGTCAACGCCGCAACGGTCGATGCCGTGTTTGAGAACGGAAAAACGGTTGCGCTCAATGTCACTTGGCAGAGGCTGGAACAGCAGAACGGAACGTGGTACATCGTCGGCGTCGTGGATACGAACGATATCGGCTATGCCTCCTCTCTCACCGGAGCGCAGACAGTCCGGCAGGAGGTCACGGTGGAGCGCGCGGTGCGTTCGGTTACGGTGCAGGCGGGAATTGCCCACGGAAAGATGACGGCAGACAAGGAGGAGGCGTATCTCGGCGACGTGATCACCTTCACTCTTACGCCGGACGAGGGGTACGAAGTCGGAAGCGTCACGGTCAACGGGGTTCCGCTGATGGCGAACGAGGGGGTATATGTCTATACGGTGGAAGGGATCGAGGACATTGAGGCAAGCGCGACGTTCAAGGCGGTTTCGCAGTCGGGAGAGCAAGATCCCGAAGATCCGGGTCAGTCCGATCCCGAAAAACAGAATCTGCTTCCCGTGATCCTCGGAGTTGCAGGCGGCGTCGTCGTTTTGGCGGCAGTCGTGGCGGTCGTCGTGATCGTGAAAAAGAAGAAAGAAAACAAACAGGATTAAGGAGGATGCGTTTTGAAAGCGAATAAAGGTCATTGGTTGAAATTTGCAGGCGTATTTTTGAGCGCGGCGCTGGCGGCGGCAATGTCGGCGTGCGTGACGGTGGCGCCGAATGACGATGCCCCTTACGAACCGCCCGAAGAATGGCACGAGGACGTCGTAGACAGCATCACGATGTTCTGCAACGACTGGGAGCAGTTCAACAACGCCGCCGCCGTGCGGAGCCCCGTCTACAGACAGCTCGTGAAGGCGGCGGGATGCGAACTGAAGGCAAAGTCCACTTCGCTTGAAAACTATTATACACAACTCGATTTGCAGCGGGTCAATCAGCAGCTTTGCGAATTGTTCATCATCGACGGGCCGACCAGTCCGGAATTGTATCGCGGACTCATTCGGGACGGGGAGATCATTCCCATCTCCTATTATGTCAACGAGAACACAAAGGACAAATATCCCTATCTGTATGAGTATCTGCAGCAATATTCCTATATGCAGACCAACCTTTCCTATGCCAAGGGCGAGATGTGGATCATCCCGGTCAAGTGGACGAACGACAAATCGCTCTATGTGAGAAGGGATTGGATCAAAAACCTCAACAATAAGATCGATGAGATCCTCGTGGCGGACGGCGTGGTTTCCGATGTGTCGCAGGTGACCGAAGACCTTCGCGCGGAATACCGTTTCAGCGAAGAGGGCCCGGCGGATCTGGGAGAATTCTATCGGCTTGCCCGCGCATTCACGCTGTATGATCCCGACGGAAACGGGCAGAATGATACCTACGGCTACGTGACGGAAGAAAACCGCGACATGGATTCGTGGATGCAGGTCGCCTATGAGAATCCTTGGAAGATGTGGGTTGCGGACGAAGAGGGTGTCTATCACAATACCGTTACGTCGGAAGGTTCCATGCTGGCGACGTCGCTGCTCAACAAGATGATCTCGGAAGGATACGTCAGCAGGGAAGTCGGGATCAAAACGGTGAACAACAAACAGGCGGATTTTACGACGGGAAAAGCGGGGATGATGTATGCTCACAACTGGTATAACGTCATCAGCGCGGATATGATGAGCGCCACGCCCGGACTTACGATCGCACAGGCGCGGGAGCGGATCCTCATCTGCGATCCCCCTGCCGGGGCGAGCGGTATGTTGGGCGGTCAAGGCGATGTCTACTATTACCGCGGATGGTGCATTCGGGAAGGGATGAGCGTCGAGCGGCTGGAGGCCTGCCTGAATCTCATGGAGTACCTGCACAGTCCCGAGGGGATCGAATTGGTCACTTACGGGGTGTACGGAGAACATTGGGAGTGGGTCGACGACGTCGTCGGCGGGGAACGCGTGACCCTCTGCGAGCCGGACGGTCAGGGGTTCGTGCAGGAGCTCAGATGGACGGATTACGCCGCCTTTGCCAGCTACCTCACCTATACGCCGCCGGAAGCGAAGGCGCTTCTCACGAACGGGGACATCTTTATCGACCGCAACACAAAGAGCGCAGCTACCATGATCATTTCCGATTATCCCGATCTGTACACGGAGTCAATGATCAAATATCAGTCTGGCGCATACGATTATTTTGACGAGACCGTCATTAACATGATCGGGAACAAGGCGTTGGCGGCGGAGTGGACGTTTGACGCCAAGACCTGGAAGACAGATTGGAAGGAGAAGCTCTATACGGTAAGCGGTGCCATGCAGTCTGCGTGGCAGACCTTTGTGGAAGAATATAATTCGATCTATTACGGCAGTGTCATGGAGCAGGAGTATAATCAGGCGGTGCAATCCGGAACTATGGTAAAAGTCGGAAAGATGCCATAACCCAGCAGAGCCGGGAATTCTTTTCTCGGCTCTCGCATTAAGACACGAAGGAGTGTTACATGAAAAAATTTCTGGTATGTTTGCTTAGCTGCATTTTTTTGTTCGCTGTGGCAGCGGGGTGCGACAAATCGCCGGATGACGGGGGACGGCCCGGAGAAGAGGAAATGATTGACGAGACTAAGTTGGCAGAGATCCTTCCGACGGTATACGATACGGATGAGATCGTAACGGCGGAAGAGACGGAGGCGGGCGACGTGCAGTCTTGGCAGGCGCAGGTATTTACTTCCAACGGCGGAAACAACGACGAGGGAACGAAGAACGCTTTGATCCACAGTCCCTGGCACACCCTTGTCATCAACGGAACGGAGGTCCCTGTCTATACGGCGCGCTGCGGAAAAGGGTCTCATTCGTATGCCTGGGTCGATGTCGTCGACCATCAGGACGACTTCATCCTCGATGTGACGCTGACCATGCACAGATCGTATGCGCAGTGCGTCATCCTTCCCGAGAGCAGAGGCGTGAAGGCGAAGCTGGACGGAAAAACGGTGAAATCCTATCTCAGGACATACGGGTCGTTTACCTACACCTTTGCGACGGATGCGGAGGCGGCGGTCACCGATCCGACGATGACTCCGCTCACCCTGATGGTGACGAAAGAGGAGTCTCTGGACGTCCCCGTCGGATATGATGTCGTTGAGATCGAACCGGGGTATCACGAGGACAACGAGCTGGAATTTACCGAAGAAGAGATCTATTATATCTTCAAAGCGGGATTGCACGAGATCTCAAGCATCAACGTGCCCGCAAACAGCGTGCTTTGGCTGGAACGGGGCGCATATCTGAAGTGCACCGATCGTCTGACCGACGGCGTGCAGAATCGGCAGACAGCGATCCATATGCAGGATTGCGAGAATCCGCAGGTACTCGGGCGCGGGCTGCTCGATATGGGAGAAGTGCTCGGCGGCGACAATAAGTTCAAACATGTCGTCAATGCGACGCGTTGCGACAGTCCCGTCGTAAAGGGGCTCACGATCATCAACGCCAACACCTGGACAATGTGTTTCTACAATTGCGAAAACGCGCTGATGGAATATAACCTTCTGCTCGGTTACAGAACATACAGTGACGGCCTGATGATGAGCGAGTGCAGGAACAGCAAGGGAAGATATAATTTTGTCCGCACGGGCGACGATGCGATAGAATACAAGGGGACAGGCTGGGGCGGCGCTGCCGTCGGCAGCAACTGTGTCTATGAATACAACGATTGCTGGACGGACAAGGGCAGCGGATACTGTCTGACGTGGGAGTCTGCCTGCGATATGGAGAACATGGTCTTCCGCAACAATTCCGTCGGATTTGCGCAGCCTACATGGAGCGATGGGAACAACGCGCTCGACTGCAGGCTCGGCACGGATGCGGAGACGCGCTGGGGCGACGTTGTGTTCAGCAACATTGAGATCTATCATGTCATCTCTCCCAACGTAATCATCACGCAGATGTCCGGCGCGGGTGCGATCCTCGACAACATTCTCTTTGAAAATATCACCGTAAAGTCGACGGAGTTAGGGGTCTATGCCTATACGATGTCGGTGGACGGATGGGGAACCATTACGAATATTCAGCTGAAAAACTATAATTTCTGCGGGAAGGTGCTTACCTTCGGCGACCTCGGCGATTCGCGGCTGATCAAGTTTTCGGGAGGGGCACAGAACTCGGAGCTGACAATTTTGTAAATTTACGGAGGATGGAATGATCGGTACGGAAGGCAAAGAGGAGAAGGGGTGCGCAAATTCGGACATCGCATCGGAAGAGAGGGTTTGGAACGACGGAACACGGCGTCCGAAAAAGGAGCGGCTCAGGGAACTGGGACGCAGGATTTATCGGTGCCGTCACATCTATCTCATGCTTTTGCCCGTCATCTTGTTTTATATCGTCTACTGCTATATCCCGATGTACGGGGTCGTGCTTGCGTGGAAGGAATGGCGTCCGAAATACGGCGTGCTCGGCAGCCCCTGGATCGACTGGGAAAACTTTGAAACATTGTTTTCCCAGCAGCTCCTGGCGCGTGCCGTACGGAATACGGTGGTCATCAGTTCGCTCAAATTGCTCATCTGTTTTCCGCTTCCGATTCTCGTTGCGCTGCTTCTCAACGAGGTCATGAACCGTCAGTTTAAAAAAGCGGTGCAGACCTTTTTGTACCTTCCCAACTTTATTTCCTGGATCATTTTGGGAGGGATCGTCAAGGTCCTGCTTGCCATGGACGACGGTCTCATCAACAATATTATCGCCGTGTTCGGCGGGGAGAGGATCTCGTTTCTTACCAATCCCGACGCCTTCTATGCGATTTTGATTCTGGCGGAGATATGGAAGAATACGGGATGGGGAACGATCATCTATACGGCGGCGATCGCGGGGATCGATCCGACGCTCTATGAGGCGGCAAAGATGGACGGCTGCAGCCGCGGCGGACTGATCTTCCGGATCACCTTTCCCATGATTTTGCCGGTGTGCACGGTCATGTTCATCATGCAGCTGAGCAATATCATGAACGCCGGATTTGACGCCGTCTATAATCTGTACAATAAGAACGTCTATGAGACGGCGGATATTCTCGATACCTATATCTATCGTCTGTTTACAGAAAGTCAGGGCGGAAACGGATATGCGCTTTCGACAGCCGTCAACTTCTTCAAATCGGCAATCAATTTCTGTTTCCTGATCGCGGGCAACTTCTTGGCGAAACGCATCAGCGGATACAGCATGTTTACGATCGACTGAGGTGGAATCATGAATCGAGCCGAAAATCCGGAATATTATGCAAAGATCGTAGACGGAAAAGTCCAATATGTCAAAAAGCACAGAAGGACGTCCTTCGATGTCTTTCTCTACGTGTTTTTTACGCTGTTTGCGCTCGTGTGTTTCTTTCCCGTAGTCTATTTGTTCCTGCTGAGTTTTGCCTCCAAGGCGGATTATCTGCAGGCGGGGACGAGCACCGTGATCGTTCTGCCGTTGCATTTCAATTTTGAAAACTATAAAGTGACGCTGTTTCAGGACAAGATCTTTCAGGCGTTTGCGATCTCCGTTTTCGTTACGGGAGTTTACGTCGTCTATTCGCTCGTGCTCACTTCGCTGGGCGCATACGCCTTTACCAAGAAAAATGTACCGGGGCTGAAGGTCATCTTTTATCTGATCGTATTTACGATGTTTTTCGGCGGAGGATTGGTTCCGCTCTATCTTACGATCGGCGATACGGTCGGGACGGACAATCTGTTCAGCCTGATCATTCCCTTCGGGATCAACACCTTCAATATGATCATTTTGCGCAACTTCTTCAATCAGGTCCCGGAGAGTATCATTGATTCCTGCCGTCTCGACGGAGCGGGAGAGTGGCGGATCTTGTTTTGGTTCGTCGTGCCGCTCTCCAAGGCGGGGATTGCGACGATCATGCTCTATTACCTTGTGGCAAAGTGGGACGATTGGTATTGGCCGTCTATTTTGCTTGCCAACAGCAAAGAACTTTCTCCGCTCGCCCTCAAGATCCGCGAAGGGCTGAACAATGCGCGCGGAGAGGGGCAGGGCGGCGGATGGGATCCCACCCGCGTGTTTGAGCAGGGATCGAATGCCGCGATGATGGTGATCGGTCTGATCCCCATTATGGCGATTTATCCCTTTCTGCAAAAATATTTTTCACAGGGGATCATGGTCGGCGCGATCAAGAGCTGAATGAAGCGAAGAGAGATCGCCTTGCCGAAAAGCGAGCAATACTATGGTGAAAATAATTAAAAAGCAATATGAGTTCGGCGATATGACCGGCGTCTTTGCGACAATTGAAGATATTACACAGTTTCTTCTTGTTCCCGCGGGAACGGAGGACGAAATCGACGAAGCCCGCCTTGCGGGGCTGAGCCCGCTCGGCTGTCGGATCGACGGCGAACCCATGATGCACGTTGCGCTTTCCGGCGACGGATTTTCGCGCGATTTTACGGCGGGAGCGACGCTTCGGAATTCGGACACGGCTTATGCATTGCGCCTTGTTTCGCAGAATCTATCCCGCAAGGGGCGGGAAACGACGCTTGTATCGTCTTTTGAAAACGGAAGCGGATTGATTGCGAGGCAGATTTTGAAATTTTGTCCGGAACAGTGCGCGGTCGAAGTTTGCAATGAGCTGGAAAACGTCGGGGAGACGGTGACGGTAGAGGCGTTGCCGAGTTTCAACCTTTCCTGCATCCCTCCTTTTGCGGGGGAATACGATCCGACCAAGATCGTGCTGCATAAACTGCTGAGTAATTGGAGCGGGGAGGGGAAACTGTATTCCGTCCCGGTCGATCGGCTCGCCTTTGAGCCCTCCTGGTCGGGGCTCGGGATCCGTACGGAAAAGTGGAGTCAGGTCGGCACGATTCCCGCGCGGGGGCAGCTTCCGTTTGTGGCGGTCGAAGATCTTTCCCGCGGGATTTGCTGGGCGGCGGCGATCGAAGCGCCTGCCTCCTGGGTCATTGAGACGGTATTTCGGAACGGAAGCCTTTCGATCGGGGGAGGCATGGGAGACTTTTTATCCGCGCACTGGAGAAAGGTGCTGAAGAAGGGGGAAAAGATCTGTACCCACAGAGCGTTTCTCACGGTCGTCCGCGGCGGGCTCAACGCGGCGTGTGCGCGGTTGGTCGGGGCATACGACAATCCGAGGGACTGCAAACCGTCTGAGCGGGATCTTCCCGTCCTGTATAACGAATTCTGTTATTCCTGGGGAAAACCCCGTCTCGACGAACTGCGGCAGATCCTGCAGGTGACAAAGCAACTCGGCTGCAAATATTTTGTCATCGACGACGGCTGGTTCCGAAACGGGTACGGAGCGGCGACGCGCGTCATCGGAGATTGGGAATATGACCCCAACGTGTTTCCGGACGGAGTGCGTGCGTTCAGTGACGAAGTGCGTCGGGCGGGGATGCGGCACGGGCTTTGGTTTGAGTTTGAGGGCGTCAGCGTCGAAAGCGATCTGTATCGGGAGCATCCCGAGTATCTTCTGACATATGACGGAAAGATCATCGATCACAGAGGCAGGGCATTTCTCGACTTTCGGAAGGAGACGGTTCGCGAATATCTGCGCGAGCGCGTTATACGGCCGCTCATCGAATATCGGATCGGATACATGAAAGTAGATTATAACGAAAACGTCGGGCTTGGCGCAGACGGGGCGGAAAGTTACGGGGAAGCGCTGCGCGGACATATTCTGGGCGTGATCGATTTTTTTCGGGAAATCAAACGAACCTTGCCCGATCTGATTCTTGAGATATGTTCTTCGGGCGGCATGCGGCACGAACCGCTCTTTCTCGGCCTAGCGGATATGGTATCCTTTTCGGACGCGCATGAAAATGCGAGCGGCGTCAACGTGGCGTGCAATCTGCATCGCTTTGTGCCCCCTCGCAAGCTGCAGATCTGGGCGACGATTCGGAAAAACGATTCGCTCGAAGAGGTCTGTTTCACTGCGGCAAAAGCGATGCTCGGACGGTATTGCCTTTCGGGAAATCTCATAGGGAGATCGGAGGAGATCCTCTGCGCGCTGGAGCATTCGGTGGCGTTTTATCGGGGCGCGGTCCCGATCATCCGAGATGGGGTGACGACGGCGATCGAAGACGGAGAGATCACCTCCTATCTGAACGGGCGCGGCAGGATATGGCTTGTACGCGAATCGGCAGACAAGCGGGAAAAGCTCGTCTATGCCTATGCGATCGGCGCGCCAGGCGCGCAGTTTGAGATCGGGATCGGCGGAGGCGAATGGCAGATTCTAGACAGTTTCCATGCGCCTGCCGACATGACCGTACAGAACGGGACGCTGAAATTTTCTTCCAATCAATGCGCGCTTTGGGGGTGCGTCATTCGGATCGGAGCCGCAAAAAAGGAGGACGGATGCTGATACGGGAGATCAGGATACGAGATCCGTTCGTCTATGTCGAAGACGGAACGTATTATATTCTCGGTACGACGGGAGCGGATTGCTGGAATCGGGGAAGCGACTTCACTCTGTACCGTTCTGCCGACCTCGAGGCGGCGGAATTTGCGGGCACGTTGGTCCCCGACGGTGCACTGGCGCGCTATACGCAGCTCTGGGCGCCCGAACTGCATTTTTATCGGGACAAATATTATCTCATCGTCTCGGTGTTCTGTCCGGAGAAAAAGCGCGGAAGTATGATCCTTGCCGCCGATCGATTGCTCGGACCTTATCAGCCGCTCACGGGGGAATATATCACTCCGCTCGGGTGGCAATGTCTCGATGCGACGCTATTTGTGCGGGAGGACAGGCCGTACCTTTACTTTTCCAACGAATGGGTGGATCACGTCACGCAAGACGGAGACGGCGGGATCTTTGTCGCCGCACTTTCGGACGATCTGACAAAGCTGACTTCCGAGCCGCGAAAAATTGTCAGCGGAAAGTATTGCGGGTTTTCGGTGGAACTCAAGGAAAACGGAAGGCGTGGTTGGGTCGCGGAAGGTCCCTTCGTTCAGGAGCGGGAGGGCAGGATTGAGCTGTACTGGTCTACTTTTACGGAGAAAGGATACTGCGTGGCGCGGAGCTTTTCTTCGGAAGTGACGGGCGAGTATGTCTTTGATCGATTGATTTTCGATCGGGACGGGGGGCACGCAATGCTCTTTACCGATCTCGGCGGCGTGCGGAAGATTGCCTTGCATCAACCCAATCGTTCGCCTGAGGAACGGATGAAACTATATGATCTGATCGAGGAAAACCTCTGAGATGCGTCGGCGCCCCGCGAATCGCGGGGCGTCGACGTTTTTTTCGTTTTGACGCCAAAACTGCTGAGAGCGGAATCTGCATTCGGGTTTTGAAAAATCCGTGCGGGTTGTTAACGCCTTTTCCGGATACGAAAAAGAAAGGAGGTTTTGCTGACTTTTTTTCGAAAAACCGATTTATCTTTGCGTCCGTGTCACAATGAGTTCGGGTTCGTTCATACGATAGAGTATGTTTTCCGAAGCGGACTGGAAGAGGGGTATTTATTTCGTCGGGATCGGCGGAGTTAGCATGAGCGCGCTTGCGAAATTGCTGCATGCGAAGGGAATTCCCGTACGCGGAAGCGATATGGCGGAAAGCGTGTTTACCGCCGGCTTACGAAAGGAAGGAATTTCCGTCGAGATCGGGGAAACGCAGTCCGTTTCGGAAGACCTTGTCGTCTATACGGGCGCAGTCGGCGAAGGGCACCCGCAGCTCGCCGCGGCAAAAAAGGCGGGAAAACGTCTTGTGCCGCGCTCCGAGTTTCTCGGATTGCTTGCGGAGGAATATCCGCGGGTCGTATCGGTTGCGGGCTGTCACGGAAAGACTACGACGACGGCGATGCTTTCTCACATTTTTTCGGAAGGCGGACGCAGGTTCACCTGTCACATCGGAGGAGAAGATCTTACGCTCGGGAATTGTTATGCGAACGGCGAGGATTGGTTTTTGACGGAGGCATGCGAATTTCGCCGAGGATTTCTGAGCCTTCGGAGTGCGCTTGCGCTCATTCTCAACATTGACCTCGACCATACCGATTGTTATCGGGATCGGGAAGAACTTTTTTCTGCCTATCGGCAATTTGCTTCTCAGGCGGAAGCGGTTGTCGTGAATGCGGACGATCCGTTGGCGCGCACGCTTCCCCATGCCATGGACTTCGGGCTTTATTCGGGAACGGTGCGTGCGGAAGGGCTCTGCGCCGATCGGGAACGGTATGCCTTCACCGTGACGGAAGGGGGAGTTCCCACCGTGCGGATACGCCTTTCGGTTGTGGGAAAGACCTCTGTGCAAAATGTGCTTGCCGCATATACCGCCGCCCGGCTGTGCGGATTTTCCGCGGAGGAGATCAGGCGGGGACTGGAAGGCTTCCGCGGCGTAAAACGGCGGTTTGAAGAGATCGGACGATTCGAAGGAGTGCCGCTCCTCTGCGATTATGCTCATCATCCGCACGAGATCTCCGCCGTCCTGGAGACGGCGAGGCGGATGACGAGGGGGACCGTTCGAGTGGTGTTTCAGCCCCATACCTATACGCGGACGCGCGATTTCATGGAGGACTTCGTCCGTGTCCTCGGCAGGACAGAACGCCCCGTCGTATATAAGACATATGCGGCACGGGAGGCGTTCGACGCCGCGGGGAGCGCTTTTGCGCTTGTATCTCGTCTTTCGGATGCAGTCTACGTACAGTCGCCCGCTCAATTGCGTGCAAGGCTGCACGGCGAAGCGGAAGAGGACGATCTGATTCTGGTGCTCGGGGCGGGCGACATTTATGAGATAGCAAAGGGGTTGACAGACAGATGAAACGCCTCCGATCGGATAAGAAGTCCGATCGGAGGCGTTGATTGGCGCTTTAGCATGAATAAACCCCCAGTTCTACTGGGGGACAATAAAAAATACTTTAGTAAATAAAAACCTCCGTGTTAAAATAAGTGAAGGTTTGGCGACCGCATCACTTAAAATACAAGGAG
>CALVZL010000002.1 GCA_944372525.1 uncultured Clostridia bacterium
TGCCACCGGAACCGCAACAAGGGTCATAGACGACGCCATCGAACGGTTCAATAAGTTCTGTGATGAGCTCTACAACGCAGGCAGGAGTGTAAAATTCACCGTCCTCCTTTGTGCCGGAGGCAGCATAGTTTTGCAGAAAATATTCATATACCCTGCCGATTAAATCTTCTTCCTTAAAGCGCTCCTCATTAATTTTATTTACTTCATCGATGAGCGACTTCATTGCGGACTTATCGGCATTCAATGAAACAAAAAGTTGCTGAGGAAGCGCACCTTTCAGCGGCGGGTTCTTCGCCTCGATATCAGCCAACGCCTTATCTATTTTAACAGCAATATCGTCCGCGCTTGCATTCTTAACGATATAGTTCCAGCGGCAATGCTCGTCCAGATAGTAGACGTTCTCTGCATTATAGAATGAAACTTTCTCTAAAAATACAGGCACATCACCATGCTGCTCTATAATTTCTTTGCGGCGGCGCTCAAATTTTACGCTTGCGAAATTTAAAAAGCAAAGCGAAATGATGGCGTCCCTCTTCTTTTCAAGGCTGCCAATAGTCCTGAGCGCCACGCGGCAATTCCAAAGGACGGTTTCCAACAATTGTTCTTTTGATTTTACTTCTTTCTTAGGCATATTTTGTGTTCCTTTTTTAATTTTCAGCAACTCTCCATATTCGTCTATCAGCGAAATATATTTCGCCGTTTACTGTATTGTGCGCGTTATTCATTAGCACATATCCATAAAACTTACCATTTGCGTAAGGAGGTTTATAAATTTTTACCCATTTTAAATCAGGATTCTCATCATTTGTAGCCGTAAGACACTTTTTACTTACATCCCTTTCGCTCCACAATTCATATAGGGTTTTTAATTCTACGCCCAACTCAGCTTGCTTTATACTGTTATCTTGCACATACTTGGGTATGCTTTTAGGCGCATAGCAAGGTTTAGGCTTATTAAATTTTTCCGTCTCAACAGGAATTTTCTCTTCATTGTTTTGGCTTTGAATTACGGATTTTTCCTGCGATGTTTTAAACTGTTTCTTTGCGGATATTACTTTTATACCCAGCCAAATAATTAGAACTAAGCTAAGTAGCGCAGCCAATCCAGATAAAATATAAAGAATTATATCGCTTATAGATTGTATAAATGAAACAACTGTTGATGTTACACTCAGTAATATAATTGCAAACAATATGTAGAGTGATATTCTCGCTTTCCCTCCAGAGGTCCTCCCTTTTAAAATTCGGGCAGAATAAAACACTCCTACACATATTGTTGCCGCAGAGAATGCGAGGCTCAATAAGCCTTTAATTATTATTTTATCAAAGATAGCAACGCCGGTTATTTCAAATATTTTAGGAATAAACATCCCCAATAACATAGTAATAATAATTGCCTGTAATGATTTCGGAACTTTTCTCTTCATTTACTTAAAAATTTTTTAACAATTCCCTTTTAAATAATTTAAAAGCTGTGGCGTGACCTTACTCCTGCCCTGCACGTTAGTAAGCCCGTGTTCGCGCAAGTCAGCAAGCGGAAATTTATCTTTATCATACTTTTCAATCAGCCTAAGGCGCATATACCGTGAATGTGTTTTCTCAGGCAAGCCCTTATAAAATTCTAAATCATCATTATAATCTCCGTATAACTCCGTGGCCACAACTTCACATTTATACATGATGGCTTTATACTCTCCGCCGACATAAATATAAACTGTATCCCCCACCGAGGTGTTATTTGTTTGACTCCAATCAATCGTGTCAAATTTATTGAAAGCCCCAACGATATCATAAAGTTTAGGGTTACAAGGAATAACCCAAACATCTTCTACTCTTGTCGGGTCTTTTCTGCCTTCAGCTTTGGCTCTTATCGTATTCAACCACTCACCGTTATACTTAAAATATCTCGGTCCAGCAACACCATGTTTTCCGGAAAGCTCAGTTGCTAACGCAGAAAGAGAGTAAGATTTTCCTTGATATTCAACTGTTTTATCGTCTATTACAGTACACTCAACACCGGAATTTGCTTTACCACGATTAAAGTATGTAATTACAGCGCCCACGGGAATATTACACTTGGAGAATGTGAAAGGAGAAAGCCGCTCGATATGTTCTTCTTCAATCTCTTGCGCAAGATCTTCATCTTTTCTCTCCTGCGCAGAAGGCTCCCAAAGTTTCAAACGATCCTTACGACCACCGAGAACAGCAATCGTTTCTAAAATTGAATATGCCTGCTCAGGAGACATTGCATAAAACTCGCGCACACGCAATTTACCGCCTACGTTTTCAATAGAACGCAGATTTGGATTAAGCTGGTCAATAAGAGCATGTAATTTTTTATCCGTCAATCTTTCTTCTACTTCATAAGTTGCATAGACTCTAAAAGCAAAAGGGATACATTCGCTGTTATTGAGCTGTTTTAAACGATTTTCAACGTTATCCGCATAACCAATCTTGACATATTCCTTAAACGACGGATTTGTAAGTATATAAATATAACCTTTGGTTCCCATAATCACTCCTCCTCATTTATGACATCCATAATGTCGCCGACGTTGCAATCGAGAACTTTGCAAATCCTGAGGAGAACCTCCATTGACACCGTTTCATTCTTGCCGAGTTTAGCGAGCGTGGTCGTAGAGATGTCGGCTTTGAGGCGCATTTCCGTCTTTGTCATCCCCTTGTCGATTAGCAATTTCCATAACTTGTTGTAGCTGAGAGCCATAAATTTTCCTCGTTAAATTATAATACAAGTCTATTATAGCATAACAATAAGCAAATTTCAATACCTTGTCAGCATTTTTAAATCTTTTATTTACATATCCTGATTATTTTATAAAAGACAGCAACGGGCGGCGGACTTTTGATAAAGTCCGCCGCCCGCTCATTGTATAAGTAATATTATTGATTTAATTTACGTGTTCCCACAGTCGAGTTCGATAACTATCCTCACCGTACGGAACTGCTTTGTCACTTTTTCGCGATAGCCGTGCTCATCCGCACAGAAGATAAAATGGGGATAAAACAGCTCAAATACGGCTATTTCGGCGTATTTTTGCCCTAAATACGACGTAGCACCACCATAGTCTCGACGTGTTTCGTTTGGGGAAACATATCATAGGGCTGTAAAAACTCCACACGGTATTGCCCTTCGGCTACGCCCGTCTTTTTGAGACCGTCTTCCGTCTCGCAGAGCGATCCGGTGAGAATGCCCAAATCCCGCGCCAGCGTTGCGGGATTGCAGGAAATCAGGATAACCTTCTTCACCCCGTGCGTCATGATCTCTTTGAGCACACCGCGATCCACACCGGCTCGAGGAGGGTCCAGCACAACGACGGCGTCCTTTTCCTGCTTCAAAACGGCAGACAGCGCATCCTCCACCTTCGCGCAGAGATTTTCCATTTTTTCGGAAAGCCCGTTCCGCTCTTTCACCTTATCCGCACAGGCGCTCGCCTCCGGCACCACCTCAATCCCATAGGCGCGAACGCACCGTTTTGCGAACATGGCAGTGAGAAGTCCGCCGCCGGCATAACAGTCGATCACGGTATCTTCCGCCGAGACAAACGAACATGCCCGCTCGTAGAGAGACGAACGCACCCCCTCGTTGACCTGCAAAAAAGTATTGACGCCCGCTTCAAAAAAAATGCCGTTTTCCGAACACTCGTAAAATCCGGGTCCTTTCAAGAGATGAAAATCCGAACCGAACACCACGTTGGTTTTTTCGGAATTGAAATTCAAACAGAAGCTGTACTCTTTGAAAACTCCGTCCAGAAGAAAGAGGAAATAATCGATTCCGCGGATATCGCGTTCTGTCACCACCAACGTGACAAGGAATTTTTGCCGAAGTTCGCGCACGACGAGATGGCGGATCTCGCCGCTTCCCGTCTCCTCGTCGTAACCGTCCAGCCCACAGGTTTCCATAAACTTCCGAAGTGCGGCAATGACCTCTTTCGCCCAATCCGGATGAATGGGACATTCCTCGGTGTCTACAATGCGATGCGATCGTTCCGCAAAGAAACCGACGGTATTTTTCTCTCCGTTCTTTCCGACAGGGATCTGTAACTTGTTCCGATAGGCATACTGTTTTTCGCTGCGAACGCAGGAAGGCACCTCGTACTCGATTCCTCCGATTTTTTTGAGCGCCTCCCTGACAAGCATCGACTTAAAGCGCATCTGCAGGCGGTAATTCATATGCTGCAGCTGACATCCCCCGCAACGGGAAAAAACAGGACAGACGGGAAGCACCCGCTCCTCTGCCGGAACGAGCAACTCCTCGATTTTTCCGTACGCGACGCTTCCCTTGACTTTCAACACTTTGACGCGCGCTTTTTCTCCGGGCAGAAGACCCGGAACGAACAAGACGCAGTTCCCGACCCGCACGATTCCCTCGCCGTTCGTTCCGAGCGACTCGCCGATACAGAGCACCGATCTGTTCTTTTCCATCCTTCTTCCCTCCCCTTTCAATCTTTCTCCTATCTGTGCAGCCGCCGCAATATCGCCTCCATCGAACTCTGACAAGCAAAAATCAGGGGGTCGTACACAAAGAAGACGAGCGTCCCTCCGATAAAAATCACATAATACAAAAATTGGGCGACCCATTCCGGAAAGACCAGCCCCGCCATGGAACTGAGCACAAAATAAGAGAGCCACATGGCAAAGACAAACCAAACCGTCTTAACAATATGACACAAAATGCGTCCCAAAGAACTCTTTACGTATTTTTTCTGAAGATAATTGACGATCGGGTGCAATCCGAAAAAAACAAAATAGGGCACCGTCTTCCACAGACAAAGAGGAAGCGCCAGCAGCCCCGCGGCAAGATAACAGAGCGCCGCACCCCAGACAAAGTCCTTGGCGAGCGGGATCATCAAAGCAAAAACCGCAATCAGATATCCCGTTGCGAGCAAATAGGGATTCAGGGATCCCAGCATGAGAAATCCTGCCGCAAAGGCACAGGCGACTGCGGAGAGCGCGATCTCAAAAGATTTTGTCGGCTTTTTCACGGCAATTTCCCGTCAGTGACCGCAGCACAGCTGGCACAGACAGTTGACGCAGAGGTAGGTATAACAGAACGTCGCGCAAGTCGAACACCAGTTTCCCCCCATCTGCTCTCCGTCGGATGCGGGATCGGGATTGGTATTGGGGGAATTTCCCGTCTGCTGACGGTAATCTGCGCGCGCTTTGAGCTTTTCATAGGCGTCACGGTATTTCGCATTGGATGGATCCATCTGCATGGCGATCTCGAGCTGTTTTTTGCTCTCGTTCATCCAATTCTTTTTATAAAAGACGACCGACTGCAGATAATGCCATTCTGCGCTCCGCTCGTTGAAATTGTCGAGCTTAGACTGCGCGCCCGAGATGTCTCCCTTGCGGATGAGCTCCGCCACTTCGTCGAGGGCGCTCTCCCCGCCGTCGGAGTTGCGCCGCTGCTCTCTCCGCTCGCGCATGATCTCCTCATAGGCATTGTCGATCTTGCCGAGCATCTCCGCCGCCTCGTTGCCCGCGGCGCCATCCAGCCAGCGATCCTCATTGTATTTCTTTTTGAGCGCGCGATAACTCTCCTTGATCTCTTCGTCCGTCGCGTCCTCGCTCACCTGCAAAAGCTCGTAATACTTCCGATCCATGTTTCTCTCCTCTTTTATAGTTTGATTGCCGCGTCCCGCTTTTCTTTGTTCCGCTTTTCTCCGCGCATGACGCGCGCCGTCTCGAGGGGAAGCCCCCGCAAAAGTACGTTGTCCGTCAGGTCGCGGTTAAAGGAAAAGGAAACGCCCGCAAGGTTTTCGCGCAGGGAATAGAAAAGCGTATCGAACAGGAAAGAGATCTCTTCTCCGTACCGCTCCATCAATTCCGCTCTGCTTTCGCATCCGTAGGACAGAAGAAAGGGATTGTAATTCCCCCGTTTTCTGTCCTTGTCGTAATCGTCGAGCGCATCGATGAGGTACACCCACTTTCCGAGCTCGTAAAACATCCCTCGGCTGCTGTCTGTCGCCTTTTCTTTGAGAAAATGATCGGAAAGTTCCCGCATGAGGCAGGCGGTCGGATCCGCCGCCATCTCACAGGATGCCGTACGGCTGGACTCCGTCTCCTGCTGATTCCGCATGAACCGCGCGACCATCCCGTCGAGTTCGGGATAGCGCTTCCGTGCCCGCCGAAAGCCCTTCCGAAACAGCCCGTGACGAAGTTTTCCGCGGCGCTCCCTGTCTTCTGCATCGTCGGTCAGTTTATAGTAAACAAGCAGCGTGTTGAGTGCTCCGAGCTCCTCCGTGAGCGGATCGACTGCGGCAATCGGACGTTTTCCGATGCAATGCTCGAAACAGTTCTGCTGTTCGATGCGGATATCCGTCCCCGTCATATTATGCAACAACACGGACAAAAAGGCGATATCGTAACTCAGCCCGAATCTTGCAAGCTGCCCGCAGGCCATACCGATTCCCTTGCACAGACCGCAGTACATGGACTGATACAGCATATAGTCCTTGATATAGAGATTGGGCTTATCATAATGAACATAACCGAACACTGCGCGTCATTCTCCCCGATAAAATCCCACTTTGCGATATACTTTCGACAGGGTACGCTGCGCGGCGCGACGGGCAGTCTCCGCACCTTCGGCAAGAATGCCGTCCAAATATTTTCGATCCGCGAGCAGACGCTTCTGTTCCGCTTGGACGGGCGCAAGCACATTCGCGACCGTCTCCCCGACGGCAGTCTTAAATTCTCCGTACCCCCTGCCTTCGAAGGTTTTTTCCGCCTCCTGCAGCGTACAGTTCGCAAATGCGCAATAAATGGCGAGCAGGTTGGAGATCCCCGCCCTCCCCTCTTCGCTGACGATGCGGTTGTCACTGTCGGTGACGGCGCGGCGGAATTTACGCAAAACGGTATCGCGGTCGTCGAGCAAACTGACAAACGCATTGGGATTCTCGTCTGACTTGCTCATCTTTTTCTCCGGTTCCTGCAAGGACATGATCTTCGCTCCGTTTTTTACGATGAGCGCCTGAGGAAGCCGAAACGTCTCGCTGTACCGATTGTTGAACCGAAGCGCAATGTCCCGCGCGATCTCGACGTGTTGCGTCTGATCGACGCCGACGGGAACATAATCGGTCTGATAGAGCAGGATATCCGCCGCCATGAGCACGGGATAGTCCATGAGCCCCATATTGATATTATCCGCATGACGGCGGCTCTTATCCTTGAACTGCGTCATGCGTTCCATCTCCCCCACATAGGTGACCGTATTGAGCACCCAGCACAGCTCGGCATGCTGCGGAACCTGCGACTGCACATAGAGAACACAGCGGGAGGGATCCAATCCGCAGGCCAAATAGAGCGCCGCCAGCTCCAGCGTATGACGGCGGAGTTCGGCGGGTTCCTGTTTCACCGTGATCGCGTGCATATCCGCAATGGCAAAAAAACAGCGGTATTCCGATTGCAGCCTCACCCAGTTTCGGATGGCTCCGACATAATTTCCGATGGTCAGGTTTCCGCTCGGCTGTGCCGCAGAGTAGATAATTTTTTCTTCCATGTTTCTCTCCGAACGTAATTACACGGTTTCATTATAACACGTTTATGCCGAAAACGCAACGCGTGAACGTAACACTTTGATGAAAAATATCTCAACTGTCTGTCAAAAACCTTTCACCCTTCCTCGCAAAGGGCAAAAAACGCTCTCCCCGAAGGGAGAGCACTCTCTCATGCGACCGGAACGAAGACGGTTTCCGTCTCACCCGTATAGACCGTCCCTTGAACGACGGCGAAACAAAGCCGCTCCCCGTTATCGCATACAAGTTCGAAATATCCTTCCTTCCAAGCCGCAGAACAAACGCTCACGCTCTCTCCCCGCACGATCTCGCCGCGACCATAACCGTCGAGCCGAACGGACATCCCCTCCGCAGAATATTCTCCGGCAAGGCGCTCGTCATAGATGAGAAGACGGGAACCTTCAGCGCGCAATCGCAGCGACAAATTTTCCGCCGTAAGCACAATGGTTCCTTCCGAGATCAGCGCGTCCGTCATGCAGAAAAAATCTGCTCCGACCAAACAGCCCCGCGTCTTTTGTTCATCCACGTATAAGGACCACGTTCCCTCGCCGCTCTGCGCGGTCCCCAGATAAGAATAGCCGGAGACGGAGAGGATCTCCCTTCCCGAAAGGAGAAAGAGCCGAAGCAGATCGCCGCAAAACAGCAACGCCGTATCGCCGTACAGAACCGCTTCGCCCGAAACCGTCTCTCCTGTTTCGGAAACATAGCTTCCTCCCCCGTACCCGTCGAGGGAAAGCGTTTCGCCCGCGGCGGAGCCGTATTCCCCTCTTACCGTTTCGAGACAGACGACGCACAGAGACTGTTCATAAGAGAGTCGAAACCGAAAACAGGAATATTCGGCGGCAAAAGCGGCGTCCGGCGCAAACATCCCCTCTCCCGCAAGCGCATCGAAGGTATAAGTCCCCCGCGCTGCCCGTCCGTCCAACAGCAGCGCGCCGCCCGATCCGTCAAGATACAGCATTTTCCCAAGGTCCCCCTCGATCGCATACACGCCCGCCTCTTCCGCACGGACGCGCGTCATCGTTCGACCGACGCGGTCGACCGAAAACAGCAGCGAATGTTTGGGCGTATCAAACGCGTCCGAATACAGCTCGATCGCATTTTCCGAAGGGGCAAACGCCTTCACCTGTACCGAACCTTCCGTCACGGTGAGATAGATGCCGTTCCCGTATCCGTCGAGCGTAAGCCCGCCGCCCATCGTCTCGAACACGCCGCTCAGTGCCTCGTCGTAGAGAAGATACCGCCCTTCCGCGAGACGGAATTCAAAAGTTCCGTCTGCGAAAACACACTGCCAGTCATCTCCCTTTCGATGATACGTTCCCATGGTTTTGCTTCCGTCCTCTTTCGCGATCAGAGCATTGCCCGCGCCGTCGAGCAAAAGCGTTCCTTGCTCGCCCTCATAATAGCCCGCTTCCTCCGCGCAGAGCGAAAAACTTTGAGCGGAGAGAACGAGCCGCAGTTCCGCTTCCCCGGCATACAGCGTCACAAACGGACCTTCCGCCGCATAGGGACCGTCCAGTTTCTCCTCCCCCGCCGCATAGGAAGCCTTGCGGCCGTATCCGTCGAGCGTGAGCGTCTCACCCCGCTCAGAAGCATAGCTTCCCGCGCGCGCCTCGTCGTAAAGCAGGCAGACCGTCTCTCTCGCATAGACTGCGCCCCCGATCTTTCGTTCGTATGCCCCCGTCAAAAAGCGATATCGGGTTCCGTCGGAAGCAAGATATTCCCATTCGCCCGCCGCACCCACTCCGACGTAGGTTCCGACCGTTTTCTCCTCTCCCGACAAAAGCGCCGCGCCGCCGAATCCGTCCAGCAGAAGCGACTCGCCCCATGCGCTGCCGTCGGACGCCTCGCAGCGGTATTCTCCCTTTTCCGTCCCTTCGCGCAAAAAGCTCCCCTCTGCGCGGTCAAGACGGAAAAGAAACTCTTCGCTGCCCGAAAAGACGTAATAATCCGTATAATAACCCGACGTCTCATCAAACACGCAACGATAGGTCCCCGCAACGCTTTGCCCGTTTCCGTCGTAGCGGCAGGTCTGATCTGCAAAAGAGAGCGTGAGCGTCCCGAATAGCGCGTCCGTACGGTTTTCCGCCAAAGAATACCCGATGTAGACGCCGCTGTCGTCGAAGAGAACGACACCGCGCTCGGTGAGTCTGCCTCTCCGCTCTCCGATCGTAAACAAGCCGCTCGTCTCTTCATAGATTCCGTCTTGGAGCGCTCCGTCCGCCGTGAGCAGAACGGCTTGGCGGATCCCTTCCCGCTGCGCCAAAGCGAGCGCGACCAGCTCGCCGCTTCCCCTTCCGTCCGCATACAATTTTGCCCAGGCGGCGTAGAGCACGACGTTCCCTTCAAGCCGCACCGTTTTCCCCGCGGGAAGCACGGCTTCCCCTTCCGGAGAGGTCGCCCAACCGAGGAAATAATAACCTTCTGCAAAAAACCCGCTCTGCGCCAGTGTCTCCTCCGCATCGTACAGAGAGGAGACTCCCGGCGTCTCACCTGAAACAGTCACGCCCTGCGGGGCATTCGGATCGTAAGACAGAGAAGCGGATTCCCTTATGTAAGAATAGCAATACAGCGTTCCGCCTGCATTCAGCGTCTGCGTCTGTACGCTCGAACAAGTCGCATCGAAGGAAAAATGTTCATAGACGGGCGCTTCGATCGTAAGGACTGTCCCCTCCGGTTCTTTGCCCGCCGCGATCTGCTCGCAGTCGTATCCGTCTCCCGACGCATTCTGTCGACGCACTTCCACGCGGTAATCGGCAAGATACTGCGCATACAGCGTCGCGCCTTCCGCAGGCATTCCCTGCTCCTCGGACAAAGGCGCCCCGTCCAGCATCCAGCCGCCGAATTCCAAACCCTCCTTTTGAGGAATCGTCTCTTTGAGATATTCCGACAGGTTGGTCCCCGCCGCGAGATAGTATTCCGTCCGCGCGAGCGTTCCCCCGCACAGCTCCAGTCTGAGAAGAGGCGCAGGTTCAAATTTCGCAAAAAACGTCGCACTTTGCTCCGGCATGACGGAAGGGAGCTCCGCGGGCTGCGCACAATCCCGGTCCGAACACCAGCCCAAAAAAATATATCCCTCACGTTCGGGTGCCGAAGGCGGTGTGATGGTTTCGCCCGCCCGTTCGCAAATGGACTCGATGCGCGTGCCGCCGAACGTCTCAAAACTCAGAGTGACGCGGTCACTGCACGCGGCAGAGAGCAAAACCGCAGAAAAGAGCGCGAGCAGCGTAAGAAACAAATACGCCGCTCCTTTGGTAAAAAATCTCTGAAATGCTTCCATGATGACCTCCTCCCGAAATCAAACGGTAAGCTGTATTGTAGCATGCCCGCACCGCGGTTCATCGCCGATTAGGGCGAATTTACGCTAACTTTCGGATTTTTTTCTGCCCGTGCCGCGGCAGAGCGGATCTTCGACCAAATTTTTTTAGGGCGATTTTTTCAAACACCCTTGCAATTTTCCCGCAAACGCGCTATAATGAGAAAAAAGTTTTCGGAGGAAATAGTATGCCCTTGGTAACCACCACAGAAATGTTCAAAAAAGCGTATGAAGGCGGATATGCGGTCGGCGCATTCAACGTCAATAATATGGAAATGATCCAGGCAATCGTAGAGGCGGCGAACGAATGCCGTTCTCCCGTCATCCTGCAGGTCTCCGCAGGCGCAAGAAAATATGCGAATCCCGTCTATCTCCGTCACCTCGTGGCGGCGGCTGTCGAAACCACGGACATTCCCATCGCCCTGCATCTCGACCACGGCGCAGACTTTGAAATCTGCAAATCATCCATCGACGGCGGCTTTACCTCCGTCATGATCGACGCCTCCGCAAAACCTTGGGAAGAGAACATCGCCATTACCAAAAAAGTCGTCGAATACGCGCATGCCAACGGCGTCGTAGTGGAAGCGGAACTGGGTAAACTTGCGGGAATCGAAGACGACGTCCATGTCGCAGACCACGACGCAATGTTCACTTCGCCCGACGAAGTGGAAGAATTCACGACGCGCACGGGGATCGACTCTCTTGCGATCGCCATCGGGACGTCGCACGGCGCCTACAAATTCAAACCCGGACAGGATCCCAAGCTCCGCATCGATATTCTGGAAGAAGTGGGAAGAAGACTTCCCGGCTTCCCCATCGTGCTGCACGGCGCTTCCTCCGTTCCGCAGGAACAGGTCGCAATCGTCAACGAGTTCGGCGGATCCATGCCCAATGCCATCGGTATCCCCGAAACCGAACTGAGAAAGGCAGCAAAACTTGCCGTATGCAAGATCAACATCGACTCCGATCTGCGCGTGGCATTCACGGCTGCAGTCCGCAAACACCTTGCGCAGAATCCTTCTCATTTCGACCCGCGCCAATATCTCGGCGATGCCCGCACCAACATGAAAGAGATGGTCAAACACAAGATCATCAACGTGCTCGGCTCGGAAAACAAGGCGTAAAAAAGAAAAAAAACGCGGAGCAAGCAATTTGCTCCGCGTTTTTTTCTTTGCTTTGACGCCTTCACAGCAACCCGATAAATTCTTTCAACGCAGAAAGTTTCGCATCCGTCTGGCAGAGAAAATAGGCATGCAGCAGTTTCAGCGCCCGCTTAACTCCGTCCGCATCGGAATTTTCTCTTCCCTCTGCCGCCGCACGGACGGAAACATATGTCTTCTCGCTCGCGGGAACGCCTGCCAGGCAACCTGTGCATCCGAACGTCCCGCTCTCCATGTCAAACGCCATTCTGCCCGAAGGTTCCGCACCGCAGACGGGGCAGCGCTCCGCCCGCACGGGATACCCTGCAAACTGCAAAGCGGCGAGCAAAAAGCGCAAAAGCGCAGGCGCAGGGTCTCCCGCACACATCGCTTCAAGCGCACCGACCGCCGCCACGATCAGTTCGCCGCACGCCATGCCCTCCAGCGCGACCGCATCGCATGCCTCAAGGACGGAAACCCCACCATAAAATTTCTTCACGTCTTCGCGCAGGGGATAAAATCCCTCGTGCAAACAAGCGGACGTGACCGTCCTCCGATCCCCGCGCTCCCACAGAACATACTCCGCAAAACAAAAGGGCTGCGCCGCAAATTGCAGTTTCGCCCCCTTTCGGCGCACGCCCTTCATCGACGCCCCGACCTTGCCCCGTTCCGCGGTGAGAAGGGTGACCATTTTATCGTTTTCCCCATAGTCGACTGCGCGCAGCAGCAGCGCGTCCGTTCGCAGTTCCATATCTCTTCTGCCTATTCCTCTCGCTTCAGTCGTCGGTACAGCATGTAATAACTCACGTTGCCGGTCTGTTCGAACAGTTCCCAGGCAAGTTCGCACGCTCGCTTTTGTTCCCGCATTTTCTCCTCCCCCCCCCAGCAGTATGGCAGGGCAGAACGGGATTATTCCTCGGGACGATATCCCAATTCTCGCATCAGGCTCTCCCGATCCCTCCAATCTTCCCGAACTTTGACGTAAACGGTGAGAAAAACTTTTCCGCCGAGAAATTTTTCCATGTCTGCGCGGGCGACGGACGCCGTCTTTTTGAGTGCGCCGCCCTGCTTTCCGATCAGGATCGCCTTATGGTTCTGTTTTTCACACACAATATCTGCGGAAATGTTCCAAACGCCGTCTTCCCGCTTTTCGAACTCGTTGAGGACGACCGCAACGCCGTGCGGAATCTCCTCGTCATATCCCAGCAAAATTTTTTCGCGCAAAATCTCGGAGATCATGAACTTTTCACTCTTGTCCGAGACGACGTCTTCCGAAAACAGTGCCTCCCTCTCCGGAAGCAATGCATAGAGCGCATCCCGAAGCTTCCCGATGTTCTTTCCTCTGCGTGCAGAGACGGGATACACGTCCGCCGTCACTCCTCCCTCGTAAAGCCGTTTCACATCCTCGGGAATGCGTTCCTCCGGCATGATGTCGATCTTGGTATAGGCGATCAGCATGGGAATGCCGAGCGCCGCATATTTTTTCATCAAAGACAAATCGGCGTCCCGAACGCCGGCATGTCCGTCGTGAACGTACAGAATGACGTCGACGTCTTTGGAGGTGTTCTCCGTCTTGCGCATCATCAGCCCCGTCAGCGCATTGCGGCTGCGATAGATCCCCGGCGTATCCGCAAAAACGATCTGTCCCTTCTCTGTATTCAAAACTCCCAGGATCCGGTCCCGCGTCGTCTGCGGTTTGGGAGAAACGATGGCGACTTTCTCCCCGACAAATACGTTGACGAGAGTGCTTTTGCCCGCATTCGCCCTGCCAATGACGGCTACCGTTCCGCTTTTCATGTCCCTTCTCCTTTCATTCTGCCCGTACAAGACCGAGTTTTTTCATGACGTCTTCTTCTTTTTCGCGCATCTCCGCACGCTCTTCCTCCGACTCGTGGTCGTATCCGAGACAATGCAACACGCCGTGAACGGCAAGATAAAACAGCTCTCTTTCATAGGAGTGCCCGTATTCCTCCGCCTGCTCGTTCGCACGCTTTCCGCAGATGACCACACTGCCCAAAAAAATTCTGTCCTCTTCGTCCAACTCATCGCCGTGCTCCTCGGAGAGAATAGGCGCCCCTTTGATCCCGTCCATAGACGGGAAGGAGAGCACATCTGTCACGCGGTCGATCTTCCGCTGCTCGCGGTTGAGTCTGCGGATCTCCGCCTCGTCCGTCACGAGCAATTCGACGGCGAGCGTCGCATCGCTCTCCGCAAGCCCCGAAAGCGCCTGCTCCAGTTTTGTGCGCTCTTCGGAAGAGATCGCATCGGTGTCGATAAAGAATTCAGCTTTTTGCATCGTCTTCTTCCCCCAAGTCCTCTTTCACCGCCTCGTGCGCACGGTTGAACCGAATTGCGGGATACTTGACGCGGTGATGATGCACTCCCGAGAGCGCGTCCACGATCGTCTGTTTGATCACGGTCAGCTCTCGCATTGTAATGTTGCAGTCGGTGAACTGATCGAGATCCATCCGCTCTTCGATGATCGAACGGACGACCCGCTCCACATTCTCCGGCGATCGGTCTCTCAATACGCGCGAAGAGGCTTCGCTGGCATCCGCAATCATGATAATTGCCGCAATTTTAGAACTCGGCGTGGGGCCGAGATAGGAATAATCTTTGATGTTCGCATCCCCGCCTGAAAGACGCATCGCCTTATCGTAGAAATATTTGATGGGCAGGGTGCCGTGATGTTCGCGCGCAACGTCTGCAATCGCCTTGGGCAGATGTGCCGCCGTAAGCAAATCATATCCGTCCTTGGCGTGCGAACGGATGATATCCGCAGACAGCTCGGGCGTAAGTTCGTCGTGTACGTTGTAACCCGTTTGATTCTCGGTAAAACAATCGGGCTGTTTCAGTTTCCCTACGTCGTGGTAATACGCCGCCGCGCGAGCAAGCTCCGCATTCTCGCCGATGGCAATCGCACAACTCTCCGCCAGCTGCGCCACGATAAGCGAATGGTTGAACGTACCCGGCGCCTCCGTGCGCAACCGCTGCAACAACGGGGCGTTCGCGCTTGTCAGTTCGCGAAGGCGAAAGACCGTGAGGCGATTGAACAGCGCCTCATAGAACGGCAGCATTGCCAGGGCAAGCACCGCGGAAATGATACAGCCTAAGATCGCATAACTTCCCGGCGCGACGTAATTGATCCAGTTAAACTGTTCGTAGTTCATCTCGGGAAGTTCCAGCAAAAGCAACACAACGGCAGTCGGGACGGAGAGAACGACTCCCGTAAAGAGCAATCCCCCTCTCGTTTTGACATTCCCCGCCAAGAAAATCGCAAACGTGCCGCAGACAAAGGCGAGGACGAGGGAAATATAAACCGCGTTCGTCGCTCCCGACGCTTCAAAATTATTGGAATACGTGTCGATCGTGAACATGAGAAGAGAGAAGACGAAATTGAGCATGATCGCCTGTCTCCGTCCGAAGAGAAACAGACAGATGAGCGCAAACATCGCCATCGGGCGGATATAAATACCAATGTATCGCCCGAAAATGTAACAGAACGCCACCGAAATCACCATATTCAGGAAAATAAGGAAGACGTTCTTCGGCTTAGAAATAAATTCCCTGTCCTCGATATAATAGTAATAGAACACGATCGCAAAGAGGAGAAGAGAACAGACACAGATGGAAAAAAACGAAGAAAGTTCCTCCTGAAAATAGCTCTTCCACCCGTACGGATCGTTGAATACGATCATCAGAAATACGCACAACAGCAAAGTGATATAGCAGAGGGCGACAGAAAATCCGCTCCAAATCACTCGTACTCCGGGAAGCCCCGTTCTGTTTCTCTCTCCTTCTCTTCTCATCGTTTTTCCCCCTTGCTCCGCCGCGCGGAATCCCGCTCATACATTCGCACGATTTTCATCACCAACGGATGCCGAACCACATCTTTTTCGGTCAGCGTGCAAACGGCAATGTCCTCCACGTCCTTTAAAAGCGTGACCGCCTGCTTCAGCCCGCTCGTCTTGCCTTCCGGAAGATCGGTCTGCGTCAGATCGCCCGTTACCACCATCTTGCTTCCCTCGCCCAAACGAGTGAGGAACATCTTCATCTGCTCCCGCGTCGCATTCTGGGCTTCGTCCAAGATAACGAACGCATCCGACAGCGTCCTGCCTCTCATATAGGCAAGCGGAGCCACTTCGATCGCGCCTTTTTCCATCAACTTTGCATATGTCTCCTGCCCGAACATCTCCTGCAGCGCATCGTACAGCGGGCGCAGATAGGGATCGACCTTCGTCTGCAGATCGCCGGGCAAAAACCCGAGCTTTTCTCCCGCTTCTACGGCGGGACGGGTGAGAATGATCTTTTCTACCCTTTTTTCCTTGTAAGAAGCGACCGCAAGACAGACGGCGAGATACGTCTTTCCCGTTCCGGCAGGTCCCACACCGAAGGTGATCGTATTTTTTCGGATCGCGGAGACATATTCCTTTTGCCCCACCGTCTTACATTTGACCGGCTTCCCCCGCGCGCTCACCGCAACGACGCCCTGCATCACGCCTTCGATGTCGGAAGCATGTCCCTCTTTTGCGAGCTCAATGCAGTACAAAAGCCGACTTTTGTCGATCTCCTCCCCCGAATCGAGCACAGAGAGCAGGCTTTCGATCACCTTTTCTCCGACGGTAACATTCGGATCTTCTCCCTCCAGGCAGATCGCCGTCCCTTCCACCCGCGTATAGAGTTCCAGTTCGCGCGCGATCACCGATAAATTTTCATCGAATACGCCGAGCACACGCTGCAGCTTGTCCGCACCGCCCGTCTCGACCCTGACCGTTCTCAATTTTTCCTCCTTCCGTAAAACCGTTCGGAATTTTCAAACGCCCGCCTTCAGAAATTCAGATCCGCTACCGTCACCGCAATCCCGGTGACCCGCCATCCGCTTTCCGACCGCTCCGTCCGAAGCGATTCGATCTCTCCGTATTCCAAAAGCGCAGCCGCCCGCGCCTCTTCTTCCGTTCCGCCGTATTCCCGCACAAAGGAGACGGCAATCTCGGCCCGTGCGATCACGATCAACGGATTTCCCTCCTCCGAACGGCAGTCGACGAGAATCTCTCCTGCATCCACAAAATCCCCTTCCGAAACCAGGGGAACACCCCGTACGACGACCAGTCCGCGCACTTCTCCCGAAACAGGCGCGCGCAGAGGATGCGGCGAAAGCGCAGCGTCTTCGTCGTTCACTTCTATCTCGACGACTAGGACCCCGCCCCGATTGCGGATCCCGCAAAAGCTCACGCGGGGAAGCGAAAAAACCGCCGCAGAAACCGCCGCAGGATCTTCAGGAAGAGGAGAAAACCATCCGACGCCGTTCTCCGAAAGAAGCGCAAGCACCTCACTCTCGTAATATGCTCCGCTGCCCGTTACCTCAATGGCAAGCACCCGCGTCTGTGCGAAGAGGATAGCCGCCACGGCACAGGTCATGCCCGCAATCAGCCCGGCCTTTGCGCCAAGCCGTTCCCTCGCGACACTCCATCCCGCTGGCTGTACTTTTTTTACATTATAACACGAACCCTGCAAAATTGCAAAAACTTTTTCAAGGTCTTTGCGCGCGACCTCTAAACTCACGCCTTTTTTTTGCACATTTCGCACCGAATAGACTGCAATGTCTGCCCGTTGTAATTTGTCGACGACGCGATATGCGCTCAACCCCTCGATATAGAGCCGTGACCTTTTGAACATCCCGCCCCCTTACCGATCGCCGAGACGGGTGACCTGCGCGATCGCACCGCACACCACCGCGTCCCCGCCATAATACTTTCCGAGCGAAAGCTCCGTTCCGTCAATCGCAACGCCTCCTTTTTTTCCGAGAAGCACAATGCGCGAAGGCGAAAATTCGGCAATGCGTTTCACGTTTTGAAAATAACCGCCCTTTCCTTCTGTCACGGTATACTGTACCCCCGCGCCCGCTTCGGCGGAAATGGCGCGGCAAATTTCGCGAAAAAATCCCATCTCCTCTTATTTTATGTCTTCTGAACGCACTTTAACACCTTTCGCTCAAGAAATATCCTCCGCCTTAGCCGACGGATTTTCCGCTTTGGGCTGTTAGTCCTGATTGCCGACGGGACGCAAGTTGCGCATATGACGGTCTGTCGGTCATGCGATTGTTGCTTGTTCCCCGTCAACGGATCTCTCACGTTCATATTGTTTTTCGCCGATTGCCTCACTTGATCTTTTATGATTCTCTCTTTCTTGCCTTCCTGCCGTCTCCCTCTCTTTCCCTCTCTTTTCCTCTTTTTTCCGTCGGCAAAGCCGATCGGAATCCCGCGGACGATCTCCGGGGCTTCGTTAGATGAATTGTCAAACTAAGTGCAACAGTTGAAAAGATTTAGTTCGAATAAATCTTGCGGAGTATAGTAGTGCAAAACTTTTTTGGGCCTGGCGTTGATTAACGCCAGGTTCTTTTTTAATGTTGCGGGACTTACTCTCGAAAGGTTTCTTCCCTTTGGATAAAATTCCCTGAGCAGTCCGTTTAAGTTTTCGTTCGTTCCTTTCTGCCATGCACAATACGGATCCGCGAAGTACATATCACAACTCAGTGCTTTTTCTATCTCCCTCCAACAGGCAAACTCGCTGCCTCTGTCGCAGGTGATCGTCTTTACCGCTCCTTCGGGAAACTTGGAAAGCG
>CALVZL010000003.1 GCA_944372525.1 uncultured Clostridia bacterium
GCCGCGACATAGCGGCTGCCCGAGATAGTGATGCGTTGCCAAATTTCGATACCCGTTGACGGGTACGCCGGCAACAAACCCTTTTAGGGTATGTGCAAACCACCAGTTCACTGGTGGTTTTGAATTCTTTTGTTTTTCAGTTCTAAAGTTTGTCGGGATTGTTTGTTGCGTTCGGGGCGAAAGCCCGCACAAAAATCCGGCATGCTACGCCGAGCAAAAGAAAATCTCTTCCGCAGGGAGGAAAGGGCAGTCGATCAGAGATTGACCGCAATGACGAGCGCGACCACAGAAAGGACGATTGCGGCAGCGGCGAGCAGGGCGGCAAATGCAGTCAAGGCAACGCCTGCCTGTTTTTTCTCTTTTTTCGGCTTTGCAGCTTCGGGGGCAGGTTGCGCCGCGGGTTGTTCGGTGGGGGTTTCGGTTACCTGTTCAGACATCTCATTGCTCCTTTTCGTTTTTTACCGTTTCGGCAAAGATCGTTTTTCTTTAATTATATAGATTTCAAATAATTTGTCAATATATTTTGAAAAAATTTTGTGAATTTCTATGGTCATGGAAGAGTTCGCGGACAAAGGCGCTCAAAAAAGAGCCTTGATCATCTGCGAGAGATAGGAGACGGGGACGAGCGCAATTTTTTCGGAAAACTTTTTGCACGTCGCGGCGTTTTTTGCGGGGAGGATGACCCGCCGAAAGCCCATCTTTACGCATTCGTTTACACGTTTTTCGGCGTAGTTCACCGCGCGTACCTCTCCCGTCAGTCCGACCTCTCCGAACAGCGCCGTATATTTGTCGATGGGGATCATCTTTTCCGCGCTCGCCAGCGCGGCGCAGACTGCCAAGTCAGCGCTCGGCTCGTTCAGGCGGATCCCGCCCATGGCGTTGAGATAGACGTCCTGCGTGCCGAGAGGCAGGCCGCACCGCTTTTCGAGGACGGCGATGAGGACGATCAGACGGTTGAGGTCGATCCCGAGGGACATGCGCCGCGGAAGCCCGTAGACCGTCTTTGCCATGAGCGTCTGGATCTCCACCGTCATGCAGCGGTTGCCTGTTTCGCTCGGCGTGACCGCCGCGCCCGCCGCTTCTCCGCGCAGATCGGACAGGAACAAGCCGGAGTAATCGGACACGCCGATCAGCCCCTCGTCCGTCATCTCGAATACGCCGATCTCCTGCACCGAACCGAAGCGGTTTTTGACGGCGCGCAGGATCTTGAAGTTCTCCGTCCGTTCGCCCTCGAAATAGAGCACGGTATCCATGATGTGTTCGAGCACCTTCGGGCCTGCGATGGCGCCCTCTTTGGTGACGTGTCCCACAATGAAAAAGGTGATCCCGCGCGACTTGGCGATCCGCATGAGTCTGCTCGCGCACTCCCGCACCTGACCCACGCTGCCCGCTGCCGAAGAGAGCGCAGAAGTATAGATTGCCTGCACGGAGTCGACGATCACGTACTCCGCCTTGAAGATTTCTTCTTCCGCGCTGTCGAGATCGGTCTCGCTCAGAAGGAGCAGGCCGTCCGAATTCAGGTGCAAACGCTCGCAGCGGAGCTTGACCTGGGAACAACTCTCTTCCGCGGAGAGGTAGAGCACCCGATGCGTTTCGGACAGATTTGCGGCGACTTGCGTCAGCAGCGTAGATTTTCCCACGCCGGGATCTCCGCCGACCAGCACGAGAGAGCCGCGCACAATGCCTCCGCCGAGGACGACGTCGAATTCTTCGATTCCGCTCGGGACGCGCTCATATTTTTCATAGCTCACCTGAGAGAGGGGAAGCGCGCGGGAAGAGAGCGCGGGACGCGCCGCTTTGTTCGGGGCGGGAGAGACGGGCTCTTCCGCAAGCGTGTTGTATTTTCCGCAACCGGGACAGCGGCCCATCCATTTCAAAGAGACGTAGCCGCATTCCGCGCAGACAAATTGAGTTGTGTTTTTTGGCATGATTCACCTGTCGAACCGCTGCGCGTAGAGACGGCGGCAGTCAAATTTTTCTGAAGACGGGCTTGCAGAGAACAGCGTTAGGTCGCTTCTTTGGCGCAGCGCCGAAGCATCGCCGCGCAGAGGACGGTAATGCCCTTTCCTTCGCCGACATAGCCGAGTTTTTCGTTTGTTCCCGCCGCAATGCCGATCGCGGAGAGCGGAAGAGAGAGCGCCTCTGAAAGCGCCTGTTTCATCGGTTCGATATAAGGGGAAAGGCGGGGCGTTTCGGCGAGAATGCAGAGGCTGATGTTCTGCGGAACCAGTTGTTCCGTTTTGATAAAGGAAAGCGTTCTGCCGAGCAGTTCCATGCTGTCCGCGCCCGCAAACCGCACATCCGTATCGGGGAAATAAAATCCGATGTCTCGAAGCCCCGCCGCGGAGAGGAGGGCGTCCATCAATGCGTGGACGAGAACGTCTCCGTCGCTGTGGGCGACGAGCCCCGATTTTGCGGGAATTCGTACGCCGGCAAGCGTGATAAAATCGCGCGGCGCGCCGAAGGCGTGAGTGTCCGCGCCGATTCCGACCCGTTCGGCGGGCAGAAAGTCTTCCCGATGCGTCAGCTTTCGGTTGGAACGGCTGCCCGGGAAGAGAACCGGTTGCCCGATATAGGCGGCGTAGACGCCGCTTTCGTCCGTGAACTGCCTGCCTTCCGCCGCAGCCAAGGAAAAGGCGCGCAACAGCGGTTCCCTGCGGAATCCCTGCGGAGTCTGGACAGAGCGCAAAGTCTCCCGCGGGGGCGCAGAGAGAATTTTTCCTTCTTCGCAGAAAACGATCGTATCTTCGGCGGGGAGAGAGCAGATTCCGCTGCCGAATCGGAGAACGCTCTGCAGGCAGTTGTCTATGAGCTGTTTTGTCACAAAGGGGCGCGCCGCGTCATGGACGAGCACGATCTTGCCCTGCGCTTCTTTCAGTGCGGAAAACACGCTCTCGAAGCGGGTAGCCCCGCCCCGTACGGGGCGGGCTTTCGGGAAGGGGGAGAGCAGAGCGCGGACGGTGCGTTCGTCTTTTTCCGCACAAGGCACGAGAATTTCGTCTACGTCTTCTCGGGAGAAGGCGCTCAGCGAATAGCACAGCACAGGAAGCCCCAAATAAGGCAACAGAACTTTGTTGGCGGAAAAGCCCGCGCGCGTGCCCGTTCCCGCCGCGGGCAGAATGACGCTGATCAAACGATCACCTCGTAAAGGGAGGCCGCTTCCTCTTTTTTTACCGTTTCCCGAAGAGCGAGCACGCGGAATTTTACGCTTCCGTTTTCAAATCCGAGTTCAACGACGTCGCCCACCTTGAGCTGATGGGCGGGTTTTGCGATTTTTCCGTTGACTGAGATTTTTCCCGCGGATGCCGCTTCCTGCGCAACGGTTCTGCGTTTGAGGATTCTGGAAACTTTGAGAAATTTGTCGATTCGCATCTTTTTTTCTCCGAAAAGCAAAAAAAGTAATTTTTCGGGCGCAAAACCGATTGACTTATTTTCAGCCGAAGGCTATAATAACATACTGTATTATTATGCTCGGTCGGTTTTACCCTTCGTTCCCTTTTTTCGGAAGGCACGGCACGGGCTTTCCCGATTTTTTGCTTCTCCTCGTCATTATAGCGTATTTTTCCGCCGTTGTAAAGAGGAGGTAAAATTTTTTATAGACATTTCGATTTTTATCGATGAAAAGATATACTCGGTAGATCGCCAATGATAACAACAAAACAAGGAGTTAATGTTGACGGATGAACTTACCAATTCAAAAGTACGGTAAAACCGAAAGAAGAAAATTCGGGAAGATCAACGAAGTAATCGATATTCCCGATCTCGTCGAGATTCAGAAAGACAGCTATCAGACCTTTATCGGCGAGGGAATTTCGGAGATTCTGGAAGATTTTTCTCCCATTACCGACTTCAGCGATCACTTCGAGCTGTATTTTCTTTCCCATGAATTCGGGAAAAAGACCAAATACGACGAAAAAGAATGCCGCAATCGCGACGCAACGTATGCCCTTCCTCTGCGCGTGAAGACCCGCCTCGTCAACAAAGTCAAGGACGAGGTCATCGATCAGGATGTCTTCATGGGGGATTTCCCGCTGATGACCGAGAACGGATCTTTCATCATCAACGGCGCGGAGCGCGTCATTGTCTCTCAGCTCGTACGTTCGCCCGGCGTAAACAATGTTGCGGAGACGGACAAGACGGGCAAAAAGATGTATGAGACGACGGTCATTCCCAACCGCGGCGCATGGCTGGAATTCAAACAGGACGCGCAGGGTGTGCTCTGGGTCAATGTGGACAGAAAGCGGAAGATTGCCGCGACCGTCCTTTTGCGTGCGCTCGGCTTCGGATCCGACCGCGCGCTCGAAGAACTCTTTGCGGGCGATAAGATGATCGCGGCGACGATCGAAAAGGATTCGACCAAGTCGGAATCCGACGGTCTTATCGAATTGTACCGCCGCTTGCGTCCCGGCGAGGTCCCGACGGAAGAGTCTGTCCGTCAGCATCTTTATAATCTTTTCTTCGATTCCCGCCGTTACGACGTCGTGAAAGTGGGGCGCTATAAGTTCAACAAAAAGCTCAATCTGGCCTACCGTCTGCCCGGCTGTCGGATTGCGGACGATATCGTCAATCCCGAAACGGGAGAAGTCATGGCACTCAAGGGCGAGGTCATTTCCGAGGAGAAGGCGCGCGAGATCCAGAACGCCGGCATCAACGAAGTATTCGTCCTCGTCAACGACTCTGAAGCGGGGGAGATCCGCCATAAGATCATTGCGAACAATACGGTGGATTTTTCGGCGCTTTCCGACAAGAATCCCAAGGCGTTCGGTCTTCTCAAGACGGTATATTACCCGAACTTTGTCTTTTCCCGCAAACTTGCGGAGGAATGCACCCGTCTTTCCGTCGAAGAGGTCGCGGAAAAATATCTCGACGAGATCAACGCCGTCTATTATGCGCGGGAGACCGCTCCCGAGGCGGACGAAAAGCAGGAAGAGAAGAAGAACCGGATCAAGCGGAGAGAGAATCGCATCAAATTTGTGACGGCATGCAAACTCTTTCACGAATTGCTTGCCCGCGAGGAAACGCCTGCGGATCCCGCGGCGCCCGTCGATCTGAACGACCTTGCGCGGGTGAACGGCGTCACGCCAGAAGAGAAAAAGACGATCAAGCCTCTTATCGACGTGCTTGACTACAAATGCATCACCGTGGACGACATTGTCGCCGCGGTTTCCACAAACCTCGACCTCAAATACGAGATCGGGACGATCGACGAGATCGATCACCTCGGGAACCGCCGCGTTCGTTCCGTCGGCGAGCTGTTGCAGAACCAGCTCCGTATCGGCATGGCGCGCCTCGAGCGCCTGATCAAGGAGAGAATGGCCACGCAGGACCCGATGGAGGTCACGCCCTCCGGGCTCATCAACGTGCGTCCCATTTCCGCCGTGATCCGCGAGTTCTTCGGGTCTTCCCAGCTCTCGCAATTTATGGATCAGACCAACCCCATTGCGGAGCTGACGCATAAGCGCAAGCTGTCCGCGCTCGGGCCCGGCGGTCTCAACCGCGACCGCGCAACGTTTGAAGTGCGCGACGTTCACCACTCCCATTACGGAAGAATGTGCCCGATCGAGACTCCCGAAGGTCAGAACATCGGTTTGATCTCTTCGCTTGCGACCTTCTCAAAGATCAATGAATTCGGATTTATCATGTCGCCCTACCGTAAGGTAGATAAAGAGACGGGGATCGTTACCGATCACGTCGACTATCTCACGGCGGACGAGGAAGACCGCTATGTGGTGGCGCAGGCGAACGAGCCGCTCGACGAAGAGGGAAGATTCGTCAACGAGCGTGTCGGCTGTCGGTTCAAGGAACTGATCACGGAATTTCCCCGCGATCGTGTCGATTATATGGACGTGAGCCCGAAACAGCTCGTCTCCGTCGCGACGGCGCTCATTCCCTTTTTGGAAAACGACGACACCAACCGCGCCCTGATGGGATCGAACATGCAGAGGCAGGCGGTTCCGCTGCTCAAGACGGAGGCTTCCATCGTGGCGACGGGCATCGAGTCTGCGATCGCGCGCGATTCCGGAGTCATTGTGCGGGCAAAAGAAGCCGGTACCGTGACGAGCGTCGCTTCGGACCTGATCACCGTCAGAGAGGACAGCGGGTTTGTCACGTCCTATCCGCTGAAGAAATTTGAGCGTTCCAATCAGGGGACCTGTCTGAATCAGCGTCCCATCGTTTCCACGGGAGATCGGGTGGAAAAGGACGAAGTGATCGCAGACGGCCCTTCCACCAACAACGGCGAACTTGCGCTCGGCAAGAACATTCTCGTCGGCTTTATGGAGTGGGAAGGCTATAATTATGAGGACGCGATCCTTATCTCCGAAAAACTCGTGCAGGACGACGTGTTTACTTCCATCCACATCGAGGAACACGAAACGGAGGCACGGGATACCAAGCTGGGAGAGGAAGAGATCACCCGCGACATTCCCAATGTCGGCGACGACGCACTGAAGGACCTGGACGAAGACGGCATTATCCGCATCGGCGCGGAGGTCAACAGCGGCGACATTCTCGTCGGGAAGGTGACGCCGAAGGGCGAGACCGAACTTACTCCCGAAGAACGGTTGCTCCGGGCGATCTTCGGCGAGAAGTCGCGGGAGGTGCGGGATACTTCGCTTCGGGTACCGCACGGCGAAGGCGGCATCGTCGTAGACGTCAAGATCTTTACGCGGGAGAACAAGGACGAACTCTCTCCCGGCGTCAACAAACTCGTGCGCGTCTACATTGCGCAGAAACGAAAGATACAGGTCGGTGACAAGATGGCGGGGCGGCACGGCAACAAAGGCGTCATTTCCCGCGTGCTGCCGCAGAGCGACATGCCCTTCCTTCCGGATGGGACGCCGCTGCAGATCTTGCTCAATCCGCTGGGCGTTCCCTCCCGTATGAACATCGGACAGGTGCTCGAAGTGCACTTGGGTTACGTCTGCCGCCAGCTCGGTTGGAAAATTGCGACGCCCGTGTTTGACGGGGCGACCGAGAAGGACATCGAGCAGCTTTTCCGCGAAAACAATCTGTTCAATCCGGACGGAAAAGTCGACGGAAAGTTCCAGGTCTTCGATGGCCGGACGGGAGAACCGTTTGAAAATCGGGTGACGATCGGCATCATGTATATGATCAAGCTGATCCACCTCGTCGACGACAAGATCCACGCACGCTCGATCGGACCGTATTCCCTCGTCACGCAGCAGCCGCTTGGCGGAAAAGCGCAGTTCGGCGGACAGCGTTTCGGAGAGATGGAGGTCTGGGCGCTTGAGGCATACGGCGCGGCGCATATCCTTCAGGAAATTCTCACGGTCAAGTCGGACGATATCGTCGGAAGAGTCAAGACGTATGAAAGCATCGTGAAGGGGAACAACATTTCCGAACCGGGGATCCCCGAAGCGTTCAAAGTTCTTCTCAAAGAGCTGCAATCCCTTGCGCTCGATGTAAAAGTGCTCACGGAAAACAACGACGAGCTGATCATCCGCGAATTTGAGGACGACGACAATGACCGCGAACGTGATCGTCGGAGCGAAACGACACATCCCGAAGAGGATTTCGATTTCGGTATGGGCGAGGGAGAAGAAGACGAGGACGAGGACATCGGCTCGCTCTTCGATGACATCGGCGAGGATGAGGATTTCGTCTCCAAAGAACTGTTCGGCGACAAGGATCTCGAAGAGGAAGAAGAGGACGACGAGGACGACAGCTTTTCTCTGAGCAATCTCTTCGGAGACGACGAGGACGGCGACGAGGGCGACGGAGAGTAACGGGAGGCATCATCTATGTACGAATTAAACGATTTCAATTCTATTCAGATCAGTGTGGCATCTCCCGAAAAAATCAGGGAATGGTCTTACGGTGAAGTTACCAAACCGGAGACGATCAATTATCGGACGCAGAAACCGGAGCGGGACGGACTGTTCTGTGAGAAAATTTTTGGTCCCACCAAAGACTGGGAATGCCACTGCGGAAAATACAAGCGTATTCGTTATAAGGGAATCATCTGCGAAAAGTGCGGCGTCGAGGTGACGCGCGCCAAAGTGCGCCGCGAACGCATGGGACATATCGAGCTCGCCGCACCCGTATCGCATATCTGGTATTTTCGCGGCGTGCCGAGCAAGATCGGACTTTTGCTCGACATGAGCCCGAGAAATCTCGAACAGGTCATCTATTTCGCGGCGTATGTCGTATTGGAACCCGGCACGACGGGGTTGGAATACAAGAGCGTCATCAACGATAAGGAACTTCGCGACATCGAAGAGACGATGGGCGAGAACACGGGACTGAAAGTCGGCATGGGTGCGGAGGCGATCCGCGAACTGCTGATGGCGCTCGATCTCGACAAAGAGAGCGAGGCTGCCAAAGAGATTATCGCCAACAATGCGACGGGACCCAAGCGGGTCAAGGCGATCAAACGGATGGAGATCATCGAGGCGTTCCGTAAGAGCGGAAACCGCCCCGAATGGATGATTCTGACCGTGCTGCCCGTCATTCCGCCCGATCTTCGTCCGATGGTGCAGCTTGACGGCGGAAGATTTGCTTCTTCCGATCTCAACGATCTGTATCGCCGCGTGATCAACCGCAATAACCGGCTCAAGAGAATGATCGAGCTCGGCGCGCCCGAGATGATCATTAAAAACGAAAAGAGAATGCTGCAGGAGGCGGTGGATGCGCTCATCGACAACGGGAGGCGGGGAAAACCGCTCAGCGGACCTTCCAATCGCGAGCTGAAGTCCCTTTCCGGGTTGTTGCGCGGCAAGCAGGGACGGTTCCGTCAGAATTTGCTGGGGAAGCGCGTCGACTATTCCGGCCGTTCGGTGATCGTTGTCGGTCCGGAACTGAAGATCTATCAGTGCGGACTGCCCAAGGAAATGGCGATCGAACTCTTCAAGCCCTTTGTCATGAAGCGGCTGGTCGAGACAAACAAATGCCACAACATCAAGAGCGCAAAACGCACGGTGGAAAAGGCGAAGGATTTCGTATGGGATGTGCTCGAAGAAGTCATCAAAGATCATCCCGTGCTGCTCAACCGCGCGCCGACGCTGCACCGGCTCTCCATTCAGGCGTTTGAGCCCGTGCTCATCGAGGGAAGAGCGATCAAGATCTCGCCGCTCGTCTGCGGTCCTTTCAATGCGGACTTTGACGGCGATCAGATGGCGGTTCACCTTCCGCTTTCCATCGAAGCGCAGGCGGAAGCGAGATTCCTTATGCTCTCGGCGAACAATATTCTGAAACTCGCCGACGGAAAATCGGTCATGAGCCCCACGCAGGACATGATCATCGGCGCTTACTATCTTACCATTCTCCGCCGCGAGGAGGGGAAACGGTACGACGCGCAGGGCAGACCGTCCGAGGACGGAGAAGTCTATGTTCCGCCCGTATTCGCCTCCTTCGACGAAGCGCTCATGAGCTATCAGCTCAAAGATCTGCACTGTCAGGACGAGATCTATGTCCGCCGTACGGTGGCGCTGCCTGTCGAAAAGTTTGAAGATCTGCCTCTTCCTTACGACAAGACCTTTGCGCGGGACGAAAACGTCCCCAACAACGGAATCCGCGGTCATGTGACCGTTCAGCGGGACGAAAAGGGCGTTCTCTCGGTGACGGGCGTGATCAAGACCACGGTCGGCAGAATCATTTATAACGACGGAATGCCGCAGGATCTCGGGTTTGTCAAGCGCGAGACGCCGGAGGATTATCTCAAGCTCGAGCTTTCGACCGAATTTATCGGCGGTGCGCGTGCAATCGGAAAGAAACATCTTTCCCGTATCGTTGAGGCTTGTTTCAAGACGGGATATGCGCCTAAGGCTTCCGCCGTCCTCGATGCGATCAAAGAGAGGGGATACAAATACTCTACGCTTGCGGCGCTCACGACGTCCGTCTTCGACATGAAGATCCCCGAAGAGAAGAATCAGATCGTCGCGGATGCGGAAGAACAGGTCGCAAAAATCTCCAAGAAATTCTCCCGCGGTCTTCTGAAAGAGGACGAACGCTATCATGCGGTGATCGACGTCTGGGACGCAGCGACGGACAAAGTCGCCGCCATTCTCAAGGAACAGGGCGTGCGGGATAAGTTCAATCCCATCTGGATGATGGCGGATTCCGGGGCGCGCGGTTCGATCGACCAGATCAAGCAGCTTTCCGGCATGCGCGGCCTGATGGTGAACCCGCAGGGCAAGAAGATCGAAGTTCCCGTCAAGTCCTGTTTCCGAAACGGACTTTCCGTTCTCGAATACTTCATTTCTTCGCACGGCGGCAGAAAAGGACTTGCCGACACCGCGCTCAAGACGGCGGACTCCGGTTATCTTACGCGGCGTCTTGTCGATGTCTCGCAGGACGTCATCGTGCGGGAAGAAGATTGCTCGGCGGGCAAACGTCCTCGCGGCACCGTTGTCAGCGCCATCATCGGTCCCAACGGCGAACTCATCGAGTCCCTCGAAGATCGCCTTACGGGCAGATTTGCGGCGGAAGATCTGATCGACGAGGCGACGGGCGAGGTGGTCGTTCCCTGCAACGAGATGATTACGGAAGAGAACGCAAAACGGCTTGCCGCCATGGAGAAATACAAGGATGGCGTAAATATCCGTTCGATCTTTAACTGCACGACGCGCAACGGCGTGTGCGCAAAATGCTACGGAAAGAATATGGCGACGACGATGCCCATCAAAGTCGGCGAGGCGGTCGGCGTCATCGCGGCGCAGTCCATCGGTGAACCCGGTACGCAGCTTACGATGAGAACTTTCCATACGGGCGGCATCGCGGCAACGGGCGACATTACGCAAGGTCTTCCCCGAGTCGAGGAATTGTTTGAGGCGAGAAAACCCAAGGGCGTTGCGACGATCTGTGAATTCCAGGGCGTTGTGTCGGTGGACAACAGCGACAACCTCAACCACATCTTCATCAATGAAGAGGGGACGAACGTTGTACTCAAAGAATATGTGCTTCCCTTCAACGCAGAGCTGAAAGTGCGCACGGGGGATAAAGTCAAACCCGGAGATCTTCTCAACGCAGGTTCTGTGAATCCGCAGGATATCATTCGCGTCGAAGGCGTGAAAGGGGTGCAGGATTATATCCTCGAACAGGTTCAATCCGTCTATCGGTCTCAGGGCGTCGACATCAACGACAAACACGTCGAGATCATTGTTCGCCAGATGCTCAGGAAAGTCCGCATTGAAAATGCGGGTACGACGGATATGCTGCCCGGTCAGCTGGTCGATATGTTCACGTTCGAAGAACAGAACGAAAAGACCATCCAGGCGGGCGGAGTTCCCGCTACGGCGAAACGAGTGCTGCTCGGCATTACAAAGGCTGCGCTTGCGACCGATTCCTTCCTGTCCGCCGCTTCGTTCCAGGAGACTTCTCGGGTGTTGACGGAGGCGGCGATCTGCACAAAACGCGATCCGCTCATCGGGCTCAAAGAGAATGTCATCATCGGAAAACTCATTCCCGCCGGGACCGGGATGAAGGAGTACAAGAATGTTTCCGTCCAGACGTCTGGTCGCTATAACGACGTCATGGTGGACGAATCTGTCGCGGCAGGCGACGAATAATCGGACCGAAGGGGCGTTCCGCGTGCGCGGACGCCCTTTTCCCTTGATCGGACAGGAGAAAACGAGATGAAACGACTGCTCAGAAATGCAAATATTGTCAACGTGTTTACCGATGAAATCGAACAGGCGGATGTCCTTACGGAAGACGGGATCATCGTCGGCGTGGGAGATTATCACGACTGCGAAGCGGATGGGACGGAGGATCTGACGGGAAAATATCTTGCGCCGGGTCTCATTGACGGGCATATCCACATCGAGAGCACGATGCTTCTTCCTCCCGAGTTTGCGCGCGTGTGTGCACTTCACGGCACTTCCGCGGTCGTTGCGGATCCGCATGAGATCGCCAATGTCTGCGGGGAAGACGGGATTTCCTATATGCTCCGCATGAGCGAAAAACTTCCCATAGATATTTTTTACGCATTGCCTTCTTGCGTACCCGCAACGGAATACGAGGAATCCGGTGCGGAGCTGGGAGCGGATCGGCTCGCCCCTTTTTACAAGGAGCAACGCGTGATCGCGTTGGGGGAAGTGATGAATTATGTCGGGGTCATTGCGCGCGACGGCGAACTGCTTAAAAAAATTGCGGACGCGAAGGCTTTCGGACGGGTGATCAACGGGCATGCGCCTCTGTTGTCGGGGAGAGCGCTCGACCGATATGTCGCCGTCGGCGTGGGAGATGACCATGAGTGTTCCGTGTTGGACGAGGCACTGGAAAAGCTCCGCAAAGGACAGCGGATCATGATCCGTCAGGGGACGGCTGCACGCAATCTGGAAGCGCTTCTTCCGCTCTTTGACGAGCCGTATTCCCGCCGCTGTCTGCTGGTGACGGACGATAAACACCCTGCCGATCTGCTTTCCGGCGGGCACATTGACGAGATCATCCGCCGTGCTGCAAAGGCGGGCAAGAGTCCCGTCGCGGGGATCCGCATGGGGAGCATCCAGGCGGCGGAATATTACGGATTGAAGGGGATGGGAGCAGTAGCACCCGGCTATGCGGCGGACATGATGGTTCTCGACGATCTGCAAACCATGACCGTGCGGGACGTCTATCATCGCGGGGAAAAGGTCGTATGTTGCGGCAGAGTGGAGGAATTTTCTCTTCCGTCTGCGGGTGCGGCGCTCGAACGCAGGGTGCGCGATACCTTCCGCCTTGCGCCGCTTTGCGAACGGGATTTTCTTATTCCTCCCGAGAAAGGGTTTTGCCGCGTGATCGCAACCCGAAAGGGAGAGCTGATCACGGAAGAACGGCGCATGACGTTGGATTTTTCTGTCGGGAACGGGATCGACGTCGGACGGGATATTCTTAAAATTGCGGTCATAGAGCGCCATAACAATACGGGACACAAAGGGATCGGCTTCCTCACGGGGATCGGACTCAAACGAGGGGCGATCGCCTCGTCCGTTGCGCACGATTCTCATAATCTGATCGTAATGGGCACGAACGAAGCGGATATGGCGTTTGCCGCAAACCGCCTGCGGGAACTGGGAGGGGGATATCTTGCCGTTGCGGACGGAACCGTTCTTGCGGAAATGCCTCTTCCCGTCGCCGGACTGATGACGGATGCGACGGCACAGGAGGCGGCGGCGCAGAACCGTGCGCTGAAAGAGTGCGTGAAGGAAATGGGGGTGCCGGAGGGCGTTGAGCCCTTTATGACGATGGCTTTCGTAAGCCTTTCGGTCATTCCGCATCTCAAACTTACGACAACAGGACTTGTAAACGTCGATCGGCAGGAATCGGTTTCTCTTTTCTCGGACGAAAATTGAATCCGACTTTCGATCAGGGGGGGGAAGCGTTTCCGACAGTTTTTCGGAAACGCTTCTTTTTTGAAAAAAACAAGAAAAAAATTTTTCTTTTTTCCAACAAAATAAGCCGTCCGATTGTTATATGAGTGTAAACAACAGGAAACGGAGGTTTGATTATGAAAAAAAGAGGGATTTTGGCAGTTGTGGCACTTGCGGGAGTATCGGTCTTTGCTTTGGCGTCCTGCGGACAGAATTTTCTGTACAGCGGCGACATGAAGGGAAGTACGAAACCGGGCCTTTATGAAGGGCTTGAGAGCAAGGAAGGTATTTATGGACTTGGCGCAATCACAACAAGTGCTTTGCTCGAAACTGCGACGGGAACGACGGGCGGCGAGACCACGGGCGGCGAAACGACGGGCGGCGAGACCACGGGCGGCGAGACCACGGGCGGCGAAACGACGCAATTGCCCGAGCAGCCTTCTTCGGAAAAAGAGGAAGCGGATGATTTTCAGAAGTATCTGTCCATGATCGAAGAGCTGTTTCGGGGAGATCTTCTTACAACAAAGGTAACGGACAATACCTCGACGGATGCGGCTTACTCAAACTATACCTATTGCATGACGGTCAACGGGAAGGACTTCGGCGGAGAGAACGTGCAGCACGTATTCTTCTATAACGAAACGCTGGTCGTTTCCGAAACGGAGCGGGACTATGATCGCGACGACGCAGAGACGGAGGTGAAAACTTATGAGCACTATATGATTTCCGGCATCATGATCTCGGGCGGGACGCAGTATCTGATGGAGGGAGTGCGCACGGCGGAGACGGAGCAGGAAGGGAAGGAGTTTGAAACGAAAAACGAATTTACCGTCCGTGCCTATCAGAATGAAGATAAGACGGGATACTCGGTCTCGATGACCTATGAAGAGGAGCTGTCTTCGGAGCGGAACGAAAGCGAGACGGAGCGCAGTTATACGTACTGCACTTATCTCGGCCGCGAGCTGATTGAAAAGACGAAAGTTGAATTCTCCGACGAGACGGAGGGCGGAAAACAGGAGACGGAATATGAAGTTATGTTCCTGAGCGGAGCTTCGAGGGGAAGTTACGAGATCGAACGGGAGATCGTGAACGGAAGAGAACGGCTCAAGGTCAGCTATAACATCGACGGAGCGCGCGGAGAGTATTACGTCACGGAAAAAAACGGAGAGTATTTCTATACTTTTTCAGATAATACGCATAAGAGCTATTCATGGGGCAAAAGATAACAGCTTGACAGAACGGGCCGGATCTGTTACAATGAACCGAGCTGGTTTGTGCGGAGGGAAAACAGGTGGGGCTCGATAACCAGATGACGAAATTGGCTGCGGGCGATATGTCGGCGTTTGACGAGATCTATCGGGAGACGAAGGGGGCGGTATATTATATCGCTCTCTCCGTCGTGCGGGAGAGAATGCTCGCGGAAGACGTGATGCAGAACTGTTATCTGAAGGTGATCGGAAACGCCTCCCGTTATCGGAGCGGCAGCAATGCGCTTGCGTGGATTGCTAAGATCGCGAGGAATGAGGCGCTCAACATGACCAAAAAGCGCTCTCGCGAATATTCCGTAGACGAACGGGAACAGGCGGCGATTTTCGGGACACAGGATCACGGCGACTACGGCGCGCTGACCGACCTTGCGAGAAAGATCTTGTCTGCCGATGAGTTCTCCATTCTGATTCTTGTCGCGGCGGAAAAATACAAGCGGCGGGAAGTTGCGCAGATGCTGGATATGCCGATCGCAACAGTGACCTGGAGATACAATCGGGCGATCGCAAAGATGAAAAAGGTTCTGAAGGAGGAAAGATGAAGCGCAGAGATATTGAAGAGATCCTTCGGCGGGAAGCGGAAGAACATCAGCCTCCCGAAGTCTATGACAAGGTAATCAAGGCGCTTCCGAAGGAGGGCGCCGTGGGGAAAGATATCCGTGCGGAAGAAGGGCGGCGTGCCGGGAGTTCGCGAGCGGGAAAGAGGATATGGAAGCAGGTTGCCGTTCTCTGCGCCTGTTTGGCGCTCTGTCTTGCGGTAACGCTTCCCTTTGCCCTGCAAGAAACTTCCGCTCCCGGCCCCGGGCCGGTCGTCGACGGAGGGGATCCTCCCGGCGGTTCCGCGGTCGTGCTCTCTTCTGCAGAACAGGTGTATGCAATGGGTGCAGTGACGACGGCAAGCCTGCTTTCGAGCGAGTTTTCGGGGGGGACCGCTGCAACGGCTGCGACGGCTTTGTCCGTGCAGAAAACGGTTGCGGGAACGATGCTTCGTTCCGTTTCGGTAAAATCGGACTTGCAGGTTTCATTTGAAGCGGAGCAGTTCCATTGCTATTTTCTGATGCTTGACGGAATTTTCGGCGACGAAGTCGTGACGACTTCCGCCGTACAAAATACAGACGAAGCATATGCCCAATATGAGATCAAACTCACTGTGACGGGGATGGATATGAACGGCGCGGCGGTGTCTCACGTCATGTATTATACCGAGACACTCGTAAAGGAAGAGACGGAAAAGAGGGAATCCGAGCGGGAGTATTCGCTGGTCGGCGTGATGCTCTTCGGCGGCACGGAGTATGCTCTTCGGGGAGAGCGCACGGAGGAATCGGAAAAAAACGAAGAAGAAAACGAATTAAAGATCCGCGCTTATCCGGACGAAAACGATCGCAGAAATTATGTCCAGATGGAACAGGAGACGTCTTCGGAGACGGGAGAGAAGGAGACGGAATATGTCTATACCGTAGTGCGCGACGGCGAGGTGGCGGAGGAGATTTCCGTTGAGTTCGAATCGGAAACGGAACACGGAAAGACGCAGATCGAGTATGAGCTGGAATTCATAAGCGGAACACGGGAGGAGGTCTATCGGATTTCCCATGAGGACGGGGGGAACGGAATGAAAGTTTCCTATCAAATCGGTTCCGAACGAGGAGAATTTCACATCGAAAAAAGGGCAGACGGAAGTTACCTGTATCGCTTTTCGGACGGAACGACGGAAGTTTTTTGAAGGAAAAGCCGCCGTTTGCCGCAGAGACAAAGAGGAGTTGCGCAAAAGGAGCCGATACGGCTCCTTTTTGTTGAATTGGTTGACAGAAAATATAGAATATGATAGAATAGGTCCGCGATTGTCAGATCGGGTCAGAGAAGAGATCCGGAAAGAGACCGTTTGGATCGAAAGGAGAGCGTGTGAAGGAAGAAATCGTACGGGCAGAGGGCTTGCGAAAGACCTTTTCCCTTTCCAAAAAACAGCAAAAAATCGAGAAGACGCATCAGGCGATGAAGGTGGCGGTAGACGGATTGTCGTTTTCCGCCTATCGGGGAGAGATCTACGGACTTTTGGGACCGAACGGCGCGGGAAAGACGACGACGCTGCGGATGCTCTCCACGCTCATTCGCCCCGATGAGGGAGACGCCTTTCTCTGCGGGAAATCCATTGTGAAAGAGGCGCAGGCGGTGCGCGACTGTATCGGTTTTATGACAGGGGAACTCAAATTGGAGAGTTTCTTCACGCCCGATTATCTGTTCGACTTTTTCGGAATGATGCACGGCATGGCAAAAGACGCCGTTGCGGAGCGCAAACGCGAGCTCTTCCATCGCTTCGGCATTGACCGCTTTGCCGGCGTTCGCGTCGGGGATTTGTCTTCCGGCATGAAGCAGAAAGTCTCTCTCGTCATCTCCATCGTTCACGATCCGGAAATCGTCATCTTTGACGAACCGACGAACGGGCTGGACGTGCTGACTGCCAAAGTTGTAACCGATTTTTTGGCAGAACTGCGGGGTATGGGCAAGAGCGTCATTCTCTCCACACACATTTTTTCTCTGGTGGAAAAGCTGTGCGATCGCGTCGGCGTCATCGTCGAAGGAAAAATGTTACGTGAGGGCTCGCTTGCCGAAATCATGGACGGACGTTCGCTGGAAGAGCGCTTTTTTGAACTATACCTTGCAACGGGAGGGGTTCTGCAATGAAACTTGCCGCACTCATCAAAAAAGAATTTTTCCGCTTTTTCCGCGATCCCAAGCTGATTGCGACGATGATCCTTCCCGGGATCCTCATCTTTTTTCTCTATTCGCTGATGGGGGATCTCCTGTGGAGCGAGGAGCAAAAATATGACTTCAAGACGGTGTACGTCGGCGGCGAGTCTGCCATCATTCAGCCGCTTTTGCAACAGGCTGCGGTGCAGCTGACGGGACAGGAGGATTGGACACTGACGCCCGCCGAGGATGTCGAACAGGCGAAAGAAGCGGTTCGCGAAGAAAAGGCGACAGCGCTGATTCTCTTTGACGAAAATTTTGACGAGCGAATCCTGTCCTATTCTCCGGAAAGCGGAGAGCGTGCGCCGCAGGTTCGGATTTATTATTGTTCTGCCGATGAGACGAGCGCGGCGTTCTATTCGCTGGCGATCTCCGTGCTGGACGCATATGAGAGCACCGTTTCCAATATGTTTGACGTCAATCTTTCGGATGAGGTGTTTGATTTTTCTTCCGAGGCCGATGTTCTGGTGTCGTTGTTGGGCGGATTCCTGCCCTTCCTGATCGTTGCGCTCATCTTCTCTTCCTGCATGAGCATTACGCTCGAATCGGTGGCGGGAGAGAAGGAGCGGGGCACGCTTGCCACTGTCCTTGTGACATCGGTCCGTCGTTCGGATATCGCGTTGGGGAAAGTCATTCCGCTCAGCTGCATATCCGTGATCGGCGCACTCTCCAGTTTTCTCGGGGTCATCTTCAGTTTTCCCAAGCTCATGGGGATATCTGTTTCCGGTATGGCGGGGGCCTTCGGAATTTCCAGCTATTTGCAGCTTTTGCTCTCCGTATGCAGTGTCGTGCCCTTCATCGTCGCGCTGCTTACCCTGGTGTCCGCTTATTCGAAGTCGGTCAAGGAAGCTTCGGCGTATTCCGGCGTCGTCATGATCTTCGTCATGGTGTTGTCTCTTGCTGCCGGAATCGTCGACATGAACGGACTCTGGGTGGCATTTGTCCCCGTTTTGGGTACGGTTTCTTGCATCAGCCGGATTATGGATCTGTCTGTCACTCTCGGGATGACGTTGCTCACAGTCGGCGTGAATTTGGTCTATACGGTAGTGCTGATCTTTCTGATTGCAAAGATGCTTTCGAGCGAACGGATCATGTTCGGGAAGTGAGTCCGAACAAAAAAAAGAAAAAGACGCGCCGCGATCCGCGGCGCGTCTTTTGTCCGAGCAAAAGGCAAATATATGTTTTGTTTTTTTGCGAATGCGGTATAATTCATTAGAAAGAACAAGAGGGAGGAAATTGCGATGAATGCCAATGTATATACACAGAAATCGTTGCAGGCGATCCAGGAGGCGCAAAATCTCGCGACGGAGTACGGGAACAACGAACTCACCTGTACGCATCTTTGCTGCGCGCTCCTCGAGCGGGACGGCCTGATTTGGCGTATTATGAACCGGATCGGCGTGGACGCCTCGGGATTTTCCCGTGCCGTTCAGGATGAGACGGAGCGGCTGCCCCGCGTTTCCGGATCCGGAGCGGGTCAGGTGTATGCCGCTGCCTCGTTCACGCGGCTTCTGAGCGAAGCGGAACGGCTGGCAAAGAGCATGAAGGACGATTACGTCTCGGTGGAACATCTTTTTCTCTGTCTGTTTGACAATGCGGACAGTCGGCTGGAAGAGGTCTTTCGTCGGTTCGGCGTGACCAAAGACAAATTTCTGAAGGGGCTCAAAGAGGTGCGCGGGAATCAGAACGTAAAGAGCGATAATCCGGAGGAATCTTACGAAGCGCTCGAGAAGTACGGCGCGGATCTCACGAAACGAGCGCGCGAACATAAGCTGGAGCCCGTGATCGGACGGGATGAAGAGATCCGCAATGTGATCCGCATTCTTTCGAGAAAGACCAAAAACAATCCCGTGCTCATCGGCGAGCCGGGCGTGGGAAAGACGGCGATCGCCGAAGGGCTTGCACAGCGGATCGTCAAGGGCGACGTGCCGGAGGGCTTGAAGAACAAGACGCTCTTTTCCCTGGATATGGGCGCGCTGATCGCGGGCGCTAAATATCGCGGAGAATTTGAGGAACGGCTCAAGGCGGTTCTGGAAGAAGTGACGAAGTCCGAAGGGCGGATTTTGCTCTTTGTCGACGAATTGCATACTGTCGTGGGCGCGGGAAAAACCGAAGGCGCCATGGACGCGGGCAACCTGCTCAAACCGCTTCTTGCGCGGGGAGAGTTGCATTGCATCGGCGCAACGACGCTTGACGAATACAGAAAATACATCGAGAAGGATGCGGCGCTGGAACGGCGGTTCCAGCCCGTGATGGTGGGGGAGCCTTCCGTGGAGGATACGATTTCCATTCTGCGCGGATTGAAAGAGCGCTTTGAGATCTTTCACGGCGTACGCATTCACGACGACGCGCTGGTCGCCGCGGCGACGCTTTCCAACCGCTATATCACGGATCGGTTTCTGCCCGACAAGGCGATCGACCTTGTCGACGAGGCGGCGGCGATGATCCGCACGGAGATCGATTCCATGCCCTCGGATATGGATGCGCTGCACCGCAAAATCGTTCAGCTGCAGGTGGAGGAAAAAGCACTATCGAAAGAGAAAGACAATCTCTCTGTCGCGCGCTACGAAGCGCTTCGGAAGGAGCTTGCCGAACTGCAGGAGAAGTTCGACGTCATGAAGGCAAAGTGGGAGGACGAAAAAAATGCCATTCGTTCCGAAAAGGAGCTGAAAGAGAAAATTGACGAGGTGAAGGGCGAGATCGATTCCGCCACCAACCGCGGCGAATACGAAAAGGCGTCTCGCCTCAAATACGGGGATCTCGCCACGCTGGAGGCGCAGCTCGAACAGGCGAAGAAGAATGTGAGCGGGCGGGAAAACGCTCTCTTGCAGGACGAGGTAACGGAGGAAGAGATCAACCGTATTGTGGCGCGCTGGACGGGGATTCCCGTGGCAAGACTCAAGGAGGGGGAACGCGAAAAACTGTTGCGGCTTCCCGAGCAGTTGCATCGGCGGGTCGTCGGACAGGATGAAGCGGTCGAAAAAGTCTCGGAGGCGATTTTGCGTTCCCGCGCGGGGATCTCCGATCCCAATCGGCCCATCGGTTCGTTCCTTTTTCTCGGGCCGACCGGTGTCGGGAAGACGGAACTTGCCAAGTCGCTTGCGGAAAATCTGTTTGACGACGAAAAAAATATCGTTCGGATCGATATGTCCGAATATATGGAAAAGTTTTCGGTCTCCCGTCTGCTGGGAGCGCCTCCCGGATATGTCGAATACGAAGAGTGCGGCACGCTCACGGAGGCGGTCCTCAGAAGCCCGTATTCCATCGTATTGTTCGACGAGATCGAAAAAGCACATCCCGACGTGTTCAATATTTTGCTTCAGATCTTGGATGACGGCCGCGTGACGGACTCGCAGGGAAGAACGGTGGATTTTAAAAATACGATCATCATCCTCACCTCCAACCTCGGATCCGAGATCATCATGGAGGGGATCGAGGAAGGGGATATTTCCAAGTCGGCGCGGGAAAAGGTCGGAGAATTGCTCAAGCGCTCCTTCCGTCCGGAGTTCCTCAACCGTTTGGACGAAATTATCATGTTTAAGCCGCTGACGCAGGAGAATATCGGGGCGATCGTCGATATTTTGCTCGAACGTCTGCGCAACCGTCTGAAGGCGGAACACCTCAATCTCGAAGTGACCAATCGGGCGAAAGAATACATCGTTGACTACGGGTACGACAGCGTGTACGGAGCCCGTCCGCTCAAGAGGTTTATTCAGTCTCATGCGGAGACGCCGATCGCCAAGTATATGATCGCGGAAAATCCCGAGGCGGGGAGCACGATCACACTGGACGCTGACGTCAACGGACTTTGTCTCAGATAACATTCGGAAAACGATCCGCGCAGCCGATGCTTTGCGCGGATCGTTTTTTTGCGCTCCAACGCTTTCGGAAGGATTTTTCGGGGAGGGGATTGACTTTTTTCCGGTGCGGTGGTATCATAGAAAGCGAAATAAGGAAGGGCGCCATGTCGGAAATCACTCGGATTTCCCCGCAGAAGGGGGATAAAACACGTTGCAACATCGAGACGGACGGGAGATTTTGCTGCGGCATGAAGTTGGAGACGGTCGTGAGAAATCGACTGCATGTGGGGTCTGTGGTGACGCGCGAAGAATTGGTTCGGCTGCAACTCGAGAGCGAAAAGGCGACTGCATTCGACAAAGCGCTTTCCCACATCTCCGCGTCCATGAAGACGGAGCGGGAGATCCGCTCCTTTCTCGTAAGGAAAGGGTATCTCGAAGAAGTATGCGATGATGTCGTGGAAAAAATGAAAGCGAACGGATTTCTTGACGACGGGGCGTATGCAGCCGCGTATTGCGAAAGTGCGGGGAAGCGAAAGGGCAGACGCCTGATCGAGGCGGAACTGCGGCGGAGAGGGGTGCCGGATGATGAGATCGCGGATGCGATCGGGCAGATGTCAGGAGAAGAGGAGGGTTTGCGCAGAGCGCTCGAAAAGTATCTGAAGAATAAACCGAACGACAGAAAGACATTTGCGAAAGCATATGCATATCTGCTTTCCCGCGGATATGAATCCGACATGGTCCGCGCTGCGCTTTCAGAGTGCGGAGCGGAGGAAGAAACATGAAACTGGAACTCCTGGAAGAGGTCGATTCGACCAATCTCTATGCCAGGCGCTATTTGGAGACGGGAGAGAGCGTGGTCGTCTGCGCCCGCCGTCAGACAGGGGGCAGGGGGACCAAGGGAAGGAGCTTTCTGTCCGGAGAAGGCGGCGTTTATCTGACCCGGGTTTTTTTTCCGGAAAATTTTCCGGCCGATCGGCTTTTTCTCGCGACGGAAAACGCTGCGGTTGCCGTCTGTAAGACGGCGGAAGACTACGGGCTGTCCCCCCGTATCAAGTGGCCGAACGATGTTCTGATCGGGGGAAAGAAACTTGCCGGCATTTTGATTGAAAATGTCGTGCGCGGATCCTTTCTGTATGCAAGTCTGATCGGGATCGGGCTCAATGTATCCAACGATCTCACTGCGCTCGGCGGAATCGCCGTCTCGCTGAACGAAGCGACGGGACGAAAGCTGGATGTGGAGGAAGTGCGCGACAAGCTGATCTTTCATCTGGATATGTTCGACCATACTGCGGAATATCGCGAAAGGGCCGCTTTTCTGGGGAAGGAGATCATGGTTACGGAGGGAACGCGCCGCTATTCGGCGCGGGCGCTGGATGTTCTGCCAGACGGCAGGCTGCAGATCGAGACGGAGGACGGGATGCGGGCTCTTTCGGCGGCGGAGATCGGCATTCGCGTGGACTGAACAAAGAGAAGGCGCGGCTTTTCGCGCCGCAGGATATGCACCTTTGGCGGAAGCGGTCCTTTTTTCCGTTCGAGCCGGAAGGTCATACTCGGTCAATAGGATTTGCTTCAGCGGAGCGATTGCATTCTTCCGTGCTGCGCGTGTCAGTCGGCGGGGAATACGGGCCCGGCAGGTGGTCAACGTTAAAATGCGGGTGCGGAGTGCGGTTTTTGCGGTCTACGACCGGAGGAGAAATATCGGATTGCGGAGCGGGAGTGCTTTTTCCCGATTTTCGGCACGGAGAGGTTCCGCGCGCACAGGAGTTGATATGCGGGTTTCGTACACGATGGCGCAGATGCGCGAAGCAGACAAAAAAACAATTGCCGGCGGTGTTCCGTCGATTATGCTGATGGAACGTGCGGGGCAAGGGCTTGCGGACGCCGTGCTCGCGGCAATGGAAAGGAAGGGGGCGGAGGAGGCGCTGTTCGTCTGCGGCGGAGGAAACAACGGCGGAGACGGTTTTGCGGCGGCTCGGATGGTCATCGAAAGGGGAAGAGCGGCGGCGGTGCTTTGCCTGTCTGACCGTCTAACTCCCGATTGTGCCGAAGAAAAGACGCGCTTTCAGGGAGAGGTGTTCGGCTGCATTCCGAAGAGAAGATATGCCGTCATTGCGGACTGTGTACTGGGGACCGGAATTTCCCGTGCGCCGCAAGGAAATGCGGCACGGCTGATCGAATTCATCAACGGAAGCGGGGCCTATGTCATAAGCGCCGATCTTCCGAGCGGACTTTCGGAAAACGGCGTAGCGTATTCTCCCTGTGTTAAGGCAGACGAGACCATATGCATGGGGCTGATGAAAAATGCACTTCTTCTCTGCGACGGTGTCGATACGGCCGGAAAGGTGACGGTCTGTGATATCGGAATCACATCGGAAGACCGAGGAGCCGAACTTTGGGAAGATCGGGACGTTGCCGTATTTTTTCCCAAAAAAAAGAGCAATGTCAATAAGGGAACGTTCGGGAGTGCGTGTATTCTGACAGGCGGGACAGATTCTTCCAGCGGAGCGGCTCTGCTTGCGGCAGGTGCGTGTCTCAAGTCGGGTGCGGGCTATACCAAGCTCTGCGCTAAGCAGACGCTGTGCCCCTATTTGGTGGGAAAACTTCCTTCATGCATTTTGAGAGAATACAGTGCATTGGACGGAGATATTCTCTCTTCGCAGAGTATAGCCGTGGGAATGGGCGCCGGAGTAAGCGAATGGCTCTATGCGCTTTTGGTGGAACTTCTTCCGGAATATACCGGAACACTGGTGCTTGATGCGGATGCTTTGAACGGATTGAGCCGATTCGGAGCGGAAATTCTTCATGAGAAAAAATGCCGTGTTGTCGTGACCCCTCATCCCAAGGAGTTTGCAAGATTGATCGGGACAAGCGTGGGCGAGGTCCTTGCCCATGCAGAGGAATTGGCGAGGAAGTTTGCACGGGAGTACGGAATTGTTGTCGTGCTGAAAAACAACCGTACCATTATCACGGACGGCGAACGGCTGGCGATCAATCTCACCGGTTCGCCCGTACTCGCAAAAGGAGGGAGCGGAGACGTGCTTTCCGGCATGCTTGCAGGGACTTGTGCGCGCGGCATAGCGCCTTTTGAAGCAGCTTGCGTCGCCTCTTATCTGCTTGGCAGGGCAGGGGAGATGGTTGCGGAGGAGTTGGGAGAATATGCGGCAGATGCGACAGATATTTTGGAAAAATTCCCTTCAGCAATCAAATCTGTTTTTGAAAATCGATAAAATCAGGTTAAACGTAGTATTATATCTGACATAATACTATAATAAATTGAAAAAACCTACTCTCCGACAAATCCGATCGTCCGAATGAGAATGGCGCCGAGTAAGAGAATGCTTCCGGATACGATGTAATAATAGGGGAAAAAGGCGAACAGGCTCATGAGGAGGAGAAGGCTTCCGCTCACGAAAAAAGGGCGTGCGTTCTTTTTTGAAAAGATGCGGCGAAGCGTTCTTTTTGCCGTCTTTCGCGGAATTTTTCCGCAGATGAGGGGGGCTGGCATTGTGTCGGTTCGGGCAAAAAGGGTGTAAACTTCGTCGCCCCGAACGACGGGTACGGAGAAGTCGGCGGCGAGTTTTTCTGCTTCGTCGCTCAGCGCATTGCAGAGGATATAAAAGGGCGTCTCCCGATAGCGTTTGATCAGAAGGGCGATTTCGTCCGCCGATACGGGTTGCATTGTAAAAATTGGCACTGCTTCCGCCTCGTCGACACGGAGAGCGTCTCCCTGACAGTGCGCGTCTTTTCCGTCGGCAAGGTAGGCGGCGAGCAGGGCTGCGCGAATGCGTTCCGGGCGTTCGAGAGCGAGATGGAGGAGGAGTTTATCTCGCTTTTCCCGTTCTTTTTTTCCAAACAGTTTCTGTCTGCTGCGAGACCACAGAAGCAGGAATACGCCGCATCCGATCGCTGCGGCGAGAAGGGCGGAGATGCTTACGGCAAGGGCGGGCGGCAGCCCGAGATAACGGAACAGACAGAGGGAAAAAATCCAGCCGCAAAGAGAATAAAATGCGGTGTCAGAAAAAACGGGAAAGTATTTCATGTCCCAATGTTTCCCGCTTTTTGCCGAAAATAAACGTATTCAAAGGGGATATCGGTTTTGTCATGAAGATCGGTCTTTTCGGGGGATCGTTCGATCCCGTGCATTTGGAACATGTCCGGTTCGTCTTTGCCGCGATCGAACAGCTTGGGCTGGACAAGGTCATTGTCATTCCTTCTTTTGTTGCGCCGCACAAGCTTGGCGGAGCTCGGGCGGATGCGGCTTCGCGTTTTGCAATGTGCCGCCTGGCTTTTCGGAATTGTCTGCAGGCGGAGGTCAGCGATTACGAGCTTTCGCGCGGGGAGACCAGTTATACCTATATCACCTGCCGTTATTTTGCAGAAAAGTATCCGGATGCGGAGCGGTATTTTCTCATGGGAGCGGATATGCTGGAGGATTTTTTCACTTGGAAAAATCCCGCCGATATCTTGCAAAATGTTACGCTTGCCGTTTGCGACAGGGGAGACGGGAGTGCGCGTGCGTTTTCCGAACGATTTGAATCCGTATTTTGCAAAAAACCTTGCTTTCTCGGTTTTTGCGGGGCGCCCGTTTCTTCCACGCGGCTTCGTGTCGCCCTTGCGTTCGGAAAGCCGGTCGAGGAGTTGGACGAAGCGGTTTCGGCATATCTGCGCGAACACAGTCTCTATGAGTATCCCGTGATCGCGCGGGGTCTTGCGCTGGAGAAGGAAAAAAGGCGGGAGCACAGTTACCGTGTCGCCTGTCTGGCGTGTGCGCGTGCGCGTGGCGCGGGGATCTCGGAGGAGAAGGCGCTTCTTGCGGCGGCGCTGCATGATTGCGGAAAATATGTCCCTATGGATTCTCCGTTGCTGAGCAGATTCGTGCCTCCCTGCGGCGTGCCCGACCCTGTCATGCATCAGTTTACGGGCGCATATCTTGCCGAGCGCCTGCTCGGAATTTGCGACGAAGAAATTCTGAATGCGATCCGGTATCATACAAGCGGAAGGGCGGAAATGGGGGCGCTGGAGAAACTGATTTTTCTTTCCGATTTATTGGAAGAGGGGAGAAATTTCCCCGGTGTGGAGGAATTGCGCGCCTTGTTTTTTTGTGACCTTGACAAATGTCTTTTTTGCAGTTTGTCGCATCAGATCGCCTATTTGGAGGCATCCGGCGGGGAAATCTATCCTTTGACGGGGCAGGCGTATGAATGGATCAGAAAAAAATTTGAAAAATAGTATTTTACGCAGTACTATGCGTGACATAAAAAAGTAAAAAACCGAAAAGAGGAGGGAAAAAAGGTGGAAAGTTACGAGTTGGCAAAAGCATGTTGTAAGGCGTTGTCCGATAAAAAGGCGACGGATATCGTCATTCTGGATGTCGGCGATCAGACGATGGTATGCAGTTATTTTGTGATCGGAAGCGCAAAGAGCACGACACAGGTTCGTGCGCTCGGCGAAAACGTGGAGGAGCAGATCGAGAAGAAGTGCGGTCTTTCTCCTCTTCGCACGGAGGGGCTGCGGGAAGGGCGCTGGGGAGTGCTCGATTACGGTGACGTTGTCGTACACGTGTTCAACGAGGAGTCCAGGCTGTTTTATTATCTGGAACGGCTTTGGGATTCGGGAAAGAATATCATTCGTTACGAAGAGGAATAAATGACAGCCAGCGAAACGGCGCCGCACTGCGGCGCCGTTTGAGATTACGGCTGAAATTCAATGCGTTTTGGCTCGGAGAATTCCGATTTTTTGGTTCGTTTCTTTTTTCGTTCGACAAGAAAATAGACCGGTTCCGGTTTTGTTTCCGGCTGTTTCGGAGGCTCGGGCGGCAGATTTTTTCTTACCGTGCGGTAACCGATCGCGGCGAGTTTGATTCCGTGCACAACAATGATGCAGAAGAGAAGGAGAAGGACTGTCCACAGGATTCCCTGTGCCTGTACGGAAATATGGACGAGGATTAGATTCATGCCCTTCATGATAGCGATAATGTTTTGTCCTATTTTCGGAAATCCGGGCATATTTTTTCGAAAATTCGGGAAAAATACCGGGCATGGAACAGGAAGGAAGACGTTTGACAGCCGCAGAGGCGGCGGAATACGGAGAATTTGTGCGCAGCCGCAGGGAGGCCGAAGTCGCACTGACACTGAAAAAACTTGTGATCGACGCCGTAAGCGGAGAGGCGGACGGCGCGGCACTCCGTCGCGCATGCGAAACGGCATTGCGGCTGCATGCGGAAGGAATCGTGGTATCTCCCGTCTGCATAGCGCGGGCGAAACGCTGTCTCGGCACGGATTCGGCTCCCCGCGTGATCGCGGTTGTCGGCGGTACGGGCGGAAGTGTTCTCTCCGTCAAGCGCGCCGAAGCAAGGAAAGCCGTGCGGCAGGGAGCGCGGGAAGTGCGGCTCGTGCTCTGGCGCGGAGCGCTGGCAGAGGAAAATTTTTCTTATCTCAAACGAGAGATCCGGGGCGTCAGGCGTGCGGCAAAGCGGGCAACGCTTATCGTCCAGCTCACCGAAAGGGGGCTGAGCGAGGCGGAGATCGCGCTCGGAGTGCGGGCGGCCTGCGCGGCCCATGCAGACGGCATATGCGTGCGGGGAGAGCTTCCGCTGCTGCTGTGTGCCGTCGAACACGGAGCGGGTAAGTTGTCTTGCGATGCGACGGAAGCGGAGAACGCGGAACAGCTGAAAATGCTCTTGCGGGCAGGGGCAGCGCGTGTCTGTACAGATCGCGGAGAGAAAATTGCCGGAGAGCTGTATGCCTGTCTGAATGCGGAAGAAGAGAGCTGATCTTCCTGTACGCGGAATTTGGCGTTTTTTCGGCTTTGAAGAGGCCGAAAAGATAAATTTTGCCTTCTTATGATGGAAATTCGGTGAAAAATGTTTCAAAACGCTTTGATTTTTTCGGGAAATATTGTAAAATAAATATTGTAAAATAGAGAATGCAAATTTTATCATGCCTTATTATGGGCAAAACGGAGTTTCATCGAATATGGGACTGATCGGATACTTAAAAAGCGGTGACAGCCGCAGGAGTTTGAAAAAACTCGATAAAATGGCGAAGGCGGTCGAACGCCTTGAACCCAAATACCAGGCAATGAGTGATGCGGAACTCAAAGGGCAGACCGCGATTTTCAAAGAGCGTCTTGCCAAGGGAGAGACGCTGAACGATATCCTTTTCGACGCGTTTGCGGCGCTGCGCGAGGCAAGCTGGCGTGTGCTCGGAATGAAGCACTTTCATGTGCAGGTCATTGGCGGCATCTGTCTGTTCCAGGGACGGATTGCCGAGATGAAGACGGGAGAAGGAAAGACACTAGTGGCGACGCTTCCGAGCTATCTGGAAGCACTCTCCGGAAAGGGCGTGCACATCGTGACCGTCAACGATTATCTGGCAAAGCGCGACGCCGAATGGATGGGAAAGATTCACCGCTTCATGGGTCTTACGGTGGGTGTTGTCGTTCCGGGAATGGATGACGACGCCAAACGTGCGGCGTACGGATGCGACATCACTTACGGAACGAACAACGAATTCGGCTTCGATTACCTGCGCGATAATCTGAAATCCGATCTCAAACAGATGGTGCAGAGAGAACTGAACTTTGCCATCGTCGACGAGGTCGACTCGATTTTGATCGACGAGGCGAGGACTCCGCTCATCATTTCGGGAAAGGGAGAACAGTCCTCCGCGCTTTACGAACAGGTAGACCGTTTTGTGCGTACGCTCAAGGGCGGATTTGACGACGATCTCAAAGAAGAAGAGGAGAAACAGAGCCGCAAAAAGGACAAGGCCGGAGAGGCGGGAGAGAGAAAACTTGCCAAAGCCGAGGAGCTCAACTGGGATTATGTCATTGAGCGGAAGGATAAGCAGGTACATCTCACGGAGTTCGGCGCGGAGAAGGCAGAGCGGTTTTTCGGCGTGGAAAACATTGCGGATATTGCGCACGTCACGCTGAACCACCATATTCAGCAGGCGCTCAAGGCGCATCAACTCTTCCATCGGGACGAGGAATATCTCGTCAGCGGAGACGGAGAGATCATCATCATCGATGAGTTCACCGGCCGTCTCATGAACGGGCGCCGCTATTCCGACGGATTGCATCAGGCGATCGAAGCGAAAGAGGGGGTCAAGATCCGCGAGGAGAACAAGACTTACGCGACGATCACGTTCCAGAATTATTTCAGGCTGTATAAGAAACTTTCGGGCATGACGGGTACCGCCAAGACGGAGGAGGGCGAATTCCGCACGATCTATTCTCTCGACGTTATCGAGATCCCGACGAATATGCCCGTCCGCAGAGAGGATCAGCACGACAGGATCTATTCGACGCAGGAGGGGAAAAAGAAGGCGATCGTGCGCGAGATCGTCGAACGCCACGAAAAAGGCCAGCCCATTCTCGTGGGTACCGTTTCCGTGGATAAGTCGGAGGAGATCTCGCGGCTTTTGCGCAGAAACGGCATCGCGCATAATATTCTGAACGCAAAGAACCATGAGAGGGAGGCGGAGATCGTCGCACAGGCGGGAAGATTGGGCGCGGTCACCATTTCCACCAACATGGCGGGACGCGGAACGGATATCCTGCTCGGCGGAAACCCGGAATACCTTGCCAAAAAACGGCTGCGCGAAGAGGGCGTCTCTCATGAAGAGATCGAACTTGCGACAAGCTACGCGGAGCTGGATGAGGCGACGGCGGCGATCCGCGACCGTTTCCGCAAGCTCTATCATATGTACAAAGAACAGACGGATGAGGAAAAGAAGGCGGTCATTGCCGCGGGCGGTCTCTGCATCATCGGGACGGAGCGCCATGAGGCGCGCCGGATCGACAATCAGCTTCGCGGCAGATCCGGACGGCAGGGAGACGTCGGCGCTTCTGTGTTCTTCATTTCGCTGGAAGACGATCTGATGGTGCGGTTCGGCGACGAGCGCATGAAGCGGATGAAGCGCGTCTATGATTCCGCGGGGATGGCGGACGATGAATGTCTTGAGGCAAAGATCCTCAGCCGCCTGATCGAATATGCGCAGAAGCAGATCGAAGGAAAACACTTTGCCATCCGAAAGAACGTCCTGCAATATGACGACGTAATGAATAAGCAGAGAATGCTCATGTATGCGGAGCGCATGAAGGTGCTCAAAGGCGAAGACGTGCACGAGCAGATTCTCAAATACATTCCCGATTATGTGGAAAGCACCGTTCGGGCGGCGGTCAACACAGAAGTTGAGCCGGTCAAATGGAACGTCGACGATCTCAATGCCGCGCTCGAACATAAAATTCTGCCGGAAGGTTCGAACTATGTCACGCGGGAAAAGCTGGAGCAGTGGGATCTGGGCGTCGCCCTGAAAAAGATCTCCACGAAGGCGGTGAAGGCGTATGAGGAGAAGATCGTCAAGATTCGGGAGGAGACGGGAATCAATTACGCGGATGTCGAGCGTCAGGTGCTGCTTCGCAATGTTGACCGCAACTGGATCGATCACATCGATTCGATGGATCAGCTTCGCAAGGGGATCGGGCTTCGCGCATACGGACAGAATGACCCGGTGATCGCCTATAAGCAGGAAGGTTCGGCGATGTTCAACGAGATGATCGAGCGCATCCAGACAAATACCGTCGCCATGCTTCTGAAAGTAAAGATCGAAGTGCGCAGACAGCCGGTCTCCCGCGTTCTTCCCACTTCGCCGGCTGCGTCCGTTCCGACGCAGCAGCAGGGTGCGACGGGCAGGGAACAGGCGCCTCAGAGCCCTCAGATGCTCCGTCCCGCGCCGGCAGTCGCGCCTGCGGCATTCCGTCCGCAGGATCTGATGACAGAAGGCATGCAGATTCCCAAGGCAGTGGACGTCGACAGCCTCAAGACGAGCGGAGAGACCAAATTCAATCCCGCCTCCATGCCGAAAAAGAAGAAGATCGGCCCCAACGATCCCTGTCCCTGCGGCAGCGGACTCAAATACAAGAAATGCCACGGGAAACCTTGACGGAATACGTCGCAGAGGGGAACCGCCGCGGCGACATCGATCTCCGGGTTTCAGCTCGGAGATTTTGACGAGAGGGAAGTATGTTTAAGGCAGACGATTACAGATTAAAAATCAAGGCGCTCGAGGAGACGCTCGGCGAGGCGAAATACGCGCTCGACATCGACCGTCGCATCGAGCGGCTCAAAGAACTGAAAGAAGAACAGGAAAAGCCGGAGGTCTGGCAGGATCTGGAGCGGTCCAAGAAGATCGGGCGGGAGATCTCTTCAAACGAGGGGAAGATCGCCTCTTACGAAGCGGGGAGAAAGGCGCTCGACGACGCGAACGAGATCATCGATCTGATCGAGGAGACGGAGGAAGAAGAGCTGATTCCCGAACTGGACAAGATGATCTCGGTGGCGGAAAAGGACATCGAGGAGATGCGCATCCGCGCGCTGTTGCGCGGAAAATACGATTCGAGCAACGCGCTCATGGCGCTGCACGCAGGCGCGGGCGGAACGGAGGCGTGCGATTGGTGCTCGATGCTTTACAGAATGTACTGTCGCTATGCGGAGAAGAACGGGTTTCGCGTTACGGAGATCGACCGTCTTCCCGGAGACGGCGCGGGTTTGAAGTCGGTGGACTTCAAAGTGGAGGGTGAGAACGCCTACGGCTATCTCAAGGCGGAGATCGGCGTACATCGGCTGGTGCGGATCTCTCCCTTCGATGCCAACAAGCGCCGTCAGACGTCGTTTGCCTCCGTGGAGGTCATGCCGGAGGTGGATGACGAAGGGGAGATTGAGATCCGGGATGAAGACATCCGCGTCGACGTCTACCGTTCTTCCGGCGCAGGGGGACAAAAGGTCAACAAGACGGAGACCGCGATCCGGATCACCCATTTTCCGACCGGCATCGTCGTGACCTGTCAGAACGAACGCAGTCAGTTGCAAAATAAGGAGATGGCGTTCAAATACCTCCGTTCCCGCCTGCTCGAAAAACAGCTCGAACAGCGCATGGCGGAAGAGGCGGCGCTCAAAGGGGAGACAAAGAAGATCGAATGGGGTTCTCAGATCCGCTCCTACGTCTTTTGTCCCTATACGCTTGTCAAAGACCACCGTACGGGTTACGAGATGGGAGATGTACAGGCAGTCATGGACGGCGACATCCAGGGCTTTATCATCGATTATCTGAAAAAATCTTAAGCTGTTTCTGAGTTTTATGAAATTTGAACCCGAGAAGAGAAAAAAAGAGCCTCTGATCCTCGGGATCGAGACTTCCTGCGACGAGACGGCGGCGGCGGTGATCCGCGGCCGTACGTTGTTGTCCGACGAGATCGCCTCTTCCGCTTCGATTCAGGCGGAATACGGCGGTGTCGTCCCGGAGATCGCCTCCAGGATGCACCTCAATGCCGTTGACGATGTCGTCGCGCGCGCGTTGGAACGGGCGGGCGTCGTCAAGGAGTCCCTTGACGCCGTGGCAGTCACGTACGGAGCGGGATTGCTCGGCGCCCTGCTGGTCGGACTCTCCTTTGCAAAAGGATTTGCCTTTGGGTTGGACATTCCGCTCATCGGGGTTAATCATATCCGAGGGCATCTGGCTGCCGCTTATTTGGAGGATTCTTCGCTTACGCCTCCCTTTTTTACGTTGCTTGCGAGCGGCGGACATACGGCGTTTCTGTATACCGAGACAGAGACCCGCTTTCGTTGCCTCGGCGGGACGGTCGACGATGCGGCGGGAGAGGCGTTTGACAAAGTCGCGCGCGTGCTGTCGCTGCCTTATCCGGGCGGACCGCAGATCGAAGCGCTGGCGAGGCAGGGAAATCCCGTTGTGCCGATGCCGAAGATGTTTAAGGGAGAAGGCGGTTACCGTCTCTCATACAGCGGTCTGAAGACGGCGGTCATCAACTACTGCCATACCAAACAGCAGCGCGGGGAAGCGTGGAACCGCGCGGATGTGGCGGCTTCGTTTCAGAGAGCTGCGCTGGATATTCTCGTACGGAAGACGGTCGAGGGTGCGCTTGCATGCGGCTGTTCGACGGTGACGGCCGGCGGCGGCGTCGCAGCGAACGGGTATTTGCGCGAAGAGCTAAAATCGGCTTGCGAGAAGGCGGGGCTGAGACTCGTTTTACCCGTTCGGGCGCATTGTACAGACAATGCCGCGATGATCGCCGCAGAGGGATTGTTGCAATACCGCGCGGGGAATTTTTCAGAGTTTTCGCTCAACGCCCGGGCGTCAATCCCTCTCGGAACGGATTGAATTTGCGGGTTGCTTTTTGTTTTTTTCATCTCACGGAATTGTGCATACACGGCGGATTGTGATCCGTTGTGTTTTTTTTTCAAATTTCGCACAGAAAAATCGGAAAGAGATACCAAAATCAGCCATTTTCTGACAGAACTTTCGGATAAACTTTACAATTAGTCTTGACAGGGCAAAAATCGGGTGATATAATCAGTATGGATAATCACAGAAATTTCATCAAAAAGCTGTGCGAGGAGTTGATATGGAAACAACCATTCTTATTTTATGTGTTGCCCTCGTGCTTGTCGTAGGCGTGGCGTTAATTTGTGAGACCGTGCGCCTTGTCGGCGGTTACCGAGCATTGAAGGAGGAGCGGGAGAAGGACGGGCGCGAACAGCCTTCCCTCGTCCTGGTGAAACAGGACCAAGGGGAAGTCCGAATCGCCTATCTTCTGTTCAAGGCGGAGGAAAAGCCGGAAGAAGCGCCTGCCGAGGAAGCGACTCTTCCCGCTGCGGAAGAAATGTCTGCGGAAGAAGAGGTCGCGGCAGCACAAGAGGAAGAGTCCGACAGAGAACGTCTCATGGCGATCCCGGAAGGGGGAGTTGTTTTGGCGAAGGCGGAAAAACAGACGTTTGCCGAAAAATATGAGGAGCTTTCCGAAGAAAGCCGCGCGTTCCTCGACGAATTTGCCGCCTACGTAACGGATAAGGAAGATTGTACGAAACTTTTGCAGACGAGCGCTCTCTCTTTCCGCTATAAGAAGAGCCTGATTGCCAAGGCGGTGATTCGCAGGGACGTCGTCGTTTTGAATTTCACGATCGCAAACCCCGAACTCGGAAGAATGATGCGAGAAGAACACACGAAGAGTATTCGGATGCAGCCGGTAGAGATCCGTCTGCTGTCCGAGTCCGATCTCGGACTGGCAAAACAGACGGCGGATATGACGATCGAATATCTTTGTTCGGAAGAGATGTACAGACTGGAAAAACGCAGAGAGGCACGGCGTGAGGCGGAGCGGATGCGGCGTGCGGAAGCGGCTGCGGCGTCGAATCAAAATGAGGAGGACGTTGCGCAATGACGACGATCTATATTGTATTCGGTACGATTTTTGCGGTATTGGTGATCTGCGCGATCGTGGTGGGCGGATATGATGTCAAGCTCATTTGCGAGCGGCGAAGAACTGCGGCAGAAAAAGAGAAGGCGAAAAAGGCCGTGCCTGTCGAGATTGTTTCGAACGATTATATTTTGCGTGTCAAGAATGCCGATATTGAAATGTACGATGCGCCTGCGGAAGAATCTGTCGAAGAGATCGCCGAGCCGACTCAGACGGAGAGCGAACCGGAAGAGGTCCTCCCTCCCGTCGAGGAACCGGCGGAAGGATTGGTCGAGGTCCCGGAGGGCAGCGTGATTCTGATGCGGGGCGAAAAGATGACGTTCGCCGAGAAATATGAAGCGCTTTCGGAGGAAGAAAAAGCCCTTTTGGATGAGTTTGCGGCATATGTGACAGACAAAGAGGATTGCAGCAAACAGCTTCAGATCAGTTCGCTCGTATTTAAGTATCGCAGAAGCCAAATTGTAAAGGCAGTCATTCGCAGGGATGCGGTGCTCCTTCAGTTTTCGATCGTCAATCCGGATTTCGGTAGAATGGTCCGTCAGGAGAAGACGGAGGGTCTCAGAGTCAAACCCGTCGAAATCCGTCTCATTGACGAAGACGCCCTTGAGGTCGCGAAGCAGACTGCGGACATCACATTGGCATATGTGCGCGGCGAGGAAGATTATAAACTTGAAAAACGCAGGGAAGCGCGCAGGGAAGCGGCGAGATTGCGCCGGGAGGAAGCGGAGCGCAGGGAAGCCGCCGCGGAAAACGAAAACCCGATTCCTCAGCCTGCTGAGTAACCGTTTCGAAGCCGAAAGAGAATAAAAAATCGTCCGATGCAAACACTGCATTCGGACGGTTTTTTATTATGAAAGGTCAGACCATTTATTTCAGGCGGGAACCGCGCATCGTCGCAGTCAGCAGCATTGCCGGAAAGAAGGAATGCGAGGGAGTCGTCGGCAGGTATGTGGAGACGCCGCTGACGGACGACATGTTCGGCGAGTCGACCTATGAAAAGGCGGAATGCAAGATGCTTTCGCATGTCATCGACGGCGTCATGGAAAACGCAAGAATTGGCCGCGATGAAGTGGATTTTATCGTCTCGGGAGATCTGCTCAATCAAATTATTTCCGCAAGTTTTGCGGCGCGGGATTTTTCCGTTCCCTTTCTCGGGGTCTACGGCGCCTGTTCTACGATGGCGGAAAGCCTTGCCGTTTCCGCCGTGCTGGTAGACGGGGGATATGCGGAACGGGTCGTCGCCGCGACGGGAAGCCATTTTGCCTCCGCGGAACGGCAATATCGTTTTCCTCTGGAACTGGGGACAACCCGCCCTCCTCAATCTCAATGGACGGTGACGGGCGCAGGCGCTTCGCTTGTCTGCGCGCGCGGCGAGGGGATCCGTCTGCTCTCCGCTACGGTGGGGAAGGTCGTCGATTACGGGATTACCGATGTCAATAATATGGGTGCGGCGATGGCCCCCGCTGCAGCAGACACCATTCTTGCGCATTTTCGTGCCACGGAAAAAGATCCCGCCTATTATGACCTCATTGTGACGGGAGATCTGGGTGCACTGGGGAGCAGAATCGTTAAAGATCTCACTTGGGAAAAAGGGTTGGACATTTCCGCCAATCACGTCGACTGCGGTGAGATCATTTATAACGTCGTTGAGGATGAATTTCAGGGCGGAAGCGGTGCAGGCTGCTCTGCGGTCGTGCTCAATTCTTATCTGCATGCAAAAATGATGACGGGGGAGATCAAACGCATTCTTTTTGTCGCGACGGGGGCATTGCTGTCCGCCGTATCGTCGGGGCAAGGGGAGAGTATTCCCTGCATAGCGCATGCCGTCGCGATGGAGCGGTAGGAGGGGAAGTTGGAATATCTCGAAATTTTTTTCATGTTCGTCAAAGCATTTGCCGTAGGCGGGCTGATCTGCACTGTTGCGCAGATTGTGATCAATTTTACCGATCTCACGTCGGGAAAGATCCTCGTGCTTTTTATGTGCGGCGGAATCGTCTTCACGGCGCTTGGATTATATCAGCCTCTTGTGGAATTTGCGGGAGCGGGGGCGACGGTTCCTATCAGCGGATTCGGGTATCTGCTCGCAAACGGCGCGATGCGCGGGGCGGAAAAAGGCTGGTTCGGCGCGGTAACGGGCGCGCTCTCCGCAGCGAGCGCGGGAGTTTCCGCAGCGATCGTCTTTTCCTTTCTCATGGCGCTCATTTTTCAGTCTCATACCAAACACAACTGAAGGGTTCGAAAAGTTGTCACGGAAAACACCGCCCGCGCGGGGCAGAGCCTTGTCTGCTCCGCGCGGGCGGTGTTTTAGTCAGTTTTCAGAAAGAAAGCGCAGAAGAAGCTCGGTCATTTCGGCGTTCCCATTCGGAGAGAATCCGTGTCCCTCATTCGGGAAGAGGAAAAGTTTTGCGCGGGGATAACACGCCGCTGCCTGTTGGCTGTAACAAACGGGAACGATCTTATCGCATTCTCCGTGGATGAGAAGAACGGGATGGGAAAACTTTCCGATCTCGTCGAAGACAGACATGGCACAGACTTCTTCGAAAAAAGGCTTTCCCAGTTTTACGCCCCACAGCTCCCGTTCGTCGGGAAGTTCTGTTCCGGCGGGAAATTGTTTGCGCCAATCGTCCGGAATACACAGAGCGGGAAAAAGCAGAACGATCCCGTCCGGTTCCGGTCTGCTTTGTTCTGCGTAGAGAGCGGTCACAAGGCCGCCCATGCTCGCGCCGAACAGAAAAAGCCGTTCGGGAGAAAAGCGTCGGCGTACTTCTTCGATGACGGCGTCGAGATCTTCCCGTTCGGAAGAAAGCGTCATCCTCGTGGAGTCATAGAACGATGCAGTGCGCGCAGAGCCCCCGCAGAAGTCAAAGGTCGCCGCGCCGATTCCGCGGGAGGCAAGTGTTTCCGCGGCGAAAAAAAAGTCATCGCCCGCGCCGTTGAAGCCGTGGCTGAACACCACAAATTTTGTCGCGTTGTCTGCGGGAAAGAACGTCCCGCGTACCGTCCTTCCCCGATGAAAAAGAGAAAATTCCGTATGCCTCATTTTTTGTTCTCCGTTTGTCGAAAGATCAGCTTCATTATAACCGATCGAAAGGAAAAAATCAACGTTCGCGGACAAATTTCGGGAAAGGAGGAGGTTGCAGAGAGACGGAAAACTGCATATGGCGTCAAAATCCGACATAGGATATACCATTGCAAAAAGCGGGGGTGTTTTGAAGTGTTGGAATACATCGAACGACGGGCGAGGCTGTGTGCGGAGTACATTCTGGATACGGGTGCGACAGTGCGCGATTGTGCGAAGCATTTCGGAAGCAGCAAGTCCACCGTGCACAAGGACGTGACGGAGCGATTGCGCGAGATCGACCGGAAACTTTGGCGGGAAGTGAGGAAAGTGCTGAATAAAAATCTCGCCGAACGGCATCTCCGCGGCGGAGACGCTACGCGCAGAAAATACCGTTTGCAAAAAGAGAGTTGCATGGGAAGGTCCGAACGCGTGCAATCGTGAAAATGAGATGAAAAAGTTTCTGTTTGCCGCCTTTATAAGAGATTTTCGGCAGACAGGACCTTGAATTTTTCTGCCGTTTGTGATACAATAAAGCGAACGGTTTTTTTGAGAAGCCGCCGTTCTTTCACGCGGTCGGGCATGATTCGCAAAAGAGAGGAGATTATGGCGAAATTACTTGGTATCGACGTCGGATCTACTACGGTCAAGGTCTGCGTCATCGGCGAGGAGGGAGAGGTTTTGTCCTCTTCCTATGTGCGTCATTTTTCCCGTGTCAAAGAGTGTGTGCTGGCGGAATTGGAGAAGGTACGCCCGTTCGGTGCGCGGTTTCGCGCCTGTATTACGGGGTCTGCGGGGCTGGGACTTGCCCAGCGAGGAAAAATTGAATTCGTACAGGAAGTACAAGCCGCCTTTACCGCCATCAAGAAGTATTATCCGGATGCAGACGCGGCGGTTGAGCTGGGAGGCGAGGATGCCAAAATCATCTTCATCACGGGGGGTACGGAGCAGCGCATGAACGGCTCATGCGCGGGCGGAACGGGAGCGTTCATCGATCAGATGGCGACGCTTTTGGATCTCTCCGTCGAAGAAATGGACCGTCTTGCTCTGAAAGCAGAGCGGGTTTATCCCATTGCCTCCCGATGCGGCGTCTTTGCCAAATCGGACATTCAGCCTTTGCTCAACCAAGGCGCGAACAAATCGGATATTGCCGCTTCCATCTTTCAGGCCGTTGTCGATCAGACGGTGTCCGGGCTTGCCCAAGGGCGGCGCATCGGCGGGAAAGTGCTTTTTTTGGGCGGACCGCTGTATTTTTTGAAGGGGCTGCGCAAGGCGTTTTGCGAGACGCTGAAACTGGATGAAGCGCACGCTCTCTTTCCCGAAAATGCGCCTTGTTTCATGTCCGTCGGTGCCGCGCTGTATGCGGAAAATGCACAGGAAGAGGATTTGGACGATTTAAAAAAGAGGCTGGACGCCATTTCCGATCATATGGACGTGGCGATCGGAGAGCCGTTGTTTGCTTCCAGACAGGAATACGATGCCTTTATCGAGCGGCATCGCCGCAGCGATCTTCAGTTTGAGGACGTCCGCAAATATCGGGGGGACGCATATCTTGGGATCGATTCCGGTTCGACGACGACCAAACTCATGCTGATCACGCCCGATTGTAAGATACTTTGTTCTTATTATCAGTCCAACAACGGGCAGCCGCTTGATATCGTGACGGCGCGGCTCAGAGACATCTATCGTCTGATCGAGGACCGCGTGGTCATTCGGGGCGCCTGCGTCACGGGATACGGAGAAGACATGATGAAAGCGGCGCTCAAGATCGATTTCGGCGTTGTCGAGACCATGGCGCACTTCAAAGCGGCGCTCTATTTCAATCCGGAAGTGGACTTCATCATCGATATCGGCGGACAGGATATCAAATGCTTTAAGGTAAAAAACAGAGCGATCGATTCGATCATGCTCAACGAAGCATGTTCGTCCGGCTGCGGTTCTTTTATTCAGACATTTGCAAAGGCGATGGGGATGGAGATCGAGGAGTTTTCCCGTCTCGGACTGTTTGCAAAGCATCCCGTCGAACTCGGGTCCCGCTGTACCGTATTTATGAACAGTTCGGTGAAACAGGCGCAGAAAGAGGGGGCGAGCGTGGAAGATATTTCCGCCGGACTCTCTTCTTCCATTGTAAAAAATGCGATTTATAAGGTGATCCGCGCACGAACGCCGGAGGAATTGGGCGAGCACATCGTCGTGCAGGGCGGAACCTTCCTCAATGATGCCGTGCTGCGTTCTTTTGAACTGGAGACGGGGAAAGAGGTGGTGCGTCCCGCGATTGCGGGGTTGATGGGGGCGTTCGGAGCCGCCCTTTACGCAAAAGAGAGCACGCGCAAGGAGACGCTGATCAGCTCGATTGCGACGGAAAAAGAGTTGGAGCGGTTTTCCTATGCAAGCAAGTCCGTCACCTGCAAGGGATGCACGTCGCACTGTAACGTAAACGTTCTCACCTTTTCGGATGGGCGTCGGTTCATTTCGGGCAACAAATGCGAACGGGGCGCGGGGTTGCAGCCTCCGAAAAATCTTCCCGATCTGTATGCTTTCAAATATGAACAGCTTCTCGCTCTCCCGAATTCTGCGGCAAAAGGGAAGAGGGGGACGGTGGGACTTCCTCTGCAGCTTGTCATGTACGAGCAGCTTCCGCTTTGGACAGGTTTTTTTGAAACCTGCGGATTCCGCGTAGTGCTTTCGGAGAGAAGTTCGCGCGCGCTCTACTTCAGAGGGCAGCATACGGTCGCGAGCGATACCGCTTGTTATCCCGCCAAACTCATGCACGGACACATCGAGAGTCTGCTCGATCAGAATGTCGATTTCATCTTCTATCCCTGCGAAAGTTACAATTTGGATGAGCACGACTCGATGAATCATTACAACTGTCCCGTTGTCGCATATTATCCGGAACTTTTGCGGGCGAATAACGAACGGCTGACGGCAGAGAATTTTATCGCGCCGTATCTTGATCCGAACAATGAGGGACATACGGTCAGAACGCTTCGCCGCGCTCTGAAAAAATATCGGCTTTCTTCGTCACTGATCCGTCGGGCGTATCGGGAGGGAATGCGACGGATGGAAGTCTTCCATCGCAGGATTGTGGAGAAGGGGCAAGAGATTCTTGCCGAAGCCGAGCGGACGGACAAACAGGTCATCGTGTTGGCGGGAAGGCCGTATCATGCCGATCCTGAGATCAATCACGGAATCAACAAGCTGCTCAATTCGCTCGGTGTTGCGGTCGTCTCGGAGGACGCCGTGTTCGAGTCGGCGAATTATGTCAAGGTCAACGTACTCAATCAATGGACTTATCACGCAAGGCTGTATCGCGCTGCGGAATTTGTGACGCGCCGCAAGGGTGTGAATCTTGTGCAGTTGGTTTCCTTCGGGTGCGGAATCGACGCAGTGACGACGGATGAAGTACGTTCGATCCTGGAGAAAAAGGGAAAGCTCTATACGCAGATCAAAATCGACGAAATCAACAATCTCGGTGTCGTCAAAATCAGGCTCAGGTCCATGCTCGCCGCAATTGAAGAACAGATCGCAAAAGAGAGCGCAGGAGAGACAGTATGAAAAAGAAGGAACAGCCGCAGATCCCCACGGTGGATTTTTCCGATCCCTATCCCGTATTTACCGAGGAGATGAAAAAAGATTATACGATCCTCATCCCCGACATGCTCCCCTGGCATTTCGAGCTGCTCATTCATGTCATGCGTCTTGAAGGGTATCGCGTAGATATTCTGCACAACGAGGGAAGAGAGGTCATAGACGAGGGGTTGAAACATGTTCATAACGATGCATGTTTTCCCGCGCTCTGCGTGATCGGTCAGTATATCAATGCGCTGAAAAGCGGGAAGTACGACGTCGATCACACGGCGGTCATGATCACTCAGTCGGGGGGAGGCTGCCGCGCGAGCAACTATGTTCCCCTGATCCGAAGAGCGCTTCGTGCGGAATTCCCGCAGGTACCCGTGCTCTCGCTCAACTTTGCGGGATTGGAAAAGGGGAACGGATTGCAGATCACGCTCGGGTTTCTGTTGCGGTTGGCGTACGCGATCTTTTACGGCGATCTGATCATGAGTTTTTACAACCAGACGAAACCTTACGAGAAGGAAGAAGGGGAATGCGCGCGGGTGCGCGAGCGCTGTCTTGTCTGGCTCAAAGAAGGATTTTCGAACGGGAATTACCGTAAATTCAGAAAAAACGTGCGCCGTCTGATCGACGCCTTTTCCGCCGTTCCCGTCGAGCGGAAGGAAAAGGTCAAAGTCGGGATCGTAGGCGAGATCTATGTCAAATATTCTCCGCTCGGGAATTCGCATCTCGAGGATTTCCTGCTGACGGAGGGCTGCGAACCCGTCGTTCCGGCGCTCATGGACTTCATCCTCTATTGTATCGTCAACAACCTCAACGACGCGAAAAATTACGGGATCGGCAAAAAGACCGCTCCTCTGTTCGGCCTCGCCTACCGATGGCTGTACGGGAAACAGAAAAAGATCATTCGCTGGACGAAAAAATACAGCGGGTACGAACCGATCCACAATTTCGAACATCTGCGCCGATGCGCCGAAAAGGTGATCAATCAGGGCGTGAAGATGGGAGAGGGATGGCTGATCGCCGCGGAAATGGCGGCGCTCGCCGAAACGGGGACGGAAAACATTGTCTGTGCACAGCCGTTCGGCTGTCTGCCCAATCATATCGCCGGCAAGGGCGCCGTCCGTGCGCTGAAGAATCTGTATGAACACGAGAACATCGTTCCCGTCGATTACGATCCTTCCGCGACGAGAGTCAATCAGGAGAACCGTATCAAACTGATGCTTGCCACCGCGCGGGAAAATTTGCGGGCGGAAAAGAGAAAAAAGCAAAGCGGATCGGAATCCCCGATTTGATTAAAATCAGAGCAAATTTCTTTGAATCAAGCAACCCCCTGCGGCATACACACAATGTATGCCGCAGGGGGTTGCTGTAAAAAGAGTAGCGGACGGGAAACGGGAGTAAAAAAAAAAAAGGAAGAAAAGGAGAGTAAAACCGGGAGTTAAAACGTCTTATCAATGAGGGGGAGATCGCAGAGAACGACTTTGTGACACCGTTGCATACGGCGTTCCGCAGGTGTTGCCGAAAAAATGAGAGATCCCGAAGGAACAGCCGTTGAAAAAAGCGTCTGCGGCGCGAAGCCGACGGGGGGAACGGATCTGAAAAGGAGTACCCGAGTTCAATTGATGAGGAGAACGGCGGCTTGATCCAAAAAAGAAGAAGATACGGCGGAAGAGAATACTACCCGAGAAGTCTTCAAGCGTTCGGATAAAGAAATCTAAAGGGAGGGAAGCAATGAAAAACGAAGTTCGTTGGTTGATCGGGCTCGCTGCGGCGGTGTTGTTCGCGGTGATGTTTACGTCGTGCGCTCCGCCGAAGCAATATTCGGAATCGGTCGGGGAGCTTTCTTCGTTGGAAGAAGCGTATGAAAACGGCTGGTTGACAAAGGATGATTTGCAGGAAATCGCAGATTTGCACAATGCTAACGCGCAATGTGCCGAACAATTGGAGGAAGATATTGCGGAGCTGATCAAAAAGGAAGCGGCTTGGAAACTGAAAAATGACGAGGAAAATCCGATTGCCGAGGCAAAAGCGGAGGATTTCACGATTTTGAAATACTATGGCGTCTATCATCAGGATTGTTATGTGGTGATGTTGGATGAACCGTATTTTGAGTTTCCGGCAGTTGACGTGGATGAATGGAAGGAGATCGGCGGCGTTCGGTTTCATATCACATCTTTTTACGAAATCAGAGTTTGGAGAAAATAATTGCAGGGTCGACACGTTACATCATAATAAATCATGGGACTGCGACAAGAAAACGATCGGAGCATACGGAGGAAAACCCAAGGAAGAGTTGATTGTTTTTTGAAAATCGTAAGGCGGAGAAAGAGACGGAACGGAGGAGAGCGAGATGAAAAAGAGGAATGATTTTATCTGTATGATCTCGATGGCATTATCGGGGATATTGCTGTTCAGTACGGGTTGCGCTCCGGAAAAGCGATATTCAGAATCGGTCGGGAGTTTTTCATCGTTGGAGGAGGCATATGAAAACGGTTGGCTGACGCAGGACGATCTGAAAAACATTGCGTACTATTTTCATGCAGGCAACGGAGAGACGGAACATCTCGGCAAAGCCTTTGTTCCGGATCCCAAAATGCCCGAATCGTTGGACGAAGAGACACAGTATAAGATCAAACGGACGTATCTGAACGAAGTCATCGATATGCCGGACGGGTCATTTGATCGGGTCGTGATGTATGATTATTTCGGCACATACAACGATAACGTCGTCGTCTGCATTTCAGATACTTATCATGGGTATGATTATGTCATTGAGCCGGAACATGAGATCGGCGGCGATGGCTTTTATGAGTATTGTTCCGAAATTTTATGCGTTTGGCGAGAGAAAATCATGGCCGGATAAGAGCGTTCAGATTTAAAGGAAACGGAAGTTTCCCGCGGGGGGCATTGAGCGAGACGGGACCGTAAATCGGTCCCGTCTCGCTGTTTTGATTAAATTTCGTCGGCTGCCGTCATATCCGCGCGAAGATCTCTTTGGATAAGAAGAAAGGGGAACGATCCGATTCCTCCGCTCTGCGCAAACGCGGCAAAAGAATCGGCACCGTTGTCCGTCCTTGCGCTCTTCCGAGGGCGGCGGCATCAAAATGCTCTGTGCGAAGATCGGGTGGTCGAAACCATTTTCCGCGGCCGCGTCTGCGATGTCCCGTCGGAGATCAAATGTACGTTTTTTGCCGACCGATCGGGTTTTCAGATTTTTTCGGCCGTGATCGGTGCAAGAGGAGGGAGCGGGGTGCCGTTTGGTGCGGATGACAGGATTCGAACCTGCACGGTCTCCCATCGGATTCTAAGTCCGACGCGTCTGCCGTTTCGCCACATCCGCAAAACTGCAGGGAAATTCCCTGCGGATCAGTTGCTCCTCCGTTCTTTTCTGCGAAGCGCGGAATAGGGGATGCTGATCAGGATGAGGAGAATGGCCGCTCCGAACGCGAAGACTCCTGCGGAAAAGAAGGACAGTCCCAGTTCTGCCAGTCCGAATTCGGCGAAAAGGGCGGCGGTATACGGAATTCGGGGCAGGAGATATAAGGCGAGCATGGGAAGGACCATCAGCAGCAGACCGGGAATGCCGCCGAGCAAAATGCCTGCCTTCAGTTTGATCGCATGTCGGTCAGAGAAAAGCCGGAAGAAAAGTTTCAGCAGAAGATAGACCCATGCCAGCATGGAGAGCAGGACGATTGCGGCAAGGACTTTGCAGACCAGCGCAAGGATGCCTGCCGCGTTTTCGGGCAACTGATCGTTGATCAGCTGTTTGAGTTCTGTTTTGAGTTCCTGTTCAGAGGAGACCTCTTCCTCGGAGAGATCGGCGAGCGGGCGGACGAAGGAATCTGTTTCGCGGGGGATTGCCGCGGTTTGTTCCGTGCCCGGGGAAGGCTGGGGGAGATCTTCGGGCGAATCCTGATCGGAGTCTGTTTGCCCGGAAGCGCGGAGATATTCGAGAAGTAGGCTTCGGAGCGTTTCTTTCGGATCGAGGGAACTGTCTTCGGCGGCAAATTTCTCAAGGAATTCCCGCAGTTTTTCTTCGAGCTGCTGTTTGTCCTCTTCTGTGATTTCCATTTCGCCGAGTTCATCGGAACCGCTTTCGTTTGCCTTGGTGACGACCGAGTCCAGCACATCGAGGGTTTTTTCGCAGATCGAATCCACAGTCGCCCCTTCCTCGTAGAACGCGGAGATGACTTCTTCCGTCTGTTCGGACAGATAGTCTTCCGTCAGTCCCGTTTCCTGAAGGATTTCCTGAATGCGTTCTTCCGAAATGTCCGGGTTGTTTTGGATCAGCTGATTTTTGATCTGTGTGTAAACTTCTTCCCGGATCGTCTCTTTTGCGACTTCCTGCATGACGCTCTCGCCGAAGGCGTCGACCGTGGGAAGGATCTGGTCGACGAGCGAGTCGACATTTTTGTCGAGCAGTTGCTTCGTGGCAGAAGTGTCCTCTTCAAAAAGGAACAAGATCACATCTGCGGTCTCGAGCGTCACGCTAAGGGAGAGCGGGATCTCCATGTCGGCAAGTGTTTCGGCATCGAGCCCTTCGATTTGTCCCGCCAGACTCTGAAGTTGGTCACCTTTTACGGTGTAGGACAAGGAGACTCTCCAGAGCGGAAAAACAAAGTTGGAGACAACAGACGCAAGGCAAAGCAGGGCGATTACAAAATTAAAGAAAAAAATGACTGATTTTTGAAACGTTGAATTTGACATATCTGCTAAAACAAATTGATTTTTTGCGCGGATCGAGGCGGTCAGGTTCTGAAACGGACGCAATCCGTGCCGATATCCATCTCTGAGGCATAAAATGCGGCAAGGCCTTTTTCCAGTTCTTGGTAATCTCGGGACGAAAACGTTTCGACAGCGGAATGCATGGCAAGCTGAGCAAGTCCGAGGTCGGCGGAGGGGATACTCACCTGTCCCAGGCTGATCGCGCCCAAAGTGCTTCCGCTGCGCTGATCAGAGCGGTTGTAAAAGGTCTGATATTTGACGCCGTTTTCTTTGAAGATATGTTTGATGACGGCGGATGAGAGCGCATCCGTCGTATAAGCTCCGCCGGCATGCCCCTTGATGACGATCCCGCCTCCCAAAACGGCTCGGTTGGTGGGATCGCATTTTTCAGGGTGATTGGGGTGCACGGAATGTGCATTGTCCAATGAGATCAGAAAAGATGAAGAAAACGCTCTGTAACGTTCTTCCCGGGAGAGCCCGAGACAGTCTGAGACGCGCGCGAGGACGCTTTTGAGAAAATCGCCGCCTGCGCCCTGGCGGGTACGGCTTCCGATCTCTTCACTGTCGAGGCAGGCGGCGATACAGACGCCTGTTCCTCGGGCGGAGGCGAGCGTGCGCAGGGAGGAGAATACGCTTGTTAGATTGTCGATGCGCGGTGCGCAGACAAATTCTTGTTCTGCTCCGCACAGAAAAGGCGGTTGCGCACAGACGGCATAGAGATCATAAGAGAGAGAAGAGCGGAAAAATATGTCGAGGTCGGCTTTTCCTGTCGCAAAAAGAGGAAGAAGGTCGGTCTGCGGATTGGGTGAAAATTTTTCGTTTGCCTCCCGATTCATGTGAATGGCAAGGGACGGGATGACAACTTCAAAAGGGGAGACATAATTTTCAGCGCAGAGGCTCCCGTCTTTTTGTTCGGAAACGATTCGCCCTGCAAGTTTGAGAGGACGGTCGAAAAAGGAATAATAGAGTCCTCCTCCGTACGGTTCGACGTTGATGCGGGTAAAGATGCCGTCTGAGAGGGCGGGCAGTTCTTTAAGTTTGAGACAGGGCGAATCGGTATGGCTGGCGACAATCCGAAAAACCTTTTGTTCTCCGATCGTAAAGGCGATGAGGGAACTGCCGTTTCGCATGACGAAGTACTTTCCGCCCCTTTCAAGAGCCCAGCTGTCTTCTTCGAGAAGACGGCAAAATCCTTGTTTTTCCAAAAAGACGGCGGAATTTTCCGTTGCCTGGTATGCCGTATAGGAGTTTTCCAAAAAATTAAGCAGTGCTTTCATGAAATAATCTTTACCTCATTGATCATGACTCAATTATATGTTATTTATCTGGAAAAAGCAAGGGTTTTGCAGGATCTCTCCCTTTGAAAAAATTCATTTTTTTAATTTGAGTGAGGGGAGAAAACGGAGCAAATTTGAGAAGGGGGATTGACATACGGGCGGAAAGGTGTTATAATCAACAAGATGCCGTTGAGCTTTTCGGAATATCGGAGAGAGGAGAACAGAGGAATGTGGTTTGAAGAGAGCGTCTTTTATCAGATCTATCCGCTTGGTTTTTGCGGAGCGGAGCGGGAAAACGATTTCGGGGAGGTGCGTCATCGTCTGGGCAAGATCGAGGCGGAAATTCCGCGTCTCAAACAGCTTGGGGTGACGGCGGTTTTGTTTAATCCGCTCTTTGAGAGCGAGCGGCACGGCTATGATACCGTTGATTTTTTTCGGATCGACCGCCGTTTGGGGACAAATGAGGAATTTGCCGCTTTGGTCGAAAAATTCCACGGTGCCGGAATCCGCGTTGTGCTCGACGGCGTATTCAATCACACGGGGCGAGCGTTTCCGCCGTTTCGTGAAGTGCTGGAAAAACGCGAAAAGACCGACTATCGGTTTTGGTTCAACATCAATTTTTCCGGGGAATCTCCCTATCGGGACGGGCTCGGATATGAAAACTGGGAAGGGCATTCCGAGCTGGTCAAATTGCGGCTGGACAATGCGGATGTTCAGAAATATCTGATGGATGCCGTTCGGTTTTGGATCGACGTCTTTCATATCGATGGTCTTCGGCTGGACGTGTGCTATCTGCTTCCGACCTGGTTCATGGAATTGCTGCGCCGTACTGTCCGCGAAAAAAGGGAAGACTTCTTCCTTGTGGGCGAGGTCATCCATCTCAACAATTTTCAGAAAAATATTTGCCCGGAACGGCTGGATTCCGTTACCGATTACGAATGTTTTCGGGGGATGACTTCCGCGTTCAACAGCGAAAACCTCTTTGAGATTGAGGCGTCGCTCACTCGGCTCTTTTCCTCTCAGCCGTGGGCGCTCTACACGGGGAAGAAGCTGCTTAACTTTGCGGACAATCATGATGTCGTGCGTGCCGCCACTGCTCTGAAAGAGAAACGCAATCTTTGCAATCTCTATACGCTGCTCTTTACCATGCCGGGAATTCCCTGCGTCTATTACGGGTCCGAATACGGACAGGAAGGGGATAAATCGGATTTTGATTACAATCTTCGCCCGTGCATCGATTGTATCGATAAGACCGCACATCCCGAGCTCGCGGAGCATATCCGCAAACTTGCGAAAATCCGCGCGGAGCATCCGGCGCTCTCCTATGGAAATTACGCCAAAGCCACGCTGCTCAATAAAAATTTCTCTTTTTGCCGCGAGGGAAACGGAGAAAAGATCATTGTGGCGATCAACATTGAGAATCATGATTGCACGATCCGCGTCGAGGAGGCGGAGGGGACGGATCTGCTCACGGGGCAGGTGCGCAATCTGAACGATATCTATCTTCCGCCGTTCACTTCCGCGATCTACAGAAAAAACGAGAAGAACTGACGGCGAAGAGGCTTCAGCCGCGGGTATCTCGGTGCAAAAAACCGCATCCGTTTGACGGTGCGGTTTTTTGCCTAAGGCGGGAAGAAAATTTGAAAAAGAGAGCAAAAAGAGTTGCTTTTTTGTCAAAAAACGGATAAAATGAAGAAGCTTGCAGAGATGGCGGAGCGGCTGAACGCGCACGATTCGAAATCGTGTTAGGCGGGAACGTCTACAAGGGTTCAAATCCCTTTCTCTGCGCCAAGATAAAAAGTCGACATTTTCTGAAAACAGAAAGTGTCGACTTTTCTTTATGTAAAAAATATGTTATAATGAAACAAAAGAGGGGAAATAAAAGTGAATTATACAAAGCAAGTAAGAGAGTATTGTGGAAAGCACAGTAAAGGATTAATAGATATTTCAGTTGTTCGTAATACCGTATTTGCGGATATTCCTTATAAAACATTATTGAAAATCTTTAAC
>CALVZL010000004.1 GCA_944372525.1 uncultured Clostridia bacterium
GGGGGGGGGGGGGGGGTGTGGGGGGGGGGGGGGGGGGGGGGGGGGACAGTTATTGGATTGCTTTTTTCGCAGAAAGAGGGATAAAACGGAGAGCGCGAAGACGAAGGCGGAGAAACAAAGAAGCAAAAAAACGGCGCTCGTCGCGGCATACCAAGGAATCATTGCGTCGGAAAAGAACGAATCGGGAAAACTCTCCAGGGTGCGGATCAGCGTTTCCGGCAATAAAAACGCAAAAAAAAGGACGAAAAAGATACAATAGAAGGCGAGTCCGCAGAAAAGCGCGACAAGCTTTGATCCGTGAAAAGAAAAAAACAAGCCATGCCGCGGTTCTTCGGAGGAGGCGGCGCAGACCGAAATCGGAGACAGTACCGTTTCGGAGTAGCCGATCGGCGCAGAATCCAGCAAAAGAGCTGCGACTGTCCCGCAGTCGGCAGAGGACACGGGAGAGAAATCCGCAGGGCGATTTGCTTCCTCGGGGGGAAAAGAAAAATAGTGCGCGAGAAGTTCAGGATAGGGAATTCCGTAGATCGAAGAGAGGGCGAGAAGGATGCGATGATCGGCGCGAGACCGATTGCTTTCGATCCGCGAAAGAGTCTGGCGTGCAATGTACAATTTTTTTGCAAGTTTTTCCTGCGTCAGCTTATTGCGACGGCGCAGTTCCCGCAAGTATTCTCCATGATAATCCATTATTTCCCCTACCGTGCTTTATTATAAAACAAATCGGGAAGAAAAGCAATTTATTTTCCAATAAATTTATAAAAAACAACAAAAAGATTAAAAATAATTATATCAAATTTATATAAATAAAAAATGTGACATAAAAATGGAAAATGTTACAAAAATGAGCAAAAAACAGCATTAAAATATTTGAGTTTACAAAAAATTTAGATATAATAAAAACAGGGTAAAAGCCCTAGCCTAACGGAAAAGCGGAGCGTTCGTCAAAGAAATTTGGCGTGCGCTTCGCTTTTTATTGCGAACAGAGCGGAAGGTGCGGAAACGCCGTAAAATAGTCATCGGCCGTAGCGCGCAGCATCGTTTCTTCCGCGGCAGAGGAGGCGTCGTAGACAGCGACGGTAAAAAAGCCGCCGGCTTTTGCGCTGCATATCCCCAGGGGGACGTCTTCAAAGACGGCGCACTCCGAGGGGGTCAGCGCAAGCCGTTCCGCCGTCTTGAGATAGATATCGGGAAATTCCTTGCCCCGTCCGATCTCCGCCGTCACGGTAATGGCGGAAAAGAGATCGCGGATCCCCGTGCGCGCGAGGACGGGCAAAAAAAGTTCAGGCACGGAGGAAGTCGAGATCCCCAGTTTCAAACCTCGCCGTGCGAGCGTGAAAAGAAAGTCCTTGGCACCTGCCTTGAGACAGACCTCTTTTGCGTAGAGCTCCCGCGTCATTTCTGTCCATTCGTCTACGATTTCCTGCGGCGTTTCGTCGAGACGGAACCGCGCGATCGTATAGTTTGCCGCTTCAAAAAAATGCATTGTTTTCACGGCGTCGGTATAGTCGGACGGCAGGTCGATGCCCCGTCTTCGGAGAAAGCGGACGTCGACTTCTCGCCAGACGCCCATGGAATCGAAGAGCGTGCCGTCGAGATCGAAAATTGCTCCCCGAAGGGCGGGGAGCTCTTTTTCAAATGCGGCGCCTTCCGGTTTGACGGCGGGAGGCGTGTGAGATTGGGATTTTATCATAACGTACCTGCAGGATGAGACGGTTTGTCTGAAAAGAAAGCGCCGCGCCATGAGGCGCGGCGCAAAAAATACCGATTACTTTGCGAGGCTCTTCTTTGCTTTTTCCACGACGTTTTCTACCGTGAAGCCAAATTTTTTGAAGAGCAGATTTGCGGGACCGCTTGCGCCGAAGGTGTTCATCGCGATGATCTCGCCCTTGTCGCCCGCGTATTTATACCAGCTGTAAGGAGAGCCCGCTTCCACGCAGACGCGCGCTTTCACGCCGGAAGGCATGATGCTTTCCTTGTATTCGTCCGGCTGTTTTTCGTACTCTTCGAAACAGGGCATGGAGATGACGCGCGCCTTGATCCCTTCTTTGGCAAGCTCCGCTTTTGCTCCGACGCACTGTTCGACTTCCGAACCGCTTGCAATGAGCAGGACGTCCGGCGTTCCCTCGCAGTCTTCGAGGACATAGCCGCCCTTGAGTGCCGCCAGACCGCTCGCCGCGTACTGCGGCAGGTTTTGGCGGGTGAGGACGAGGGCGGTGGGTGCCGTGCCCGTCAACGCGGAAATCCACGCCGCCGCCGTCTCCTTGCCGTCTGCGGGACGGTAGACTTTCATGTTGGGAATGGAGCGCAGTGCGATGAGCTGTTCCACGGGCTCATGCGTGGGTCCGTCTTCGCCCACGCCGATGGAGTCGTGCGTGAGAATATAGACGACGGGAATGTTCATGAGTGCGGACAGACGGATCGCATGCTTGCAGTAGTCGGAGAAGATGAAGAAGGTGGAGCAATAGCACTTGAGTCCGCCGTGCAGCTGCATTCCGTTCGTGATTGCCGCCATCGCGTGCTCGCGGATGCCGAAGTGCATATTGCGTCCCGCATAGTTGCCCGGCGCAAAATCACCGTAGGTAATCTTGTCCGTATTCTTCAGGTCGGAGAGGTTGGAGGGCGCAAGGTCTGCCGAACCGCCGATGAGGGAGGGGACGAGTGCGCCGATCTTGTTGAGCACGACGGCGGAAGTCTGACGGGTCGCCATGGGCTTCTCAAACGCAAACAGGTCGTCGACTTTCGAAAGATCGACCATTTCGCCCGCCATGGCCGCTTTGTATGCCTTTGCAAGTTCGGGATATGCCTTTTCGTATTCCGCGAACATCTCCTTCCATGCCTTTTCCTTCTCCGCGCCGCGGGCGCCCGCCTCTGCGGTATGCGCCAGCACTTCAGCGGGGACTTCGAAGGGTTCCGCGCACGGCCAGCCGAGTTTTTCTTTGGTCTTCTGCAGGTTTTCGACGCCGAGCGGGGACCCGTGGCACTTGTGGCTGCCTTCGAGCGGAGTTCCGTAGCCGATCTTGGTCTTGCAGATGATGACGGAGGGCTTCTTTTTTTCCGCTTTTGCCAGACGGATCGCCGCGGCGATCAGGCAGACGTCGTCGGGATTCTGCACGAGATCGACGTTGAGAACCTGCCAGCCCTGTGCCGCAAAGCGCGCGCCGACGTCTTCTTTGAAGGTGATGTCCGTATTCCCCTCGATGGTGATGTCGTTGTCGTCGTAGAAGAGGATGAGTTTTCCCAGCTCGTGCGTCCCCGCAAAGGAGCACGCCTCATAGGAGATGCCTTCCTCGAGGCAGCCGTCGCCGCAGAGCGCGTACGTATAGTGATCGACGACGGGGAAGCCTTCGCGGTTGAAGGTCGCGGCGAGGTGCGCCTCGGCGACCGCCATGCCGACGGCGTTGGCGATGCCCTGCCCGAGCGGACCGGTCGTCGTCTCGATGCCCACCGTGTGACCGTATTCGGGATGTCCCGGCGTTTTGCTGCCGAGCTGACGGAAGTTCATCAGATCTTCTTTGGTCAGACCGAATCCGTAGAGATAGAGCAGGGAATAGTCGAGCATGGAGCCGTGCCCCGCGGAGAGAACAAAGCGGTCACGGTCGTCCCACTTGGGGTCGTTGTTGTTGAATTTGAGAAATTTCTGGAAGATCGTATAGGCGATGGGGGCGGAACCGAGCGGAAGGCCGGGGTGTCCGGAATTCGCTTTTTGAATTGCTTCTGCCGAAAGAATGCGGATCGCGTTGATGGTAAGCTGTTTCATGATTTACTCCTTATGATAATTTTTGAGTTTTGCGGTGTCCAGGAAAGAGTACTTTCCGAGGAAGGCGAGCAGTTCCGCAACGATGACTTCCGTCCCGCCCGCACGGTTGCTTTCGACGTTGACGGGCATGATCGGCTCGTGCAGGCTCATGCGGACGAGCGCCCAGCCCTCGCCGTGGTCTTTGTCGAAGTTGACGCGCACGCCCTCGTAGCTGTCGGGCGCAAGAGAGAGCCCGTCCGTTTCGGCGACGTATGCCCTGAACTCGTCGAGGACGCCTGCTCCCAGTGATTTGAAGTCGGTCCCCGGCGCAAAGTTGAGACGGATCTCCGCCGCTTCCGCAGGTTCGGGGAGGTCGGCGATCAGGGCCATGAGGTCTTTTCCCTCTTTCGCGCATCCCGCGAGCGCAATGAGCAGACGGGTGACGAGATAGGCACCGTCGTCGAGGAAATAGTTCTCTTTGAGCGCAGCGTGACCGCTGGTCTCGATGGCGAGCGGAGAATATTTCCCTTCCGCGTTCAGCCGTTTGCTCTCGTTGATGACATTTTTATAGCCGCGCTTGAAGCGGTGGTGTATGCCGCCGTGCGCGCGGATGAATTGGGTCAGTCCGTCGCTCGTCACGGAATCGGTGACAATGTATGCGCCCGGCCGTTCGCGGAGCAAAATCGCCGAAATGAGGGCGATGAGACGGTTGCGGTTGATCTCTTCTCCGTCCGGAGAGACGGCGCCCGCACGGTCTACGTCCGTGTCGAAGATGATCCCGAAATCAGCGTTGTTGCTGCGGACCGCCTCGCAGACGGAGCGCATCGCCTGTTCGTTTTCGGGATTGGGAATATGGTTGGGAAAATTTCCGTCCGGGTCGAGAAATTGCGAACCCGTCGTGTCCGCGCCGAGCGGTTTCAGCACGAGATCGGCGTAAAACCCGCCCGCACCGTTTCCTGCGTCGACGACGATCCGTTTTCCGGTGAGCGGCTTCTCTTCCCCGCAGGCGGCACGGACTTTTTTTACCAGATCGGCTGCATATTTTTCGATATAACTGTGCGAAGAGACGGTTCCCTTCCCCTGCGGGAATGCTCCCTTCGCCGCGAGTTCGAGCACTTCCGCCACGTCCGTGCCTTCGAGACCGCCCTCCTTCAGAAAGAACTTCAGACCGTTCTTCTGATAGGGGAGGTGGCTTGCCGTGACCATGATCGAAGCGTCCGCCAGTCCCTCTTCCTGCAGCAGCATGAACATGGAGGGCGTGGAGGAGAGTCCGGTCAGCAAGACGTTTCCGCCGCACGCGGCAATCCCTTCCGCCGCAAGGGAGACGATACGGTCTGCCGAGAGGCGGGAATCGTGTCCGATCGCGATCGTCGGCGCCGCAACGCCCGTTTTTTGTGCCGCCCATACGCAGAACGCCTTTGCAATGCAAAGAACCGCCTCATCCGTGAGCGTGACGGGGTCGTCCTTCACGCCGGCGAGGGCGGTGCCCCGCACATCCGTTCCGTTTCTGAGCCTGATAAAATCCTGTTGTGTCATAATCCCCCTTTTTTTCGCGCGTTTGTTTGATACTCGCGCGTTTCGAATATCATTATACATAGAATTGCGGGTATTTTCAAGGGTTTTTTGAAAAAATCCCTAAAAATTGCCCAAAGTTTGAAAACTCTCTTGCGCAGGAAAGGGATTTGTGATATACTAAAAAGGAGCCTGCGGAAGACGGGCAAACATCGGAGAGTAAATATATGCAACTGTTCACCCTGTCTACAGATTCGACCTGCGATCTGTATCACGATTTCCTTGCGGAAAATGACATCCCATGTGCTCCGCTCACCTTTACCCTCATCGAGAAAGACGGAAAGATGACGGAGTATTACGACGATTTCAGAGAATACGGCGAGTATGTGGATTTTTACAACAAACTGCGCAGCGGCGTGACGTCGAAGACGGCCATGCTCAACTACGACGCACACGTCAAGCATTTCACGATGCTGGCGCAGAGAGGCGCAAAAGACGTGCTGCACTTCACGATCTCGGGCGGGCTTGCCCGCACCCACGAAGTGGCGGAACAGGCGGCGGCGGAGGTCAAGCGGGAATATCCCGAGCTGAACGTGGTCGTTGCGGATCCGCTCACGGCGACGGTGGGACAGGGTGCGCTTGTGCGGCTTGCGCTCAAATGCCGGAACGAGGGAAAGAGCGTTCAGGAGGCCTACGATTATGTCATGAAGATGCGTCAGCACATCCAGCACTATATCATTGCGGACGATCTCAATTATCTCTATCGCGGCGGAAGGCTGTCGGCGCTGTCCGCGGCGGTGGGGGGCGTGCTGAACGTGAAGCCCGTGATCTCCTTCGACAAGGAGGGCAAGCTGTTTACCCTCGACAAAGTGCGCGGTACGAAAAAAGCGATTTCTTACATCAAACAGAAGATGGAAAAGGACAAATTCCTCGAGCCGAAAGCGGTGTTTATCGTACATACCGACAACGAACCCGCGGCGAACGAGCTTGCGGATTATGTTCGCGAACGTTTCGGGATCGAGCCGTATGTCTCCATCATGGGACCCGTGATCGGAACGCATGTCGGACCGAATGCGTTTGCGCTCGGTTACCTTTCCGTTCACGAACGCAACGAGATTTGAGAAAACCGCCCCGATACGGGGCGGTTTTCGGTTTGTCCGCGCGGACGGACGGTGCGCGGCAGAAGAAAAAGGGCGGCGGATTTCAAAATCCGCCGTTTTATATAGAGTCGGAAAAGGGCTCGGTCCCAGGATCGGCGCTGATTTTTGGGCAACAGCTTTTCGGCGTCGGACGCATACAGTCTCATAATGCTTCCGCAGTCGCGGCAGGCCCGAGCGTGAACGCCCGCGGCTTGCATTCCTTTGCCGAGGACGCCGCCGTAAGCGCTCATTTCTCCGTCGATTCGTTCCGTTCCGCCGCAAAAGGGGCACGGTTCGTGAGGCCTTTTTTCGCGGGGCTGTTCTCTTTGGCGATCACGGGCCCCTTCGGTATGCCGGATCGGAGAAACGGTGCAATAAAATAAATCAGCGCACTTCCCTTGCAGACAAGGGAGAGTGCGCTGATTTTATCGGTTGTTATACAAAGATTCTTTGCAAAAACGCCTCAGGGAAATCGTAAAAACCCGCGCGAGCCGTTCCGAATTATTCTTTTTCGTTGAGGCAGGCGATGCCGGGGAGCACCTTCCCTTCGAACAGCTCCAGCGAGGCGCCGCCGCCCGTGGAAATATGCGTGATTTTATCGGCAAAGCCGAGCTGGGTGCAGGCAGCCGCCGAGTCGCCGCCGCCGACGATGGTCGTCGCGCCCTTCGCGTCGGCGAGCGCCTGTGCGACCGCGACCGTTCCCGCCGCGAGCACGGGGTTTTCGAACACGCCCATCGGGCCGTTCCAGATGACCGTCTTTGCGCCTTTGATCTTCTCCGCAAACAGCGCTCTCGTCTTTTCGCCGATGTCGAGCCCCATCCTGTCGTCGGGGATGTGCATGGAGCAAACTGTTTCGATCTCGACGGGGGCGTCGATGGGATCGGGGAATTCTTTCGTGACGACGGTGTCGACGGGCAGAAGCAGCTCTTTTCCGAGCGCCTTCGCTTTTTCGATCATGTCCTTGCAATAGCCGAGCTTTTCGTCGTCGACGAGCGACGTGCCGACCGTCCCGCCCTGTGCCTTGAGGAAGGTATATGCCATGCCGCCGCCGATGATCAGCGTGTCGCATTTTTCAAGCAGGTTGGAGATGACGTTGAGCTTGTCCGCGACTTTTGCTCCGCCGAGAATGGCGACGAAGGGGCGGACGGGGTGCTCGAGAGAATCTGCCATCACCGTCAGCTCTTTTTCGATGAGGAATCCGCAGACGGCCGTCTTGACCAGACCGTACTCGACGATCGCCGCCGTGGAAGCGTGCGAACGGTGCGCCGTTCCGAATGCGTCATTGACGTAGATGTCGCAGAAAGAAGCGAGTTTTTTGCAGAATTCGAGGTCTTTCTTTTCCTCCTCCCAGTGGAAGCGGAGATTTTCGAGCAAGACGCACTCTCCCTCCTTGCACGCCGCGACTTTTGCCTGCGCGTCGGGTCCGACGACGTCGGTCGCGAAGGTCACCTTTCCGCCGAGCAGTTCGTTGAGGCGCTTGGCGACGGGAGCGAGCGTAAGCTTTTTCAAATCGTCTTTTTTCGCCTTTTCGATGATCGCCTGTTTTGCGGCAGCCTGTTCCTCGGCGGGAAGCGCTTCGACCTTTGCCTTGTCTTTTTTGTTGAGTTTTACTTCCTCAGAAAAGATGGAGTGCGGCTTTCCCATGTGCGAACAGAGCACGACTTTTGCGCCCGCGTTCATCAGATATTCGATAGTGGGCAATGCGCCGAGGATACGGTTCTCGTCGGTGATCACGCCGTCTTTCATGGGGACGTTGAAATCGCAGCGCACGAGCACGCGTTTGCCTTTCCAGTCTTTCACGTCTTTTACGGTCATCTTGTTCATAAATTATCCTTAACTCCTTACCTTTTTTATCCTTCCCTATCATACCCTTTTTTTCTCAATTTGTCAACACCCGCGTGCGAAAATTCTTGATTGCGGTTAAAATTTTCCGCAGGAGGAGAGGGCCTTGTGCGGGGTTCGGAGGGCGGCTTCTGGAACGCGGAACTTTAGAGGAGCGCGATCCCGACGGACGGGCGGCGCCGCCCGTCCGTCTTTCCGAAACGCGGCAGGCGACTTCGGGGGGAGCGGTTTTTCGGAGAGCGGCGTGCTTCGCGCGAAAAAACCGCGGGCAAGCATCCGTTTGTTCCGCAGGGAAAAACCAAGTCCGAGGAGACCGTTCTGCCGGATCGGGCACACGGCACGGCGAAGGGCTCGGTTCCGATCCCCCGCGCGTCGGAACGGCGGTTCGCTGTGCCCGGATCGGCGGCAAATGCGCAAAAAATTTACAAAACATCCTTATAAACGTTTGACAAACGGGCAATCATTTGTTAAAATATGTTTCGCTCGCCGAAAAGGCGCTCTTTTTGCGTGCAAAAAAATTCGGCGGAAAATACGTTTCTTTGAATTGCGGCGCGCAATTTTTAAGAATATTCCGAAAATAAGAACAAAGGAGGGAACAAAATGCCTACGATCAATCAGCTCATCAAGAAGGGTCGCGAGAGAGAAGCGTTCAAGTCCAAGTGCCCCATTTTGGATCGGTGTCCGCAGAAGCGCGGCGTTTGCCTTTCCGTGACGACGACGTCTCCCAAGAAGCCCAACTCGGCTCTGAGAAAGATCGCGAGGGTGAGACTCACCAACAAGCAGGAAGGTACGGTGTACATTCCCGGCGAGGGTCACAACCTGCAGGAGCACAGCTCGGTGCTCATTCGCGGCGGAAGAGTCAAGGATCTGCCCGGCGTGCGCTATCACGTCATTCGCGGCGCGCTGGATACTGCCGGCGTTGCGAAGCGCAAACAGGCGCGCAGCAAATACGGCGCAAAACGTCCTAAGTAAGAACGGCGGACAAAAACGGACCTACTTATTTTCGGAATTACAGCCCGATGAAGTAGGCAGTATTCCCCTGAGAACGGGGGAGAAGGTTCGCTACCGTTTCGGCGGCAAGCGATAGCCTAACCGAGGGCGATGAGGCACGCCCGCGCGGGGAACGCCCCGCAATCAATTCAAGGAGGATGAAAACATGCCCAGAAGAGGAGGAGTTCCCAAAAGAGACGTGCTCCCCGATCCCGTATACGGCAGCAAGGTCGTCGCCAAGCTCATCAATCAGATCATGCTCGACGGCGAAAAGAGCGTTGCACAGCGGATCGTGTACGACGCATTCTCTTTCATGGGAGAAAAAATGAACATGGATCCGATGGAGATCTTCAAGCAGGCGCTTGCAAACGTCACCCCGCTCGTCGAAGTCAAGGCGCGGCGCGTGGGCGGCGCAAACTATCAGGTCCCCATCGAAATCAGACCGGAACGCCGTCAGACGCTGGCGATCCGCTGGCTTGTGCTGAACACAAGAAAGAGGAGCGAGCGCGAGATGAGCAAGCGCCTTGCGGCGGAGCTGATGGACGCGTATAACAACACGGGCGGCTCGGTCAAGAAAAAAGAGGAAACGCACAGAATGGCGGAGGCAAACAAGGCGTTCGCTCATTTCAGATTCTGAGAGGTATAGAGCATGCCCAGAGAATACGACTTAAAGCATACGAGAAATTTCGGGATCATGGCGCACATCGACGCCGGAAAGACGACGACGACCGAACGCATTTTGTTCTACACGGGCAAGACGCACAAGATCGGCGAAGTTCACGACGGCGCGGCGACGATGGACTGGATGGTCCAGGAGCAGGAGCGGGGGATCACGATCACATCCGCCGCGACGACCTGCATTTGGAAGGGCCATCGGTTCAATATCATCGATACGCCGGGACACGTCGACTTCACGGTGGAAGTCGAACGGTCTTTGCGCGTTCTCGACGGCGCGGTCGCGACTTTCTGCGCGAAGGGCGGCGTGGAGCCGCAGTCCGAGACGGTCTGGCGTCAGGCGGACAAGTATAAAGTTCCCCGCATCGCCTATGTAAACAAAATGGACATCAACGGCGCGGACTTTTTCCGCGTAGAGAAGATGATCCGCGAGCGGCTCGGCGCGAATCCCGTTCCGATCGAGCTGCCGATCGGCAAGGAGGATTCCTTCCGGGGGATCGTGGACCTCATCCGCATGGAGGCAGAGATCTATTACGACGACCTCGGCAAGGATTTCCGCAAGGAAGCGATCCCTGCGGAGATGGAGGGAGTCGTGAGCGAATACCGTGCGAAGCTCGTCGAGGAAGCGGCGTCCGCAAACGATGCGCTCATGGAGAAGTTTTTCGAAGAAGGCGACCTCTCCGAGGAGGACATCATCTCGGGTCTGCGCGAGCGCTGCCTGAGAACGGAAGCCATCCCCATGCTCTGCGGATCGTCCTATAAGAACAAGGGCGTACAGTTCCTGCTCGATGCCGTCATCAACTTCCTTCCCAGCCCGCTCGACGTCGATCACGTCAGGGGCATCAATCCCAAGACGGGGGAGGAAGAGGTGAGAAAGACCTCGGACGAAGAGCCCTTCGCGGGTCTTGCGTTCAAGATCGCGACCGATCCCTTTGTCGGATCGCTCGCCTATTTCCGCGCTTATTCGGGCGTGCTGGAGGCGGGCTCCTATGTGTACAACTCCACGAAGGAAAAGAAGGAGCGCGTCGGTCGGTTGGTGCAGATGCATTCCAACGAGCGCAAGGATATCGATTGCATCTATTCGGGAGATATCTGCGCGATCGTCGGTCTCAAAAATACGACGACGGGCGATACCCTCTGCGACGAGAAGCATCCCATCATTCTCGAAAAGATGGAATTCCCCGATCCCGTGATCCAGCTCTCCCTGGAGCCCAAGACCAAGGCAGGCCAGGAAAAGATGACGCTTGCGCTCGTCAAGCTTGCGGAAGAAGATCCCACGTTCAAGACCTATACGGACAAGGAGACGGGGCAGACGATCATCGCCGGCATGGGCGAGCTGCATCTGGATATCATCGTCGACAGGCTTCTGCGTGAGTTCCACGTCGAAGCGAACGTCGGCGCGCCGCAGGTCGCCTACCGCGAGACCTTCAAGAAGGCCGTGGACGCGGAGGGAATGTACAAGCGTCAGTCGGGCGGCAAGGGCCAGTACGGACATTGCAAGATCCATCTGATTCCTCAGGAGCCGGGCAAGGGATACGAATTCGAAGATCTCACCGTCGGCGGGTCCATTCCCAAGGAATATATTCCCGCGATCGACAAGGGCATTCAGGAAGCGGCGAAAAACGGATTTCTTGCGGGATATGAGGTCGTGGACTTCAAAGTGCAGGTCTACGACGGAAGCTATCACGAGGTCGACTCGTCGGAAATGGCATTCAAGATCGCAGGCTCCATGGCGTTCAAAAACGGAATGGAAAAGGCGGGTGCCGTGCTTCTCGAGCCGATCATGAAGGTGGAGATCGTCACGCCGGAGGACTATTTCGGCGATCTGATGGGCAACGTCTCCTCCCGCCGCGGCACGATTTTGGGAACGGACGACCGCAGCGGCGTCAAAGTGATCGACGCCGAAGTCCCGCTGTCCGAGATGTTCGGCTATGCAACAGAGCTTCGTTCCCGCACGCAGGGAAGAGGACAGTTTACGATGCAGTTCGATCATTATTCCGAGGTTCCCAAGAGCATTTCCGAAAAAATCATCACGACGCGCGCGAAGAAAGAGGGTTGATTTTTGCGCTTTTTCGGGCAAATATCGGGAAGTTTTCGGAAAAAACTTTCGGAAAGTGATTGCAAAAATTTTTGTTATCGGTTATAATAATAGCCGTTAGGCAAAATCAGCTGAATATCAATGTTTGATAGATAGCTGCGATTCCGGAGCATTCCGGAAAAAGTTATCAAAAAATAAAATCGGAGGATTGTTTCAAAATGGCTAAAGCAAAATTCGACAGAAGTAAGCCGCACGTCAACATCGGAACCATCGGACACGTTGACCACGGCAAGACCACTTTGACCGCAGCTATCACCATGGTTATGGCATGCAAAGGTCAGGCACAGAAGATGCGTTATGATGAAATCGATAAGGCGCCCGAAGAGAAGGCGCGCGGAATTACGATCAATACCGCTCACGTCGAGTATGAGACGGACAAGCGTCACTATGCGCACGTCGACTGCCCGGGACACGCGGACTACGTCAAGAACATGATCACGGGTGCAGCGCAGATGGACGGTGCGATCCTCGTCGTTGCGGCGACGGACGGCCCCATGCCGCAGACTCGCGAGCACATTCTGCTCGCCCGTCAGGTCGGTGTGCCCTATATCGTCGTGTTCCTGAACAAGATCGATCAGCTCGACGATCCCGAACTTCTTGAACTCGTCGAGATGGAAGTCAGAGAGTTGCTTTCTTCTTACGAATTCCCCGGCGACGACATTCCGATCATCAAGGGCTCCGCGCTCAAGGCGCTGGAGAAGGCGACGAGCGGCGCATCGAACGAAGAGATCCTTGCAGCTCCCGAATGCCAGTGCATTCTCGAGCTCATGGATACGATCGATCAGTATATCCCTACGCCCGAGCGTGACGACAAGAAGCCCTTCCTGCTTCCCGTCGAGGACGTGTTCACCATTTCCGGCCGCGGCACGGTCGCCACGGGCAGAGTGGAGAGAGGCGTTGCGCACGTCGGCGATCCCGCGGAGATCGTCGGACTCATTCTCAAACCCAAGACCACGACGATCACCGGTCTCGAGATGTTCCACAAGTCCCTGGACGAAGCGATGGCGGGCGACAACGTCGGCGCGCTGCTTCGCGGCATCAACCGTACGGACATCGAGAAAGGGCAGGTCATCGCGAAACCCGGCACGGTGCCCACCGCTATGAAATTCCAGGCGCAGGTCTATGTCCTGACCAAGGAAGAGGGCGGCCGTCATACGGCATTCTTCAATCACTATCGTCCTCAGTTCTTCATCAGAACGACGGACGTCACCGGTTCCATCGATCTTCCCGAAGGAGTCGAGATGGTCATGCCCGGCGACCATGTCACGATCACGGTCGAGCTGATCAAGCCCGTCGCAATCGAGGAAGGACTTCGTTTTGCAATCCGTGAGGGCGGCAGAACGGTCGGATCCGGCGTCGTTTCCAAGATTCTGTAATCGGATCGAATCTACCAAAGAGGAAAAAGCCGCGGCTTTCGCCGCGGCTTTTGATTATCTATTTATGAGTTCAAACAGCAAACAGACGGTCGGGGCCTGCTTCGTCGGCTATGTCGTGCAGGCGGCGATCAACAATTTTCTTCCGCTTTTGTTCGTTACCTTTCAAACGGAATACGGCATCACTCTGGCGCAGATCACGCTGCTCGTGACGCTGAATTTCTCCGTTCAGCTCTGCGTCGATCTGCTTTCCGCATTTTTTGTCGATCGGATCGGATATCGGCGGGCGATCGTGACGGCGCATGCGTTTGCGGCCGCGGGATTTCTTTTGCTTGCTTTTTTGCCCGATCTGCTCGGATTTTGGGGGCTGCTGCTCTGTGTGGTCGTCTATGCGATCGGCGGCGGGCTCATCGAAGTGCTTGTGAGCCCGATCGCGGAAGCATGTCCCACAAAGAACAAGACGAGGACGATGGGGCTGTTGCATTCCTTTTACTGCTGGGGTTGCGTGACGGTCGTGGGAATTTCTACGCTTTATTTTTCGTGGTTCGGGGCTGTCGGCTGGAGGATGCTCGCCTTGCTCTGGGCGGCGCTTCCGCTCGGGAATCTCCTTGCGTTTACCCGCGTTCCGCTTGTTCCGCTCGGGAAGGAAGGGGAGCGGGGAATGCGTCCGACGCAGCTTCTGAAAGAGCGGACGATGTGGCTCTTTTTTCTCATCATCTTCTGTGCGGGGGCGTGCGAGCTTGCCGTGGGGCAGTGGGCGTCTGCCTTTGCGGAGCGGGGGTTGGGGATCTCCAAAACGGCGGGAGATCTCGCGGGCCCCATGCTCTTTGCCGCATTGATGGGGATCTCCCGCATACTTTACGGCGTATTTTCGGAAAAGATCGATCTCTGTGCGGGCATGCTGGCGGGCGGCGTCCTGTGCCTGTCCGGATATTTGCTCATTGCCTTCGGAGAGACGGCGGTGCTCGGATTGTGCGGCGTGGGACTGAGCGGGTTTGCCGTGGGGATCCTTTGGCCGGCGACCTTTTCGCTCGCGGCGCGCCGAATCGAGGGGGGCGGAACGGCGATGTTCGCGCTTTTGGCGCTGGGCGGGGACCTGGGCTGTTCTGCGGGGCCCGCGCTTGCGGGACTCGGGGCGAGCGCGAACGGAGATTCCCTTGCGGTCGGCATGCTGTGGGCATCGGCGTTTCCGATCTTGCTGCTTGCCGCTCTCGGCGTGCTTGCGCTTTTGCTGCGGAAAAGAAAATAATTGAAAACGCCTCCCCGTCGGGGGAGGCGTTGGGTTTTTCGGGACAGCCGTCACATGACGACGATGTTTTTCTGCGTGAACATCTCCTTGAGCTCGGCGGGGAAATTGCTGTCTGTGATCAGGACGTTGATGTCCTCCAGCCGCGCGAAGGTATAGGGCATGATCTTGCCGATCTTGGAGCTGTCCAGCATCATATACATGGCGCGCGCCTTCTTTCGGATCCCCTGGAGCAGATCCGCCTCCGTCTGCGAACCGCAGGAGAAGCCGTCTTCGGGGGTAAAGGCGGACGCGGAGATGATAGCGAGTTCAAAATTGGTGTTTTCGAAGTAAGAACGTGCAACGGGAGAAGCGGTGGAGAGGTTGTCCTTCATGAGCTGTCCGCCGAGCAGCGTGATGTTGATCTGCTTTTTTTGCGCGAGCTCGATCGCTACGGCCAGCCCGTTGGTGAATACGTGAATATTGATGTCGGGGGTTTCCTTTGCCAAATACATTGCGGTGGTCCCGCCGTCCATGAAGAGGGAACAATTCTCCTCGATGAGGCTCGCGGCTTTTTGGGCGATTTCTATTTTTTCGTCGGTATGGGTCACCGTCTTTTTTGCATACGGTTCACCGGACACCTTCTGCACTTCTTTGACGGACATGGCACCGCCGCGGACGCGAATGATGCGTCCGAGTTGTTCGAGTTGCAGCAGATCCCTCCGCAAGGTCATCTGCGAGACGTTGGGAAAATATTCGTCCAACTGCTCGAGAGTCAGCTTGCCGCGCTTGTCCAGCAGTTCCGCTATTTCTTCGATCCGTTCTTTTTTCATAAAAATCCCCTTATTTTTCATCGTCTGTAAAATTATAACATATTTTTTAATGAATTGCAAGCAAATATCACAGAAACTTTGGGGTAAAATGAAAAAACGGAAAAAACAGGGCAAAAATTTTTATTTTTGAAAAAAGATTTGTGCTTTTTTCGGAAAACGCTTTGCTTTTTTTGCCGCACATGATAAAATACCGGTATGGAGTACGATTATCTGAAGGCGCTCGACGAATTTTTCTGTTCGCATTATACCGACTATTCCAAGCTGGGGGCAATCGAAGGCTATCGGATGCCCGAGCTCATTTCGCTCGGCCCGAACGGCGTGATTGAACGAAGAAGCTCAGATTGCATGAAATTGTGTTATCAACCCGATTGCGACGAACTTTTGCGCCGCTTTAAGGAAAAGCTGGTCGACACGAATTTCACGTTCGGATTTTCTCTTCCTTCTTTTTCCGATCGGATCGGCGACCGTTTCCGCAAGCACACCTTCTCGAAACTTCTGCCTGCGGTGCTGGTCCGTTCCAAAGAGACGGCGGAGAGCGCGGGAGCGAAGCTCACGCTCGACGGGAAGATCTGGAAGGGGATCGTGAAGGGGACGCTGTATCCGCAGAAGAGCGTTCTGCTGGCGCTTGCGCTTGTCTGCCGCATGAACGCGGAGGACGTGAGTGACCTTTTCGCCGTGACGGGCTACAATTTTTCGAGCGAAAACGTGCGCGACGTAGTCGCGGAATATCTGCTTTCGCAAAAAATTTTCAATGCGCAGATGCGCGATCGCTGTCTTGCGGAGTACCGCATCGACTCCCTTCCCATTCGCAAGGGAGAAAATTAAACCGACGCGCAAAAAATGCTTGACGGCTGTCTGCCGATGTGGTAAAATTCCGAAAAACGAATATGAGCCGAGGAACAGAAAGAGTACTCCCCCGCTCCGTCTCAAGAGAGGCCGCCGCATGCTGGAAGGCGCCGTCGGAAGGGGAGGAAGGTGCGTCTGTTCCGTTTGAGGCGCGGAGCAATGTCCGCGGTGGATCCGCCGTTATCGGAAAAAAGAGGGGAGAGATCCCGAAGTAAAGTGGAACAGCGTGAAAGATGCCTTTATATGATGATAGGGGCGTCTTTTTTGTTGAAGAGGCAGTACGGGCGCCGCGCATTCCTGCGCGGACGCGGAGAACGGGAGGGAAGAGCATGTTTTTTGCGAGACTGAGAAAGGACATCGCCGCCGCCAAGCGCAACGATCCTGCGGCGCGCAGCAAATTTGAGATTCTGCTTACCTATTCGGGCGTACATGCGCTGAGCTGGCACCGATGGGCGAACCGCCTGTATCGGATGCATCTGAAATTGCTTGCCCGCATGACTTCGCAATTTGCGAAGTGGCTGACGGGCATCGAGATCCATCCCGCGGCAAAGATTGCGCCCGGCGTGTTCATCGACCACGGAACGGGCGTCGTCATCGGAGAGACCGCGGAAGTGGAAGAGGGAGTCGTCATCTATCAGGGCGTGACCCTGGGCGGGACGGGCAAACAGCTCGGGAAGCGGCATCCCACCGTAAAGCGCAACGCGACCATCTCCTGCGGGGCAAAAGTGCTCGGAGGGTTCACCGTCGGCGAAGGGGCGCGGATCGGTGCCGGCGCCGTCGTGCTCCGCGAAGTCCCGGCGTTTGCGACCGTCGTGGGCGTGCCGGGCAGAGTGGTGCGCATCAACGGAGAAAAGACGGCGCCCGATCTTCTTCCCGACAAAGAAGATCCCATTCTCAAGGAGGTCTGCTCGCTTCGGGAGCGGCTGTACGAGCTGGAAGATCGGTTGGAAAAGATCGCGGCGAGAGAAAAGCCTTCGGACGGCGCGCCGCAGGAGAGATAAGGAGAAGAGAAATGAAGATCTACAATTCGCTGACCAGAAGAAAGGAAGAGTTTATTCCGCTCGAGGCGGGAAAGGTCAAGATGTACGCCTGCGGGATCACCGTATCGGGAGAAGCGCACGTCGGACACGGTTTTCAGGCGCTTCTTTACGATATTTTCCGCAAGTTTCTTGAAAAACAGGGCTATGAAGTGACGTATGCCCGCAATTATACGGACGTCGACGATAAGATCATCGCGCGTTCCCGCGAGACGGGGATCCCCGCGGACGTCTATGCGAAGCAGATGATCGAAAAGATCAATGCGGTCATGCGGAAAATGAACGTCGACGAGCCGACGATCTGGCTGAAGGCGACGGAGAATATGGACAACATCATTCGATTTGTCGAGGAGCTCGTCGCGAGCGGACATGCCTATGCCGCGGAAAACGGGGATGTCTACTTTGACGTGGACACCTTTCCCGCGTACGGACAGCTTTCGGGCAGGTCGAAGGAGGACATGCTCGACGGCGTGCGGGTGGAGAACGATGAGCGGAAGAAAAATCCGTACGATTTTGCGCTGTGGAAAGCGGCGAAGGAGGGAGAGATCAGCTGGCCTTCTCCCTGGGGAAGAGGGAGACCCGGCTGGCACATCGAATGCTCCGCGATGAACCGCGCGGCATTCGGCGATCAGATCGACATTCACGGCGGCGGCAGAGATCTCATCTTCCCGCATCATGAAAATGAGATCGCACAGACGGAGGCGCTCACGGGAAAACGCTTCGTGCGGTATTGGACGCACAACGGACTGATCAAAGTCAACGGACAGAAGATGAGCAAATCCCTCGGCAACAGCCTGATGCTGGAGGATCTTCTGGAAAAGTATTCGGACGAGGCGATCAAGTTTGCCCTGCTCTCCAAGGGATACCGCGGCGACATCAACATCACGGACAACCTCTTTCCGGAGGCGGAGGAGCATCTGGTCCGCTTCTACACGCTGATTGCGGCGGCGGAGCGGGCGTTCCCCGACGAACAGGGCGGCGACGAAGAGATCGACCGCGCGTTTGACGCGGCGATGAGCGATGACTTCAACACGGCGCTCGCGCTCTCCGAACTGTATGCACGGTTCCGCGACGTCTCTCGGCGGCTTGCCGCAAAGGATCCTGCGGCGCGGCGCATGACCAACCAGATTCGCAAGACCTATTCGCTTTTGGGCTTGTTCCGCAAGGACGCGGAAGTCTATCTCGCCGGGTACGCAAAGGCAGAGGAGATCGCTCCGGAGATCAAGGAGATCGCGGAGGAACGGCAGCGGGCGCGCGCCGCGAAGGACTGGAAGAAATCGGATGAGCTGCGCGATCGGCTCAGATCGCTCGGATACCTCATCCGCGACGGGAAAGACGGCTATACGCTGGAAAAGATCTGACTGCACAGACAGGCAAAATCGGTTGACAAAGCGCGCCGTGCGCATTACAATGAACGGAAGTCGTTCGGGAGTCGAAATCATGAAAATCACATCCAAAGAACTCAGAACCAAGTGGCTCTCCTTTTATGAGAGCAAAGGTCATCTCAACATCGGCGCCGTCTCCCTCATCGGGGACGGAAGCACGGGGGTCATGTTCAACGTCGCGGGGATGCAGCCGCTCATGCCCTATCTGCTGGGGAAGCCGCATCCGTCGGGAAAGACGAGGCTCTGCAACGTGCAGGGCTGCGTGCGCACGGTGGATATCGACTCCGTGGGCGACGCCTCTCATTTTACTTTTTTTGAGATGATGGGGAACTGGTCGCTCGGCGATTATTTCAAGAAAGAAAAGACGGCGTGGACCTATGAGCTGCTCACGAAGGAATTCGGACTGGACGGAGAAAAGATCTGCGCCACCGTGTTCGAAGGGAACGAGAGCGTTCCCCGCGACGAAGAGACGGCTGCCTATCTCCGGCAGCTCGGCATAGCGCCCGACCGCATCTTTTATCTTCCCAAGTCAGACAACTGGTGGGAGCTGGAAGGGACGTCCGATACCCCTTGCGGACCGGACAACGAATGGTTTTATCCCATTTGCGGGACAGAAGGCCGATTTCCCGAGGACTATGTCGAAATCGGGAACGATGTCTATATGCAATACCGCAAGACGGCGGAGGGAGGCTATGTCCCGCTTGAGCACAAAAACGTGGATACGGGCTTCGGACTGGACCGCCTGCTGCTCTTTTTGAACGGACTGAAGGACGGATATCGGACCGATTTGTTCTTGCCCGTCATCGGGAAGCTGGAGGAGATCGCGGGAAAAAGTTACGACGATGACGAGACCGTCCGAAAGGCAATGCGCATCGTTGCCGACCATACGCGAACGGCGGTCATGCTGATCGGCGACGTCAACGGGATCCTTCCTTCCAACACGGGAGCGGGCTACATCCTGCGCCGCCTCGTCCGCCGCGCGATACGGTACTGCCGCGTTCTTGCGATCTCCTCGGCAAGTTTGTGCGAGATCGCAAAGATCTTCATCGAGGAGATCTACGGCGAGGCGTATCCGCTTCTGCGGGAAAAAGAGGAGTACATCCTCACGGAACTCAGCAACGAAGCGGTCCGGTTCGAAGCGACGCTCGAGAAGGGGATGAAGGAGTTCGAAAAATGCCTTGCGGGGATCGCGCGCAAAAACGAATTCATGAAGAAAAACAATCCCGACTACGCCGAAGAGACGCTCATCGGCGGCAAACAGGCGTTCCGTCTCTACGATACCTATGGGTTCCCGCTTGAGCTGACGAAAGAGCTTGCGGCGGAGCAGGGTTATACGGTGGACGAAGAGGGATTCGAAGCGGCGTTCCGCGAGCATCAGGAGAAGAGCAAGGCGGTGCCCGCGGGTGAGTTCAAAGGCGGACTGGAGAGCCATTCCGCTGCGGCGGTCCGCTATCATACGGCGACCCATCTGCTCAACGCGGCGCTCAAAACAGTGCTTTCTCCCGATTGCAACCAAAAGGGGAGCAACATTACGGACGAGCGCCTGCGGTTCGATTTCAATTTCGAACGGCCCATGACCGCGGAGGAGATCGCGGCGGTAGAAGCACTCGTGAACGAGAAGATCGCCGAAGACCTTCCCGTGGTCTGCCGCGAGATGAGCCTCGAAGAGGCGCGCGCACAGCAGTTCGTGGGGGTGTTCGACGGAAAATACGGCGACGTCGTGAAGACGTATTCGATCGGGGAGTTCTCCAAAGAGATGTGCGGCGGGCCGCACGTCGGCAGCACGGGCGAGCTGGGAAAGTTCCGCATCGTCAAGGAGCAGTCCTCGTCGGCGGGAGTGCGCCGCATCAAGGCAGTGCTCGAATGAGGGGAACGGCGGAAGAAAAGGGGGGCGGAAGGGAAAAAAAGAGGGGATGTTCCCGATTTCGTGCGGGACCTTAGCCGTGCGGGCGTGTGTGAAAAATTTTTGTATTTTTCCGAAAAAATCTTAAAAACCCAACTCAAAACAGCTTGACGGAACTTTTTCTATCGCCTATAATGAAGAAGTAATTTTCGGGAAGCGTGTCCGAAAGGCGGATGCGGTGCCGAAAAGGACAGCGGTCTTAAGGATGCAAGGAGTACCCAGAATATGAAAACCTACATGGCAAATGCGCAGACGGTCGAACGGAAATGGTATGTGATCGATGCGGAAGGAATTCCGCTCGGGAGGCTTGCCTCCAAGGTCGCATCGATTCTGCGCGGAAAGAATAAACCTACGTTTACTCCCAATGTCGACACGGGCGATTTTGTGATCATTGTCAACAGCGATAAGGTCGTGCTTACGGGTAAGAAACTCGAGGACAAATATTATCGCTATCATACGGGATACATCGGCGGGCTCAAAGAGATCTCTTACGGCAAGCTGATGGCGGAGCGGAGCGATCTCGCCGTCTACGAAGCGGTGAAGGGAATGCTTCCGAAGAATTCCCTCGGCAGGCAGATGATCAAAAAGCTCAGAGTGTACAAGGGCGCCGAGCACAACCACGCGGCACAGAAACCCGAAGTACTGAAATTATTTTGATTGAGGTAGCGACATGGCGAAAGCGAATTTGAAGAAAAAATTGCAATATTGGGGCACGGGCCGCAGAAAGAAGGCGATCGCCCGCGTCCGTCTGATTCCTTCCGGCAGCGGCGAGATCGTCATCAACGACAGAACGCTCGAAGACTATTTCCCGATGGGAACGCTGCAATACATCGTCAAGCAGCCTCTGAAAGAAGTGGAAGCGGAGGGGAAATACGACGTGTTCGTCAATGTGATCGGCGGCGGCTATACCGGGCAGGCAGGCGCGATCCGTCTGGGGATCGCCCGTGCGCTTCTCCAGTCCGAGCCGGAGACGAGGGCGGCGCTCAAGAAAGCAGGGTTCCTCACGAGGGATCCCCGCGTCAAAGAGAGAAAGAAATACGGCTTGAAAAAGGCACGCAGAGCACCGCAGTTCTCCAAGAGATAAGATCGAAAAAGCCCCCCGCCCGACAGGGCGGGGGATTTTGCGTCATTCGGTCATTTTTTCTTTTCGTCGATTTTTCGGACGATGGCGTCGTGGCGCGCGAGGAAGGCGGAGAGTGCTTCGCCTCCTTCTTCCGTTCCGGGGGAATCGGGGTTCCGTTCCTGTTTCGGCGAAACGGGGGCAGCGTAGTCGGGCGGACGATATGCCGCGTCGTCGGGGGCGGGCTTGTTCCCTTCGTTCTGTGCGGTCAGCGCCGAGAGGGCGTCCAAAAGCTCAAAGATACCGAATTTTTCCATGAAAGATGCTCCCGTCTGCAAAATTTCTCAAAGAAAAGTGCAAGTTCAGCAGGTTTTTGATTGCCAAAAACCTTGTTTTAGTATATAATTGGAAACGTATCGTTAGAACAGAAAATTTCCGAACAAAACACGAGGGATCCTCTTATGCGTACAATGTTGAAAAAAATTGTGACAATCTGCACGGCGGCTGTCCTTACGGCGAGTGCGGTTTCGCTTTCCGGATGCGGGTATGAGTTTACGCCGCTCGACGGCGATTACTCTTCGGGGACGGTCAGTTCCAACGGCGGATTCGTCGTGGAAAAGGGCGAATATCTCTATTTCATCAACGGAGTGGAGACGTATACGTCAGACAACGCATACGGCACGCCGGTCAAGGGCGCGCTGATGCGCATCGCAAAAGATGAAGTGACGAAGGGCGGCGAGGCGGAGACGGTCGTTCCCTCCCTGATGGTCGCGGGAGATTATACTTCCGGCATCTTCCTCTACGGCGACCGAGTGTACTATGCGACGCCGAACAACATCAAGAACACTTCGGGGACGATCGAGAACGATTACCTCGATTTCAAGAGCGCGAAGTTGGATGGCAGCGATATTCAGAGTTATTTCAACCTTTCCGACAATGCGACGGTCTATCGCTATACAGAAGTGGACGGGACCGTCTATCTCATTTATGAGCAGGATTCCGAATTGCATTCTTACAATACGGCAACGGAGACAGACACCCTTTTGGCGAAGAATATCGTCGAATATGTCGTCGACAGTTCGGACAAGACCAATCCCTATATTTACTATACGATGACCGTGACGCTGGACATTGACGTGACGGACGGCGCTTTGGAGCGGGAATACAATCAGGTCTACCGCGTCCGCGCCGATGCGACGGAAGCTCCCTACGAATATGCGTATGACGAGAAATTCCTGGAAGAAAACGACGGCGAGGTCCCTTATCTCAACCTCGGGACCATCGTTCTTGACGGGATCGGCGCGCTCTATCAGGATTCCCCCACACAGTTTACGCACGATCTGAAAGAGGGCGTTACTCCGCTTTCCGCCGCGGGCTATACCTATACGTTGCAGTCGTACGCCAACGGCGGGCTGTATTTTACCCGTTCCGATCTTGCGACGACTTCGACGACGGGGGAGAGCGGCTGGCTGTACTACCTCTCCGAAGAGAAGCTCGGCGCAGGCTGGAACTCCGTTTCGGGGAATGCGACGGAGAACTTTACCGCCATTGCGCAGAACACGACGTATGCGAGCACGTCTGCAATTTTCTATCTTGAAAACGGAACGCACCATTATCTCTATGTGAGCGATTCCAATATGTTCCGTGCCGACGTGCGCACGGACAACAGCGGCCTTTCCGACGTCACGCTGATTGCGCGCGATGTGAGCGGCGCGACCTTGTGTTTCATTGACAACACATCGGACGAAATCTATCATTACGTCTATTACACCAACAGCGGCACGGTGGAACGCGCGGTCTATAACGGCACGGCGGAGGACTATAAGACGCTCGGATACGAGGACAACGCTCCTTATCGGCCCGTGCAGGTGCTTGCGGTCTCCCACGCGTCCAGCTGGTATCCTTACGAAGTCATCGACGGCGTTCTGTATTTTGCGGATGCGGAGAGCATCGGATCCTCGGCTTACAACTATATCGCCTGCGTGGATCTCAACGGCGCGGACGGCAAGCTCATGGACAATACGGAGATCGAAGCGCTCAACGACAAGTATGAGTCGATCATGGGCGGGGACGATACGGACGGATATTTGACCGAACTTACGAACGACGATCGGGGTCTGCTTTCGACGGCGCTCAAATATTATTTCTATACGGGCGAGACCGAACAGTTCGATAAGAATATTCAGGAAGCGATCGACGCAGGCAAGAAGCCGACCTACCTTTACAGCAAGCAGGATCAGGATGACTTTAAGGCGTTCACCTCCGGAGAAGGGGATGCAATGAAGTTTGTCGACGAAAACGGCGTATCCTATTTCTCCCGCAGCTATTTCATCAAGCCGCTCGGCGTCAAAAACGAGGCAGATACGGAAGCGATCGCCGATTACTGGACAACAGCGCTGGCAAATTACGCGCAGGAGGAGCCGACGGAGACGCTTCCGACTTGGGCGTGGGTACTCATCGGCGTGGGGATCGGCGTGCTGGTCGTCGGGATCGGACTTGCGGTGTTCTTTGTCCTGCGTGCGCGCAAGAACCGTTTTGCGGACGAGGAAGAGGAGGAGAAGATGTTCGTCGATACGACGGACGATCGCAGCGTAGACGTCTATGCTGACGAGGAGAGCGCGGAAGAACCTGCTCCCGCGCAGGAGACTGCGTCGGAAGAGACCGACGGTGCTTCCGAAGAAGAGGACCGCTGAGGCAGGAAAACGGAATAAGACGAGACAGCGGGCTTTTCGCCAAACAGGCGGAACGCCCGCTTTTTTGCGGGCGAAAGAAAATTTTATAAATTCTTCTCTTTTTTTGCAAAAGGCATAAAAAAACGGTTTACAAAAAAAATAATTACTAATATAATTTATTAGCCGTATCGCAGTGTGCGAAGGGGCGGAAGGAGGAAAGCCGTAGAATCATGGTACGCTATATCAAGTGCCCGCGCTGCGAACTCAATTATATCGACGCGGAAAAACAGGAATATTGCGACGTCTGTCTGAAAGAAATGAAGGGGATCAGGACAGATTCCGACGAGATCGAAGAAGAGGAGACGGCAGAGCTTCCGACGGAGCTTTGTCCCGTCTGCGGGGAAAATATGATGCGCGCCGGCGAGCAGATGTGCGAGGAATGCCGGAAAAAGACAGAGCGGGAAGAGGATGAAGCGGATCCCGAAAACGAGGACGACGACGAGTGGCGGGAATATCTCGACGACGACACCGACGAACTCGATGCGGACATCGAAGGGATCGACGAGAGTTTCGACGAGGAGTTTGACGACGAGATCGCCGAAGAAGAGGAGTATCAGAACGAAGAAGACGATCTTGACTACGTCACAGAGGACGAGATCTATGCGCTCGGCGGAGACGACGACGAAGAGGACGACGAAGAGGATGAGGACGATTTTTGAGTGTCCTGATCCGAAGATCGGATCCCTTGCGGCGGTTCCGGGAACGGAGCGAAAGGAGCGACCGGCATGAAAAAACACCAGCTGGGCTCGCTCTTTTCTTTTTTGTCGGATGCGCTCCGCCGCTGGGACGAGACGCATAATTTTACTTGCGATGTCTGCGGGAAAGAGGTGTTTTCGGCCGAGCGAATGTGTGAAAGCTGCCGAAAAAACCTTCCTTACAACGACGGTCCGGTCTGTCCGCTCTGCGGCAGAAAAGTGGGAGAACCGGGCATCTGTCTCGAGTGCAAGGACCGCCCGCTCGAAGTGCGGAAGGCGCGTGCCTGTTTTTCGCATGAGAAAGAGGCGGCGCGATTGGTGCTTCGGTATAAACGAGGCGAGAAATATCTCTTTCGCACGCTTGCCGATTGTCTTGTTCCTCTTCTGATGTCGGAATTTTCGGACGCGGACGCCCTCGTCTTTGTCCCCATGACCGTCCGCGCGGAGAAAAAGAGGGGATACAATCAGTCCCGCCTGCTCGCCGAAGAGCTGTCGCGTCGGACGGGGAAACCGTTGATCGACGCCGTAACCAAACAGCGGGAGACCGAGCAACAGAAGGCACTCGGCCGCCGCGCGAGGGAAGAGAATCTCAGGGGCTGTTTTCATGTCTTTTCGCGGGTCTCGGTGCGCGGGAAACGGCTTCTGATCGTGGATGACACCATGACGACGGGAGCGACCGCAAGCGAGTTGGCGCGGACGCTGTGCCATGCGGGAGCAGAACGGGCAGACCTGCTCGCGGTGACCTGCGTACAGAAAAAATATCCGTTCGGAAAACCGCCCGAGGGGAAGAGACAAGAAAAAAGAACAGAAAAAACGGACGCATAACTGCGTCCGTTTTTTCATATGGATAGAGCGAAAACGGACTGCGTTCCGACGATGCGGTTTCGACGCAAAATGACGAAAAGCGTCAAAATTCCCCTTAAAAATCCAAGGGAAATAATTTATCATATAGGAGTAAGGAATGCGGCTTTTGACTATTCGGATCAGGTATGTCGTCATGGCGGCGGCGCTTCTCGCCGCTGCGGCGCTCGGGTGTGCCGCAGCGGATGCTGCGGGAGCGGAAGCAGTCTATTGGAGCGGAGCGCGTTCGCTGCCCATTTATTCGGTTGAGCGCTCGGACAACAAGATCGCCATCTCCTTCGATTGCGCTTGGGGGACAGATCACACGCAAGAAATTTTAGAGCATCTGGCATCTGCCGGAGTGCGGGCAACGTTTTTTATGGTCCAATTTTGGACGGAAAAATATCCCGAATATGTGCGGAAAATCGATGAGGCGGGGCATGAGATCGGCACACACAGCGCCACGCATTCGCATATGGCAGCGTTGAACGAACAGGAAATCACAGCGGAGCTGACCGCTTCTTCGGAGGCAATCGCAAAGATCACGGGGAAATCTGTCGAACTGTTTCGCGCACCCTTCGGCGAATACGACAATTTGCTCGTGGATACGGCAAAAGTCATGGGATTGTACACCGTGCAATGGGATGTCGATTCTCTGGACTGGAAGGATCTTTCTGCCTCTGAAATTGCATCGCGCATTGTTTCGAAGGTTCGGAGCGGGTCGATCATACTGTGTCACAACAACGGATTGCATACGGCGGAGGCGTTGCCTATCGTCATCGATACGCTGCGCGCAAAGGGGTACGAATTTGTTCCGATCGGAGAACTCATCTATCGGGACAACTATACGATCGATCCGACGGGCAGGCAGCGCGCCGGATCCTGATGCGGAAATACAAGTACGGAGGTATGGTTCACATATGGATTACAGTTCGGAGAAAAACAACAGGGTGTATCTGATGGGCGAAATCGTTTCGGAAGCGACGTTTTCGCATGAAGTGTACGGAGAGGGCTTTTACGAATTGTTTGTAAAAGTTCTGCGCCTTTCGGGGCAGGCAGACGTGCTTCCCGTCACGATCTCGGAGCGGCTTATCCGCACCAACGATCTCAAGCGCGGCAGTGCGCTGTGCGCTTTGGGACAATTTCGCAGTTATAATAAGCTGGAAAACGGGCGCTCGCGCCTCATGCTCACCGTATTCGTTCGGGAGATCCTCAAAGAGGTTCCGTCGGAAAACCCCAACAACATCATTCTTTCGGGATATCTCTGCAAACAGCCCGTGTATCGTACGACTCCGTTCAATCGTGAGATCGCGGATATGCTCGTCGCGGTCAACCGTGCCTATAATAAATCCGATTATATTCCCTGCATCGCGTGGGGCAGAAACGCCCGCTTTGTGCAGAATCTGAAAGTGGGGGACCGCATTGCGTTGTCGGGCAGGATCCAGAGCCGCGAATACCAGAAACGGCTTTCGGAAGACAACACGGTCACCATGACAGCTTATGAAGTCTCCGTCTCCAAACTTGCCGCGTTCGACGAAGAGGAACCGTTCGACGCGGAGAGCGAATTCCGGCTGTATGCCGCGCCCGCCTCTGCTCCCACACAATATTAACCTCTATGCAAAATCAAAGCGCTTATGCTTGACAGCGCGCTGCCGATCGGGTAAAATAGAGCAAGAGAAGGCACACGAATGAAGAAACGGACCAAACAGGAACGCAGAGAAAAAATTCAGGAGGTGCTTGAGGGATATCGCAGGTTTGACTATGACTATATTCCCTTCGGCACGCATTGGAAAAATCCGGATGAAACGTATCGTTATCGCGGGAATGCGGCAGATCACGTTGCCACGGGGTTCTGGCGAACGGTGACGTTTTTGCTCGCCTATCCCGCAATGCGGCTGCTCTACGGCGTGAAGATCACGGGCAAAGAAAATCTGCGTGCGCTGGGAAAGAAACAGGGGGCGATCTGCGTCTGCAATCATTTCAGTCTGCTTGACACCCTTTTTGTGCGGCTTGCCGTGGGGCATTACCGCTCTTTCCATACGATGGCGCCCCAGAACAACAAGACAGGCCTGGGCGGGCACATCATCCGTCATGGCGGGATGCTCCCGTTTTCTCCAAATCTCTCCGCGATGCGAAATCTGAACGCGGAGATGGGGCGGCTTTTGCAGAAGGGGAAGATCGTCAATATCTATTCCGAACAGGCAATGTGGATCAATTACCGCAAGCCTCGGCCCATGAAGGACGGCGTGTTTTTCTATGCGGCGAAGCACTCTGTTCCCGTTCTTCCCATTTTCTGTACGTTCGAAAAGACGGCGCGCGGGAGAATGAAAAAACTCCGCATTCATATTCTTCCTGCCGTATGGACAGACGAAACGCTTCCCAAAAAACAGCGCATGGCGGAGATGCGCCGCGCGGCGGAAGGGGCATGGAAGGAATGCTACGAGCGCGCATACGGGATCCCGCTGGAATATCTTCCGGACCGCAGGAAAAATGCGCCGAAGGCGCGGCAATAAGCGAAAAAACACCCGAATGTTTCGGGAGTTTTTTTATAATAATAAGATTCACTATATTGACTTAAAAAAAGTGTGATAAAATTATTTTAGAAGCTGTCTTTGAAAAGGCCGACGAGTCGAAAGGGCTAGCCCTTTCTTGCGTTGAAACAACGCAAGAAAAAAGATCTATGAGAAGGCCGCGAAAATCGGGAAATCCATATGGGATAAGGAGAAATTTATGAGACGGTTTGCAGACAAAAAGAAACGGGCGTTTACGATCACGGAGCTTGTCATTGTGATCGCGGTGATCGCAATTCTTGCCGCCGGCTGATTCCAACGTTTACCAGCCTGATCCGCAAAGCGAATCTTTCTGCGGATAAGGCATCGGTGCGCGACATGAATACGGCGTTGGTGAGCGACGAGATCTTAAACGGAAAGCCTGCCAGCGTATTGGACGCCATGCTTCGCATGGAAGAAAACGGATATAGTTTTGAAAACTATAAGCCGCTTTCCGATGATTGTATGTTTTTATGGCATAAGGACACTAACCGCATTTTGCTCGTCAAAGTCACGGACGGCGGCTATTCGGTGGAATTTCCCGAAGGCTATGAAGAGATAGAGATCAACGACAGTCTGATCGGTCCCTCCAACGCCTTTCAAACGCTCTATCTTGTGGATATCGGAACGGATAAGGAGAGCGTGGAGTCTCTTTTGTCCGGAGAGGATGCGGTTGTCGTCGATCAGAACGGAGCTCCCGCGCAGAGGGCGCTGGAGAATGCGACGGAAAGCAAGCCTCTCACCGTCGATTTAAGCGCAATCAGCGACAATGCGGCAGTGGTGCGCTATCTCTCTTCTGTGGCGGCGATCGTAAACGGTACGTTTGAAGATCCGCTTCCTCTGGAATATGTCACGCTGAAGCTTCCCGAAACAGTCAATGTGGAGGGCAGCATTTGGGTTCCCATCGGGGATTCTCTCAAATCTCCCTTTGCCGGGAGCGTCGTAGGAGCGGAAGGAGGAACGACAATTTCCGGTCTCAATTCGGAAGGATACATCGGACCGATGGACAAAGCGCTGGTACTGGCCTCCGGACAAGTCGGCGTTACCTACGGGTTTATCGGGGCGATGAGCAGCGGAACGGTGAAGAATATCACGTTGACCGATGTAAAAATCGATATGTCTGCTTCCGGTGTGGAAATGGGCGGTTTGATCGGGCTGATCAACGGGCAGGAATCGGTCGCCGCCGAATATGCGGGTGCGATTGTCATCGAAAATTGTCAGGTGGGCACAAAAGACGACGGTTCGTATGTCAAAGGGCAAAGCAAAGTCGGCGGTATTGTGGGCGCGATCGAGCCTGCCGCAAGACAGTCCGTGCTCATACAGAATTGCACCAATTACGCGGCCGTTACGGCAACTTCGACGGGAAACAACGTGCGCGCCGGCGGGATCGTCGGAGCTTGGTTGGTTGCCGATGGCGGAGGAGACGAGTTTGACGAACAGAAAATGATCGAGTGCGTCAATTACGGCGCCGTTTCCGCCCAAAATTTTGCGGCGGGTCTGTGCGCACATTTGTACTGCGGATATCATGGTCCGGTCACCGTCTACTTTGAAGGTTGCCAAAGCAACGGGACGGTCACCGTGACATCCGGAGAAAAGACGGGCGGACATCTTGTGGCATACTGGTTCGAGTCTCAGAATATCGTTGTAGAGGATTGCTCTGTGAACGGAACGACGATTGTCGACGTGGGAAAAGAAGGCTGGCTCATCGGCGGAGGCAGCGATTCATCTTCTAGTGCGACCCTTACCATCATAGTGGAGGGAGTGACGAAAGTCGTAACGAACAAGGAAAAGATTTTGGAAACCTGGAAGGGCGTCGGCGCCTGAAAAAAACGGGGAGCGGAACCGCTCCCCTGTTTGATGGAAGAAACGCGCTCCCGCGATCAGGCGGGGGCGCGTCTTTGTTTGAATGAAAACAGATCTGCGTTCGGACAAGTCCGAAGGTCAGTTGGCAAACAAAGACAGAGAAAGGATCATCGAAAGACAGCTGATGACGATTCCGGCAATTGCCAAGCCCTTTCCTTTCCCGTTATATTGGGGCGCCTTGCTCAAGCCGATGATCGAGCAGATAAGTCCGGCAAGACCGATGAAAAAAGACAGGACAAAGCCGACAATGGCGATCGCGTTGGTGGCGGTCTTCTGCTGATCGTTGGCGAGTTTATCCTGATTGACGGCGACGCCGCAGTTCGGACAGAAGTCGGCGTTGTCATCGAGGGCAGCCCCGCAGTTTTTGCAAAACATAATGTTTCCACCTCTCTTGTTTTTTATTCAGTATAGTAAAAATCAGGCCGATTGTCAAGAATTTTTACGGAATTTCAAAAACCATCTGTTATTTCAGAGCTGCGTACGATTGCGCGTCTCTTTTCTGTTTTTGCGGATGTTTTTTGCGACGGCAACTCTCAGGCGAAAATATTGCCGGATTTTGTCATACTGCGAACGGCGGCGCCGTTCGGGTTGTTTCCGATAGGAGACGCGTCGGGTGGGTTTCCAGTCCGCCTCCCGATGGAAGAGCATCAAAATCTGCGCATGTACATAGAGAGGGAAATATTCGAACATGAACAGCGGCGCAAAGAGGAGTGTTCCCAGCTTTTCGCGGAAGGAGAGGGGGGCGAACACGTCGCGGTAGGCGCGCATTGCGAGCGCGCAGTAGGAAAGCTCCAAGAGATACATGATCGCAAGAGGCAGCAGGGCGGGCAGCAACGCAAAGCTCCACAGCGGATCGCCGAGCAGGGCGCAGGCGATCGTGAGCGCGATGCCCGCGAGCGAAGTCAGCAGAGTGACGACGATAAAGAAGATGACGGGAACGAGCGAGAAGAAGCAATCGTAGCGCGCAAAGAAGGACGCGCCCTCCCGCTTCATCTTGTTTCGGATCTCCTTCTTATATTTTCTGTCGCACTGCGTATATCCCGTCACCCAGCGCAGACGGCGTGCGTATTCGTCCCGGTGCCGCACGACTTCTTCGGTGTAGAGCACGGCGTAGGGATAATACATGGAAGTAAAGCCCTGCAAATAACTGTCGAGCCGAAGTTCGTTGTCCTCCGTGAGCGTGCGGTAGGGCCAGCCGCCGACGCGCTGAATGACCTCTTTGCGGACCATCAGCCCCTGCCCGCAGAGATTGGAGGGAACGCCTTTGAGGCGGCGGTAGTTGTTTCCGCAGTCGTCTACGACGGGATAATTGAGCGCCGAACAGTTGCAGAATACCGAGCGCGCGCCTCTGTCTCCGAGATAGTTCTTGATGTTCTTGCGGGTCGTGAAGATGTGGCAGTCATATTCGAGGGCATTGTTGAGCTCTTCGACATAGTCGGGCGTGAGGACGGCGTCGGCATCGATGATGACAAACGCCGCATAGCCCTCGGTCTGCTCCTGCGTGAGCGAATGGAAATAGCCGTCGAGCGCCTCTCCCTTGCAGGTCTGATCGGGCACGACGACCCAGCGGTAGCCCCGCGATTCCGCCATTTTTACGGTGAGATCGTCCGACTGCGCGACGATCACCGTCACATCGAAATATTCCCGATCGTAGGTCTGTTTTTCGATGGAGGAAAAGAGGTCTTCGATGACATGACTCTCATTCCGCGCGGGAACGACGAGGGAGATCTTTCTCTTTTGCGAGGCATGTCTGCGCCGGCAGGGACGGAAGGTGTGTCCGAATTGGATGTATTTGGGAATATAGAAAAGCGCTGCGATCGCGGCGAGGCAGCCGTAGACGATGAGAAGCGCCGAAAGGATCGTATGCATATTATCTCCTGTTTTTTCTTCAATTATAGTCTGCCATGACAGACTTGTCAAGAAAAAAGCGGAAATTTATCATATGTTTTTATGACAAGCGGATTTTTTGTATGACAAAACCGCCCGCACAGAGGTGCGGGCGGTCAAAGGCGGCGGAAATTCAGAACGCCGTTTTCTCAAAGAGGAACGCGGAAATTTTTTCCGCAGGCAGACGGATCTGCTGCATGCTGTCGCGGTCGCGTACGGTGACCGTCCCGTCCTGCAGGGTATCGAAATCCACCGTGATGCAGTAGGGAGTGCCGATCTCGTCCTGGCGCCGATAGCGCTTGCCGATCGAACCTGCCTCGTCGTAGGAGACGGAAAATTGCTTTTTCAGCCGGCCGAGCAGCTCTTTTGCCTGCGGCGCAAGGTTTTTCTGAAGCGGAAGCACGGCAGCCTGATAGGCGGCGATTGCGGGATGGAAATGCATGACGTTGCGCACGTCTCCGTCTTCGAGCGTCTCTTCGTCGTATGCCTCGGCGAGGACGGCGAGCATGAGCCGATCCGCGCCGATGGAATATTCGATGACATAGGGGATATAGCGTTCTCCCGAGACGGGATCGACGTAAGTCAGGCTCTTTCCCGAAAATTCCTGATGGCGGGAAAGGTCGTAATCGGTGCGGTTGTGAATGCCGTTGAGTTCGGACCATCCCATGGGGTATTCGTATTGGATATCGCATGCCGCTTTGGCATAGTGTGCGAGTTTATCGTGGTCCTTAAAGCGCAGGTGTTCGGGGGCGAAGCCGAGATCGAGCAAAAACTGCATGGCGCGGGTTTTGAACTGTTCGTAATATTCGCCGTCTGTTCCCTCTTTGCAGAACCACTGGTGTTCCATTTGTTCGAATTCAATGGTGCGGAAGATGAAATTTCCGGGCGTGATCTCGTTGCGGAAGGCCTTCCCGATCTGTGCGATGCCGAAGGGGACTTTTGCCCGTGCGGCGCGCTGAACGTTGAGGAAATTCACGAATTCTCCCTGCGCCGTTTCGGGGCGGAGGTAGATCTTGTTCTGGTTTTCGTCCGTTACGCCGCGGGAAGTTTCAAACATGAGGTTGAAGGTGCGGATGCCCGTCCAGTTGAACTTTCCGCAGATGGGACAGCATATGCGATGCTCCCGAATGTAAGTTTCCATCTCTTCGTTGGACATGAGGTCGGGATTGACTTTCCCCTTGGAATGCGCCTCGATGAGGTTGTCCGCGCGATGGCGGCTCTTGCATTCCTTGCAGTCCATTTTGGGATCGGAGAAGGAAGTCGTATGGCCGCTCGCCTCCCACACGCGGGAATTCATCAGGATCGCCGCGTCGACGCCGAAAGAATTTTCGCTCTCCTGCACAAATCGCTTCCACCAGGCGCGTTTGATGTTGTTTTTGATCTCTACTCCGACGGGACCGTAGTCCCAGGTATTGCCCATGCCGCCGTATATTTCGCTTCCGGGGAAGACGATCCCCCTGTTTTTGCACAATGCGACGAGTTTTTCCATCGTCACCGCTCTCTTTGCCATAAAAAAGTTCTCCCGATCATCTCTTTTCGCTCTATCTTATCATTTTGCCCGCGATTCGTCAAGTATCCGCAGGGCAATGCGGAAAATTCGCTCAAATTTTCAGCAGACGGAAGAGTGCCTGCGCGCCCGCGGTCGCCCCGCCCGCCGCGAGAAAATAGCGGAGCAGGGAAAAGCCGTCCCCATCCGGAAAGAGCAGGCAGAGGGCAAACACGGCTCCCGCCGCCGCGGCGCCGACTACGATGCGGAAATATTTGCGGCAGGAACGGGGAAGGGGAGGCGCATAGAGAGCGCTCAGAGGCAAAAAAGCGGCAACGCCGGCGAGCAGGCCCGTCGGCATGACGTTGTCGTGTGCGGGGAGCAGGGCAAATCCGACGAGCGCGGCGGCGCCGAGCGCCGCGAGCAGGTAAAATCTTTTTTCATAGGCCTTTTCGTAGACCGCGGCCCAGAGTGCGGCAAGCAGCATCCCGAGCAATGCGCCCGCAAGGACGTCGCTCGGGTAGTGCACGCCGAAATACAGGCGGGACAGGGCGATGAGGAGGATACAGAGCATACAGACTGCCGTTATGCTCTTTTTGCGCTTGCGCACAGAGAAGGCAAAGAGCAGCGCCGACGTGGATTGCGCGTGTCCGCTCGGAAAGGAGACGAAGTCTCCGAGATCGCGCGTGGAACAGAGCGGGGTGTCGAAATCCAGGCGCGACACAACGCCCGCCGCGTACGGACGCGGACGGGAGACCGCCGTCTTGAGCAGGGAGTTGACGGGAAAGGAAGTTACGGTGACGACGGCGAGCAGTTCGCCTGTTTTTCCGCCCAGCCAATAGAAGAGGATCGCGCACAGCGCGACAGGTCCGCCCTCGCCCAGCAGGGAAAAAAACGCAAAAATCTGTGTGCACGCGGGACAGCGAATTTGCTCAAAAAATTGCAAGATAATCGATTCCATACCGAAATTATAGCATATTTTCCCCGAATATGAAAGAAATCCCTATCATTTTTTTGCGGAATGTGCTATAATCGAGGTCAGCGGAAAAAGAGAGAGTTCCGCACGGAGGAATGTTTGTTATGGCGGAGGCAGAAAATTTCATTCAGCAGATCATCGATCAGGATATCGCGGAGGGAAAAGTGACCGCGATCCGCACCCGCTTCCCCCCCGAGCCCAACGGATATCTGCATATCGGGCATGCCAAAAGTCTGTTCGTCAATTTCGGGACGGCGCTGCGGTATGGAGGAAAATGCAATCTCTTTTTTGACGACACCAACCCTTCCAAGGAAAAGACGGAATACGTCGACGCCATCCGCGAAGATATCCGCTGGATGGGGTACGAATGGGACAGGGAGGTGTATGCGTCGGATTTTTTCGATCAGATCTATGAGTATGCCGAGCGGCTGATCGCCGAGGGAAAGGCGTTTGTCTGCGACTTATCCGCGGAGGAGATCCGATGCACGCGGGGAACGCTCACCGAGCCGGGAACGGAAAGTCCCTATCGGAACCGCTCTCCGCAGGAAAATTTGAAGCTCTTTCGGGAGATGAAAGCGGGCGCCTATGAGGACGGAAGCCGCTGTCTTCGCGCGAAGATCGACATGACCTCTCCCAACCTCAATCTGCGCGATCCTGTCATCTACCGCATTTTGCGTGCGACGCATCACAGGACGGGCGACCGTTGGTGCATTTATCCCATGTACGATTACGCTCATCCGATCTGCGATTTTCTGCAAGGCGTGACCCATTCTCTTTGTACGCTCGAGTTTGAGGATCATCGTCCGCTCTACGACTGGGTGGGATATTCTCTCGGATTTTCCCCCAAGCCCAGGCAGATCGAATTTGCACGGCTGAACGTCACCAATCTCGTCATGAGCAAGCGCTATTTGAAGAAACTTGTCGAGGACGGAAGCGTTCACGGCTGGGACGATCCGAGGATGCCGACGCTCGCGGGGTTGCGCAACCGCGGGATTCCGCCGGAAGCGATCCGCGATTTTTGCGCCCGAGCGGGCGTGGCGAAAGCGAATTCGGAATGCGAGATCTGTTATTTTGAAGCGGTCGTACGCGAAGATCTGAACGCGCGGGCCCCCCGTGCCATGGCGGTCCTCGATCCGCTCAAACTGACGATCGTCAATTACGAGGGAGAAGAGGAGATCGATTTTGAGATCAACCAGACGGCGCCGGACGCCGGCACGCGCAAAGTGCGGTTCGGGAAAACGCTGTACATCGAGCGCGGGGATTTCTCGCTCGATCCTCCGCCCAAATACTACCGATTGAAACCGGGCGGCGTCGTGCGGCTGAAAAATGCCTATATCGTGCGCTGCGAAGAGGTTGTGCAAAGAGAGGACGGTACGGTCGAAGAGGTGCGGTGCAGCTATCTTCCCGACTCTCGCAGCGGGGCAGACACGAGCGGCGTCAAGGCGAAGGGAGTCATCCAGTGGGTGAACGCGAAGACCTGCATCGATGCGGAGATCGTCCAATACGACCATCTCCTGCGCGATGCGGACTATGCCGGGCAGGATTTTTCCGAGCGCCTGAATTCGGACAGCGAACACATCTTTCGCGGCAAAGCGGAGCCCTATCTCGCGGAGGCGAACGAGAACGAGGCGTTCCAGCTCATGCGGACGGGATATTACAAGAAATGTACGCGGGAGGGCGTGCTTGTCCTTTCGGAGATCGTCTCTTTGAAAGACAACTTTAACAAATGATCGGACGTCGGAATTTTCTCCCCCGAAAACGCAAATAATAGTGCGGCGGAGAAGTTTCATGCTGGATCAACGAACGAGCCTGCTCCTTGCGCGGATCGACGAACTCTGCGGAGCGGGCGGATACAAAATTGCCGAGGAAGGGGAATTGCTGGCGGCGTTCCCAGAAGGAGAACGTCCGGACGGGGCGGAGTTGCGCCGTCTGCTCGGCTATCTCTGTGAGCATGCCTTTATCGACATGCGTTATGCGGAGGAAGGGATGTATTGCGTCTGTCCTTTGCCGGACGGACGGCTGTACTTCGAACAAGAGCGTTCCGAACAGGCGCGGGCCCGGCGCAGCCGCCGCGAAGGACTGCTTTTTTCCGCGCTCGGCGGGCTTGCCGGCGGACTGTTCGGAGGGTTTTTGGCGGCGCTGCTGCGGATCGCGTTTTCCTCGGGGGGCGTATGATCAGCGACAGACTCAGCCGCAGGGAAAGCGAAGTCATGTGCGCCGTCTATCGCCTTTCGGAGGGGAAAGAGCGCTTTCTCGTGTTTCCGTATGAGATCGCCGCGCTTCTGCCGTCGGGAAGAAATTACAGAGAAGAGGAGATCGAAGACATTCTCCGCGCATTGGAGATGGACGGATATTTCGAGTTTGTCCTTTCGGACAGAAAGGGCGAGAAGACCTATGTGGTCCGCATGCGGACGGCAGGGCTTTCCTATCGCCGTGCAGATGCGCAGAGAAAGAGAGGGGCGTGGTTCCGTCTTGCGTTCACCGCCGTCGGCGCGGTCGTCACCTTTTTGATCGGCGTTGTTCTGCGCCTGATTTTTCAAAGCGGATAAAACGGATTTGTTCGGAAAAAGCCGATCGCGTTGCCGCTTTCAAATGATTTTTTCCGAGGGTTCCTTGGGAGGGAAAGATGGAACATCACGAATTTCGGCTGCACGCTCCCTTTGCTCCGACGGGGGATCAGCCGGAGGCGATCAGAAAACTTACGGAAGGCGTCGAGGATGGGATCCGCACGCAGGTGCTGGTCGGCGTGACGGGAAGCGGCAAGACATTTACAATGGCGAATGTCATCCGCAACGTCGGAAGACCGACACTCGTGATCGCGCACAACAAGACGCTGGCGGCGCAGCTGTGCAACGAATTCAGGGAGTTCTTTCCCGAAAACCGTGTGGAATACTTTGTCTCCTATTACGACTATTATCAGCCGGAGAGCTATATTCCGTCGACGGATACTTATATCGAAAAAGATCTTTCGATGAACGATGAGATCGATAAGCTGCGCAACGCGGCGACTTGTTCGCTGGGAGAGCGGGACGACGTGATCGTCGTCTCCTCCGTTTCGTGCATCTACGGTCTCGGCGCACCCGAGGAATTTTTCCGCCTCGGGGTCTCCTTGCGGCCGGGGCAGGAACTTGCGCGGGAAGAGCTGTTGCGCCGCCTCGTGGAAATCCATTATTCCCGCAACGATACCGACTTCAAACGTTCCACGTTCCGCGTGCGGGGAGACGTTGTGGAGATCTTTCCGGCCTCCAATTCCGAGGTGGCGATCCGCGTCGAATTTTTCGGCGACGAGATCGAATCGATCGGCGAGGAGGACGTCGTCACGGGAAAAGTGATCTCCTCTCTTTCGCATGCGGTCGTTTTTCCCGCGAGCCACTATGCCGTCGGAAGCGAAAAGCTGCAGCACGCTCTCGCGATGATCGAGGAAGATCTGCAGGGAGAGGTGAAGGCCTTTGAAGAACAGGGAAAACTGCTCGAAGCGCAGCGGCTGTCCCAGCGCACCGAGCACGATCTCGAGATGCTGCGGGAGATCGGCTATTGCTCCGGGGTGGAAAATTATTCCCGTTATTTTGACGGACGAAGTCCCGGGCAGCCTTCTTTCACGCTTCTCGACTATTTTCCGAAGAATTTTCTTGTCTTCATCGACGAAAGCCATATGACTATTCCGCAGATCCGCGCCATGTACAACGGCGACCTCTCGCGCAAGATCAATCTGGTCGATTACGGGTTTCGCATGCGTTCCGCCTACGACAACCGTCCGCTCACCTTTGAGGAATTCGATGCGCGCGTTCCGCAGCTGATCTGCGTCTCCGCGACGCCTGCTCCTTACGAACTTTCGCAGGCGGGACAGGTCGTGGAACAGCTCATCCGTCCGACCGGTCTTTTGGATCCCGTCGTGACGATCCGTCCGACCAAGGGGCAGATCGACGACCTTTTGTCCGAAATCCGCACGGTGACGCAGCGGGAGGGGCGGGTGCTCGTGACCACGCTGACCAAGCGCATGGCGGAGAGTCTGACCGATTATCTGAAAGAGAACGGCGTAAAGGTGCGCTATATGCATTCGGATATCGACGCGCTCGAGCGCATCGACATCGTCAACGGGCTGCGTTCGGGGGAATTCGACGTCCTGTGCGGCATCAATCTGCTGCGCGAAGGACTGGACCTTCCCGAAGTCAAGCTGGTCGCCATTTTGGATGCGGACAAGGAGGGATTTCTCAGGAGCGAAACTTCGCTGGTGCAGACGATCGGGCGGGCGGCGCGCAACGCCGAAGGACGGGTCGTCATGTATGCGGACGAGATCACGGGAAGCATGCGCCGCGCGATCGACGAGACCGATCGCCGCCGCGCGATCCAGGACAAGTACAATCGGGAACACGGCATTGTACCGAAGACGATCGTCAAAGACGTGCGCTCTTCGCTGAAGATCACGGGAAAGACGCGGGCGACGGAAAACGTTGCCATCAAGGACATTCCCGCCGAGATCGAGAGTCTGAAAGCGTTGATGAAAGTTGCGTCTGCGCAGCTCGATTTTGAGCGAGCCATCGAATTGCGCGAGGCGATCGCGGAATTGCGCAAACGGATGCGCCGCTGAAGCGCGGGCGCGGAAGGAGGAAAAAATGAAGATCGCAGTCGATCTTGACGATACGCTGAGCATGGTAGATCGGGCGAGGGGCGCCGGGGCGTACATCGCACGGAACGGGCTGCCTTTCCGTCTGAAGGACGCGGACGCACCCAAGCTGGCGGAGGTATATGACTGGACAGAGGAGGACGCGCTTGCCTTCGTGCGCGACGGGGGCATTGCGCTGTTTACAGACGCCAAGGCGCGCAAAGGTGCGCGCGAAGCGCTCGCCGGTTGGCGCACAGCCGGGCACGGAGTCGTCGTCCTCACTGCGCGCATGAAAGAATGGTTTGTCAATCCCGAGCCGGTGAGCCGAGATTGGCTGGAAAAACGGCGGATTCCGTTTGATGAAGTCGTTTCCGATGTGCCTGCGGCGGAAAAAGGGAAGTATTGTGCGCGCAGCGGTATCTCTGTATTGGTCGACGACAACGCCGAGGCGTGTCTGTCGGCGCAGCGGTGCGGCGTGTACGCAGTACTTGCGCTGAGGAAATACAATCTTGCCCGCGCAAAAGAGATCGCATTCGGCGGCGGGAACTGGGCAGGCATCGACGCGGCGGTGCGGCGGATCGCGGAGATCTCCGCACTGGAAGAGGAATTTTATCGCAGCTGTCTTTCTCGCAGGAGAGAGTCTTACGAAGGCTGGGAATTGCGCTTTGACGACTGTGAGGACAGGCGTTGCAATCATATCCGTCCCGTTGCCCCCTCTTTTCTTTCGGCGGAAGAAAAGCTGATGCTCTGTGAAATGTGTTATCGGACGGAGGGGAAGGCCTGTCGGTTTCGGCTGACGGATCTCGACGGTGCGCTCGACGCGGTTTTGACCGCGTGCGGATATCGGGAGGAAGCGCGGGGCGAATGTCTCATTCTCCGCAATGTTCCCGTATTGTCTTATCCTGCGGGGATCGAAATAAACGATCTTGCCCGTTGGAAGGAGGCATTCCGTTCCGTGACCGGGGAAGAGAAGCTGCGTCCGCTGAGCAGGATCGAGGGAAGAAGCACGTTTCTTTCTGTCTGCGAAGAGGGTCGTCCCGTTGCCGTCGGCATGGTGACGGTCGAGGGAGCGAGCGCGTGGATCGGCGATCTGCGGGTTCGGGCAGACCGGCGCGGCATGGGGTACGGGAAAAAACTGACGGCGGGTCTGCTCGCCGCCTGCGGCAAGGCGGGCGCGGCGCGGGTATGCGTTCAGGTCGCGTCGGAGGACACGGCGGCGCGTTCTCTGTTCCGCCTGTTCGGGTTCGGCAAGGCATACGGCTATGCGTATAAGACGCTTGACGCCGTCGACGGAGTATTTTAAGGGGCATGAAAGAAGAGATCTTTGTCAAGGGCGCAAAAGAAAACAATCTGAAAAACATCGACGTGCATATTCCGCGCGGCTCGCTCACCGTGTTTACGGGGCTGTCCGGTTCGGGGAAAAGCACGCTCGCATTCGATACCATTTTTGCAGAGGGACAGAGGCGGTATATGGAGAGCCTCTCCTCATACGCACGCCAGTTTCTCGGCATGATGGAGAAGCCGGACGTCGAGATGATCGACGGGCTTTCGCCTGCCATCTCCATCGATCAGAAGACGACGTCGCACAATCCCCGCTCCACGGTGGGAACGGTGACGGAAATTTACGATTACCTGCGGCTGCTCTATGCGCGGGTGGGGGTGCCGCACTGCCCGAAATGCGGACGGGAGATCCGCCGCCAAACAGTCGACGAGATTGCCGACCGCGTCATGGAACTGCCTGCGGGGAGCAAGATCCTCATCGACGCTCCCGTCGTGCGGGGGCGGAAGGGGGAGTTCGTCAAAGAGCTGGCGGGCTATCGGAAGAGCGGCTATGGAAGGGTCAAGGTCGACGGGATCGTTTACGATTTGCAGGAAGAGATCCGCTTGGATAAAAACGTAAAACACACGGTGAGCGTCGTGGTGGACCGTCTTGTCGTCAAAGAGGGAATCTTAAAGCGTCTCACGGACAGTTTGGAGACGGCGCTCAAACTTGCGGACGGGCTGGTGATCGTCGATCGGGAAGGAGAGGAGACCCTCTTTTCCGCGCGCTATGCCTGTCCGGACTGCAACATCTCCATCGAAGAGATCGAGCCGCGTCTGTTTTCGTTCAACACGCCCTGGGGGGCCTGTCCCGAATGCGCGGGATTGGGGTTCCGTCAGCGGGTGGACGCCGATCTTATCTGTCCCGACAAGAGCAAATCTCTGCGCGAGGGCGCGATCCGGATCAGCGGATGGAATCTCGACTCTTCCTCGGTGACGCAGATGTATCTGGAGGCGCTCTCCCGCCACTATCGGTTTTCACTGGATGTGCCCGTCGCGGAACTGCCGAAAGAAATTTACGATCTGCTCATGTACGGGAACGGCGGAGAAAAAATCGATCTCGAATATCGGACGAGGACCTTTCAGAGCAGTTATAAGAGCGCGTGGGAGGGGTTTGTGAACAACCTGCAGCGCCGATATTCCCAGACCGCTTCGGAAGGAGTCAAGTGGGATATCGAACGGTATATGCGCACGTCGGACTGTCCCGTCTGCAGAGGGAAACGTCTGAAAAAAGAGGCGCTTGCCGTCACCGTCGGAGGGAAGAACATCGCCGAGGCATGCGAGATGCCCGTGACGGGGCTGCTCTCCTTTTTGGACGGATTAGAGCTCACGCCCACGCAGCATAAGATCGCGGACGCGATCCTCAAAGAGATCCGGAATCGGGTCGGCTTTCTCGTCAACGTCGGATTGGAATATCTCACTCTTTCGCGGAGCGCCGCCACGCTTTCGGGCGGGGAGAGTCAGCGCATCCGCCTTGCCACGCAGATCGGCAGTGCGCTCACGGGCGTGCTGTATATTCTCGACGAGCCGAGCATCGGATTGCATCAGAGGGACAACGAAAAACTGCTGGCTTCCCTCAAAGGGCTTCGAGATTTGGGCAATACGCTCATCGTGGTCGAACACGACGAGGATACGATGCGCGCGGCAGATTATCTTGTGGACATCGGCCCCATGGCGGGCATTCACGGGGGGGAGGTCGTCGCCTGCGGAAGCGTGCAGGACCTCATCGGCGAGCCGCGTTCCATCACGGGCGATTTTCTTGCGGGGCGGAGAAAAATCGCGGTGCCTGCGCGGAGAAAATCCTGCGACGGACGGTTTTTCCGCGTGGAAGACTGCCGGCAGAACAATCTCAAGGGGATCACGGCGGAGATCCCCGTCGGGCTCATCACCGTAGTCACGGGGGTGAGCGGGTCGGGAAAATCTTCTCTCGTCAACGAAGTCATGCTTCCCATTCTCTCCAACAACCTCGGAGGCGCCCGCCTGCCTCTGGGCAAGAGCGGCGCTTTTTCCGGGATAGAATATTTCGATAAAGTCATCGCGATCGATCAGTCGCCCATCGGCAGGACGCCCCGTTCCAATCCCGCGACTTATACGGGGGTATTTACGACCATTCGCGAATTGTTTGCCGCCACGCAGGACGCAAAGGCGATGGGGTTCAAGGCGGGCAGATTTTCCTTCAACGTCGCGGGAGGACGGTGCGAACACTGCTCGGGCGACGGCATCATGAAAATCGAAATGCACTTTCTGCCCGACATCTACGTTCCCTGTGAGGTGTGCGGCGGCAAACGGTACAACCGCGAGACCCTCGAGGTGCGTTATAAGGGGAAGAGTATTTCCGATGTGCTCGACATGACGGTGGAGGAGGCGTGCGAGTTTTTCCGTCCCGTTCCCTCCGTTTTCCACAAGATTTCCACGCTCAACGAAGTGGGGCTGGGCTATATCAAGCTGGGACAGAGCTCGACGACGCTCTCGGGGGGAGAGGCGCAGCGGGTCAAGCTCGCGGCGGAGCTGTCCAAGCGTTCGACGGGGCGGACGGTGTATATCCTCGATGAGCCGACGACGGGGCTGCACAGCTACGATGTGGATAAACTGGTACAGATCTTGCTTCGCCTGCGGGAGAGCGGGAACACCGTGATCGTCATCGAACACAATCTCGATGTCATCAAGGTTGCCGATCACATCATCGATCTGGGACCCGAGGGCGGGGACGGCGGGGGAGAGATCCTCTGTACGGGTACGCCCGAGGAGATCGCCCGGGCAGAGGACAGTTATACGGGAATTTTTTTGAAAAAAGCGCTTCGTGAGGGGCGCGGGGAGGAGAGCGATGAAGAACAAACTGAATGAAGAAATGCTGCGTTTGGGGAAGGAGCGTTCCGCGATCCGCGAGCTGTTCGAATACGGCAGACAGCGGGCGAAAGAGATCGGCGCGGAAAATGTGTTCGATTTTTCGCTCGGAAATCCCAGCGTGCCCGCTCCCGTTTCCGTGACAAAAGAGGCGGAACGGCTGCTGCGGGAAGTCCCTGCGGAACAGTTGCACGGCTACACTTCGGCGGCGGGCGCGCCCGAAGTGCGCGCCGCAGTGGCGGAATATATCGGAAAGACCTTTTCCGTCCCGCAGAAGGCGGAACACATCTACATGACCTGCGGCGCGGCAGCGTCGCTCACCGTTTTGCTTGGCGCGCTCTGTACGCCGGGAGACGAGATCGTCGTCATCGCACCCTATTTTCCGGAATACCGCGTCTTCATCGAGCGGGCGGGCGGAAAGGTGCGGGAAGTGCCTGCGGCGGAAGATTTTCATCTCGATCTCGGCGCGCTCGAAGAGGCGATCGGAGCGCAGACCAAGGCGGTATTGTATAATTCCCCCAACAATCCGACGGGCGCGGTGTACGGGGAGGAGGAACTTCGCGGGCTTGCCCGCCTGCTGGAGCGCAAGTCGCGGGAGCGCGGGACGCCCGTCTATCTGATCGCGGACGAGCCGTATCGCGAGCTGAGTTACGGGGCGCCCGTCCCCTATGCGATGAACCTCTACGATCATGCGATCGTGTGTTATTCCTTTTCCAAGTCGCTCTCGCTGGCGGGAGAACGCATCGGCTATCTCGCGGTGAGTCCCCGCTGCGCGGACGCGGACGCGCTGTTTGCCGCCGTCTGCGGGGCGGGCAGGGCGCTGGGCTATGTCTGCGCGCCCGCGCTCTTTCAGAGGGTGATCGCCGCAAACCTCGGGAAGGCGTCCGACGTCTCCGTCTACCGCGCCAACCGCGACCTTCTCTGCGAAGAAATGCGCGCGTGCGGATTTTCCTATGTTGCGCCCGAAGGCGCGTTCTATTTGTTCGTAAAATCCCCCGAACCCGACGCGAAGGCGTTCTGCGAGCGGGCAAAGGGGCACGAACTGCTGCTCGTTCCCTCCGACAGTTTCGGGATCGGGGGATACGTGCGCGTGTCCTACTGCGTGCCGCGGCAGACGATCGAGCGCGCGCTGCCTGCGTTTGCGGCGTTGGCAAGGGAATACGGACTTTGATTCGGAGCAACTTCAGACAGAGCGCAGGACGCGGAAGATCCCGCGTCCTGCGCTCTGCATAAAAAAAGCCCTGCGCAAGCCGCGTTCCGTCGGCGGCGCGGGGCTTATTTATGCAAAAACTCCCGCCGGAAGATCCGGCGGGAGCTGGCGCAGAAGACGAGATTCGAACTCGTGCTACCTGTAACGGTACTACTCCCTTAGCAGGGGAGCCCCTTGAGCCTCTTGGGTACTTCTGCACAAGGTTCTGCTGCCAAACGGCACAGTTGTTTTTGCTTTCGTCCACTATACCATAAATCGCCGCGGTTGTCAAAGTATATTTCCCTCAAAACGAAAAAAAACAAAAAAAATTTATTTGCATGCCTTGCAGAACGTCTGTAATTATGGTAAAATAGATTGTGAAATCAAGGAGGAAGGCTATGAATATCTGGCACGACATCGATCCGTCGCGAATCAAACCCAGTTCTTTTGAGGCGCTCATCGAAATCCCCAAAGGATGCAAGGCGAAATATGAGCTGGACAAGGAGACGGGGCTGCTCAAACTCGACCGTGTTCTCTATACGTCTACCGTATATCCTGCCAATTACGGCTTTATTCCCCGCACGCTTGCGGATGACGGGGACCCGCTGGACGTGCTTGTGCTCTGCAACGAAGTGATCTATCCCATGACGCTCATCAACTGTTTTCCCGTCGGCGTCATCAAGATGATCGACAGCGGCGCGCTCGACGAGAAGATCATCGCGATCCCTTTTAAAGATCCCACGTATAATTCCTATTACGACATTCACGAACTTCCCAAGCATATTTTCGACGAAATGATGCACTTTTTCGAAGTGTATAAGACGCTTGAACATAAGAAGACGACGGTGCGGGAGATCGCGCACCGCGATGACGCGGTCGAGATCGTGAAAAAATGCATCAAGGCATATCAGGACCGGTTCGGAGGCTGAGCAGGAGGGACGATGAAGATTTTATTTTTCGGAGATTCGATCACGGATGCTTCCCGAGATCGCGCGGATCCTGCCGATCTCGGCGTCGGTTACGTGAAGATCGCGGCGGGGAAGCTGAGACTGCTCTATCCCGATCTTCCCCTGGAGTTCGTCAATCGGGGCGTGGGGGGAGACAGAACGGCGGAATTGCTGGCGCGCGTGGATGAGGACGTTGTGGCGGAACGTCCCGATGTCGTCGTTTTGCAGGTTGGCATCAACGACGTGTGGTGCCGTTTTTCCCTCGGCGAGGTCGTCTCTCCCGAGCAGTTCCGCGAGAATTATCTCACGCTGGTGAAAAAGATCAAGGCGACGGGCGCGAAGCTTCTTCTCGTGCAGCCCTTCGTGCTTTCCATGGGGGACAAGTCGCGGTTTCGTCCCTATGTCAGACAGTTCAATACGATCATTCGCGAGATCGCAACGGAAGAAGGGGTTCCGTTCGTTCCGACCGACGAGATCTTCGACGGGCTGGTGCAGGACATCGCGCCGTCTCAGTTCGCGACGGACGGCGTGCATCCCACGCATCGCGGATGCCGTTATATTGCCGATCTCGTCATCAAAGAGCTGAAGAAAAATTTGGCATGAGCGCGCTTGCGGGCGCAAAAAAAGAGACGGGGCAGAGCGCAAAAGCTCTGCCCCGTCTCTTTTTCGTGTTAAGCGGTCTTCATGAGTTTTACGGCAAGGACGGTCATGTCGTCCTGTGCCGTTCCCTGATGACGGGCGAGGGCGTTTCCCAAAATTTCTTCCGCAAGCGATTGCGGATTGAGCGGCCGCAGAGCGCTGAGGTAAGAGTACAGCTCCGCTGCCGAGCCGAACGCCGCCGTCACGCCGTCGCTCATGAAGATCATGAAGTCGTTTGCCTTCATATCCGCCTGCATGGTGGCGGGGTGGATGGCGTCGAGCATGCCCATCGGAAGAGATTCTCCTTCCAGCACCCGCATTTCGTCGTCCGAAAGGATGAACCCGACGGGCGCGCCGATTTTTACGATATCGGCTTCCCCCGTATCGAGATCGACGGCGGCGAGGTCGAGGCAGGCGAACATCTCGTCCGAAGAATAGGAGATGAGGCGGTTGACGGTGGAGAGCACTGTTTCGGAGGGCATCTTTGCCTTATAAAAGCTTTCCAGGAGCGTAAGCGTACGATCGGAGATCTCCCGCGCGCCCGCGCCGCTGCCCATTCCGTCGGACAGCGCGACGAGAAAGCGGCGTTCGTCGATCTTGAGCACGGAGTAGGTGTCGCCGTTTGCGCTTTCTCCGTCCTTGCAGCGCGAAGCGATTCCGAAGGCGGCGTCAAAGGCGGGCTTGCGTTTGAGGACGTAACAGGAGCGGCCGGGAGAGAGCGGGATCTTTTCGGAAAGGGAAAGGGGAATGCCGAGCGCTTCTCCCGCAACCGTGCTGAGCAGTTTTCCGTTTACGTCTTTAGTCAGGGTGAGGCTCACGGTCAGGGTGTTTCCCTCTCCGTAGACAAAGATCTCGGAGCTGAGGATCCCTGCCGTTGCCAGTGCGCGGGAGAGGGCCTGTTCTCCGTCGGAAAAGACGAATTCTTCGCTCTGTTCGAGGGCGATATCCCGCAGGATCTCGCTCACGCCGTGCGCCTGTTCCGCGAGCAGACGCCGGCTCTCTCTTGCGCTCTCCGACTCCTGTGCCGCGCCGCGGTATTGGGCAAGCAGACGGTTGAGCGCAAAGAGCAGTCCCGCCGCATTTCCGCAAATGTTGAGATCGGAGGGCAGATCGACAAGGGTGACCTGCCCCTTTGCGCATCCGACGGCCACGAGCTTGTTCATGGCGGAAAAGGCGTTGGAATTTTCGCATTTTTTGCGCCCGGGACAGGAGGCGCACAGCGTCTGCCGAAGCTGACGGCACAGTTGGCTCCCGAAATCAGCACGGTCAGATTCGGGCGAAAAGGCGCCTTCGATTTCGCGGAAAAGGGAGGAAACTTCATAAAGGCGCTCTCCCACGGCCCGGCGGTTTCGGTTGATCGCAATGCGCGGCAGAGAGCGCTCCCGATAAAAGAGCAGGCTTTCTCTCACGCGGGAATACAGTTTTTCGGGAAGACAGGCACAGAGCAGGACGGGCAGAAGTCCGCTCAGAAGGGTGAAGACGATCTCCGTTCCTCCTTCGGCGTACAGTCCGGAGAGAAAGCGTGCGACAAGGAAACAGGGGAGCAGGGCGAAGGCGGAGGCAAGTTTTCCGTACGGACAAAAGAGCAGACAGATGCAGGAGAAAAGCGCATATTCCGCAACGGGAAGGGCACTTCCCCAATAAAGACACAGCGGGAGAGAGAGAATGACTGCAAAGGGGACGGCAGAGGCATTTTTCAGCAGGACGGCAGAGAGAAGCAGCATCGTGAGGGAAAGCGCAAAGAAGACCTTGTCTCCGAGCGCGTTGCAGACGCCCAGCCCGCCGAAGATCCAAAGGAGGGAGAGTTCGGTGAGCTGTCCTGCAGGCAGGCGGCAGCGAAAAACGCGGTGTTGCAGGGCGTCAATGGCGCCCTCAAAGAGGACGGAGAGCAAAAAAATGAGGACGGAAAGCAAAACTTTCTGCCAGACCACGGGCAGGGGGAGAAATCCGTATCCCGTATGCGGGAAGAGAAAGACGAAAGGAATTTGCGCAAGCGCAAGGATTGCTGCTCGCTCCAGTCCGGGTTTTCTGTGAAAGCGGCGGTACAAAAGGGAGGCGAGCAGCAGGATCGCCGCCTGTATGGCGGCAGAGAGCGTCGCGGCGGCGGAGAGCGGGACGGCGGAGAGGACGAGATATTCCGCCGCGCAGACAAGCGGATGAAAGCCGCAGAAGATCGCGGCGGAAAAGAGCGCGAAAGAGAGCGGTTCCCGTTGGGGCAGGGCAAAGTGCAGCAAAAGCATGCCGAGAAAGAGCGCGCAGTACTTGCCCGCCTCCTTTTTGGAGAGGGAGGAAAGCCGGAGATGTTTCATAGATCGTTACCTCTTGCGGTTTTTTCCTCCATTATAGAGAAAATCCCGCGGAAAACGGGCGGATAATTCGTCTGTGTTTGTCGAAAAAAAGAAGATAGGATCTCTTTCATTTTGTCACAGAGTTGTCTTTCTCCGCATCTCTGTTTTCACAACATCTGCGAATTTTTGCAAAGAAGCGATCGCCCGGAACAGCGGGAAGGGTGCATCAAACGCAGAGGAGCCGCCGCACCGAGCGAGAAAGACCATCGCCTCAGACAAAAGCCGCCGCACCGAACGCAAAAAAGCGCCCCTCCGCAAAGTGCGGAGGGGGAAAGTTTGTTCTCATTCAGTTGTATGGGACCTTCCGTCGTATTCCTCTCGTTTTGTCCGGATAATTCCATGCGGCTCTCAGATCCTGCCGCGCACAGTCTGATCGATTTTAACGTTCAGTCCCTGTCATTTCGTTGTACATTGGTCTGCCCTCCTATTCGCTGAGCGTTACCGCTCCAAAGGAAATAAACTTTAACATATCGTAATACCTCCTTTGAGAATAGATTTTTTTTGGAGACATTTCTTCCTCCGCCTGTCTCCCTGCGATTGCGGACGTTCCTGTCCGCCTTCTCGTTGCCCTTACGTTGGAGTTAAGAAATCATTGGAGTAATCTCCCGTTCCAAAGTTGCTTTTGAAGGGTTTTCTCCCTTCTGCACTTATATTATAACACAAAAATGGTATTTGTCAACACTTTTCGTAAAAATTTTTCTGTTTTATTATAGGTTTTTTAATTTACGCTCTCTGCCTGTACCGAAAAATCGGGTTGAAGCGCAAAAAGCAGGGTTTTGTTCCATTCCCGGTATTTTTCGGGCGAGCTGCGGTAGAGGGTTCGGTTGAGGCGGAAGAGATCGCAGCCTCCCAAGACACTTTTTTCCCAAAGAGAAGAGAACAGATCGGTCAGGGTGCGTTCCGCTTTGTCGAGCTCTTCGCGGGAAAGGATCCCTTCGGTGATGTCTCCGACGGGGGAGGCGCTCGCACGGTCGTTTGTACGGAGCACGACGCGCAGGGTCAGGGAGACGGAGGGAAATCCGTCGATGTTTAACCGAACCTTTCCCTTTTCGCGCAGGACCGTAAAAGAACGTGCTTCCTCCCCCTGTTTGGCGGTAAAAGAACCCGTCGAGACGTTGTTTTCGAGAAGGGCATAGAGAAAGGTCTCTTCGGAGGAGAGCAGTGCGACCATCTTTCCTTTGGAAAAGAGCGCCGTTTGTGCCGCGCTGTAGATTTTTTCCGTTTGCGCGACGTTTTGTTTTCCGCCTTCCGCCGTTTCTTGCGCGGAGCCATCGGTTCCGCTCGCCTGATCGAGCGCGTGCACATAGGGCATATATCCGCTCTCGTCCGCGCCGTAATAGCCGACGGCAAATTCCCGGAGCGTCGTCTTCATCACGGTGCCCGCGTTTTTTGCCGCGTCCGAAAAGAGTTTTTCGAGAGCGAGAGAGGCGGCGTCGTCGATGGCGCTCGCAGAAGAGAGCAACTCCTTTGCGCTTCCTTCGCAGGCGGCGATCAGGCTGCTGTCCGGCATATATTCATTTCTCAGGAAAAAATCGAGCGCGCAGAATACGTCTTCCCGCACCAGACTCTCGCCCAGCAGAATGAGGTTGCAAAAGACAAATTTCGGAACCCAGCCTGTCTTATAATAGATCTGTTCGATGCAGTCGGAGATGGTCTTTCCCTTTCCTTCGATCTCTACGGCGGAAGTGCCTCCCGTCGTGCGGTCGTTCCCCTTGGGGACGGCGATCTGTGCGGTGACGGAAAAGGTCTCCTCCGCGCGATCTACGCCGACGGCAAGGATCACGGCGGTCTTTTGTATGTCTACGAGTCCGAAGTCGTTATAAAAGAAGGAGATCAGCAGTGCGGCGCCGAGAAAGAGATATAATTTCAAGGGAATGCGTCCGAGCGTTCGTTTAAAATTTTTCATGCGGGGTCCTCCGTAAAAAGACAGACAGCACGGGCAGCAGCAGACAGAAGAGAAGAAAGATCCAGAACAGCTTGTAAAGGATCACCTCGCCGGTCCGCAGGAAAGAGAGGTTGAGCAGAACGGTCAGGGAAAACATGACGGCGTTTACGGCGGCAGAATAGAGAGGGGTCTTGACCTTTCCGTCTCCGAAGAGCAGGTTGGCGCATTCCACGCATGCATGGAGGGGAAGAGAACAATAGAAGGCCATGACGAAAGCGAGCAGATAGATAAAGAGGAAATCGATCCTGCCCAGCACCGTGATGCCCGAAAAATATTTGGAGATCTTGGTGAAGGCGAAGATCTGCCGCAGGGCGATATCCGAAAAGACCCCGTAAAATACGGCGAGAAAGAGCAGAACTGCCGCGCCTCCGAGCAGATAAAAGAGCATGCCGCGCAATGCAATCCCTTTGCGGTATTCGAGCTTTCCGAGAAGGACGAGCAAAATGGCGGAATCGCAGAACCAGCCCAGGGAACGGGCGGCACCCTTGAAAATACTGCCGACGCCGGAAATCCCGGCGGGAAGAAGCGCACCGAAGTCCGCTTGTCCCACGGAAAAGGCGAGCACGCCGACAAAGGCGACGATCGCAAGCGGACCGAGCAGATCCCAAAGTCTTCCGCGGCAGGAAAGAGGTTTTGCGCACAGGAAAAGAGAGAAAAGAAAGAAGGGGGCAAATGTGAGCACGGAGGGCAGAGTGTCGTAAAAAATATTCTGGACCAGGAGCGACTGTTCAAGTATCGGCATGATCGCGGCATAGAACAGAAAGAGCATGAGGAGGGCGAGAATGATTTTTGCGGCGGCACGGCCCGCCCGTTCTGCCACCAGGGTGTAAAAGCTCTTCTGCGAACGGACAAGCGTCAGCACGCAAAAGACGGCGCCGGACTGCAAAAGGCAGTTGATCGCAGCGGGGAAGAGAAGGTCGTTTCCCACGTCGTGCACGAGCTGAGCGGGCATCAGAACGAGTTTTCCGACGGGAGCGATGCAGGCGAGGAAAAAAAAGAGCTGACGTGCGGAAATCCGATTCATGCATGCCTCCTCTTGTTGCGCGAACGCAGCGCCACGGGTCGACGGGACAGGGCGTCGAAGTCATATTTTACGAGAGCGTCCCGCAGATCGTGCTTTATGAGCGGAGAGAGCGGTGCGAGCAGAGGGGCTCCGTAGTTTTCGGTCGTGACAAGACATACGAGCAGGTAGGCGGTGAACAAGATGATCCCGTATGTTCCGATGCTTCCCGCAATCAGAAGCATGATGAGACGGAGCGTGCTCGTCGTTTCGATGAGGTTGGGAACGGCATACAGCCCGATCCCGCTGAATGCGATGATGATGATCGCAGGCGTGGAGACAAATCCCGCGCTCACCGCCGTTTCGCCGAGGACGAGCGCTCCCACGACGGAGAGAGCCATGCCGACGTATTTGGGCATGCGGATACTTGCTTCGTTGATAACTTCGAGGACGAAGAGCACGAGCAGCATTTCGAGAGAGGGAGAGAGCGGGATGTCCTGGATGCTTCCCGCGATGGTGAGGAGAAGTTTGACGGGAAACAGCTGCAGCTTGAACAGCTGCGCCGCAATGTAAAAGGCGGGCAGATAAATGGCGCAGAAGAGGGCGAGCAGACGCAGGATGCGGGTAAAACTTGCGCGGTTGGAGGGAACAAAGTAGTCTTCGCTCGACTGAAAGTCTTCGACAAGCAGATAGGGGAGGGTGAGGGCGATGGGGGAGCCGTCCGCCAGGATCCCGACTCTCCCTTCCGCGATCTTGGCGCAGAAAATGTCCGGTTTCTCCGTCGTTCCCACCTGTTTCAGAAGGGAGTGAGGACGGGAAATGAGGAAGTGGGTGAGATAAGAGGAGTCGGGCAAAATGTCGATGTCGATGCGGCGCAGTTTGCTTCGGATCTCGTCCACCGTCTTCTGCGGGGTGATCCCGTCCAGCCAGCAGAGGGCGACAAAGGTATGCGAACGGCGCCCCACGTTCAGCATTTCGATACGCAGAGCGGGCGTTTTCAAACGGCGGCGGATCAGGGAGGTGTTGATCTTGATGTCCTCGATGAATCCTTCGCGCGGACCTTTGACGGCGACGTCGGTGGTCGGTTCCGCGATCGCGCGTACAAATACTTTTTTGGTTCCGACGACGAGCGCTTTGTCCATTCCCTCCCAGAGCAGAACGGGGTTTCCCGCAAGGACCTCTTCCGCAAGTTTGTCCAATGCGGATTCCGCGCGCCGTTCGGGAGCGGTCAGGTTTTCTCCGACTTGGGCCGCCGCAGGCGTTCCTTCGTAGCGGAGCAGAGGGCGCACGACTTGCTCGCCGAGCAACTCTTTGTCCGTGAGCGGATCGGCAAAAAAGACCAAAAAGCGGATCCCCCGTTCCGAACGGAAGGGGAAAGAAAAGATGTCCTGTGCCGGCAGTTTTCTGCGAAGGGCGTCTGCATCCGTGTCAAGATTTCCCGTGACGGCGGTCTGTGTTGCGCTGTTCATGGAAAAAGTATGGGGATGCGTGCGATTTTTATGCGGTCTGCCGGAAAACAAAAGAGGCGGTGCGCTCTCTTTGAAAAGAAAGCGCACCGCCCGAAAAGACGCTCAGTCTGTCTCCCGGCGCAGGGAGAGCAGAAATTCTTCCACGAGTTTTGCAAGCGCGTCGAACTGACCGCGGGATACGCCGGAGGAGACGTATTTTCCCAGTGTCTCTTCGACGAAGGCGTACAGGCCGTCGTCGGGGATCTCCGCGCTTCCCTCATAGAGTTCCAGTGCCGCCTCCTCCCGCTTGCTCTCGGCGACATAGCCTTCGAGCAGGGGATAGACGGGGGAGAGCTCAACGCTCTCCCGGTTGCGGAAGAACTGTTCCCAAATGACATAGTAGAGCGTTGCGGCACAGCCGCAGGCGAATCCTCCTTCGAGCGTTGCGCCGAATCCGCTCGTCAGCGGCGAGATGCTCGTCGTGACGATCATGCGGAATACGGCATAGAAGAGAATGCCCAGCCCGAAAGGAAGAAACACGTAGACCTTGTTCTGCACGTTTTTGAGCAGCGTCTTTTTCAGAAGGGAAGTGGCAAGCGTCACCCCCAGTGCGAGAAGCAGAACTTCCGAGCTGTAGAGCCGGAAAGTACTCAGGTATTGCATCATTGTCATAGTCACCTCTCAATACCCGTCGCAATTTTATCATAGCACGGAAACGGGCGTTTTGAGGCGGTTTATGACGCAAATTTGGCGATTTGCTTGCAAATCTTTGCAAAACGTGATATAATCTCTGCGGACTCTGATTCGGAGGGCTTTGGGAATGGAAATATATCGGCGGAGGAAGACGGCGGGGATCGCCCTGCTCCTGGTTCTTCTCCTTCCCGCGCTCTTTCTGCTGCTGCGTACGGAGAAGACGGTACGGGCGGAAGGCGGCGTTGCCGCCGTCACGGCACAGTCGGGCGAAACGGCGGAATATCTCACTTTGAGCGGCGCTCTTGCCGATTGGACGGCAGGGAGCACGCTCAGGCTGCTCGCGGATTGCGTTGCAGACGCGACGATCTCCGTTTCGGAGGAAAAGACGCTTGATCTGAACGGATTCCGTCTCTCCTTTACGGGCGCCGGAAGGACGGTGACCGTGCAGACGGAAGGGGATCTGACGATTACGGACACCGCTTCCCGCGCGGAGGGCGTGCTCTCGGGCGGCGGCGTGCGCGTGAGAGGGATGCTGACCCTTTCGGCGGGAAATCTCTCCGAAAATGCGGCGGAGGACGGCGGCGGCGTGTATGTCGACGAGGGCGGTTCCTTTGTCATGCAGGGGGGGAGCGTTTCGGAAAACACCGCCACGGGGAACGGCGGCGGCGTATATGTCCACGCCGGCGGGTCTTTCACGATGCAGGGAGGAAACATCTCTTCCAATACCGCCGCGGGGAACGGAGGCGGCGTGTATTTGGGCGGGAGCCTCCGTCTGGGCGCGGGCGCGCGCATCGCGGAGAACCGCGGCGCGCGGGGAGAACGGTGCAACCTGTATCTTCCCGTCGGAGCGAATGTGTTTGCGGAAGAGGGCTTTTCGGGCAGCGTCGGTGTCTCCATGGCGTCGGTCGGCGTGTTTGCACAGAGCGGATCCGCAAAATGTTTTTATGCGGACGATTTGACGTATGCCGTGAAGGAGTCGGACGGAACGCTGTCGCTCGGACTGAGCCCGCTTGCATCCGTGACGGCAGAATGCGAGCCAGAGGAGACGATCTTTCCGCGGTCTTCGGCGGATACGATCGAAAAATATCTCTCTCTTGTCGGCGTGAACGAGAACGGCGCGCCCTATCCTGCGGAAAAGCTCCTGTTTGCCCTCTCTTTGCCGGAAGGAGGACTTGCGGTCGGGGAAAACGAATTGCTTGTTACGGCGACGGGCGAAGACGGAGAACAGGTACAGACAAGCGTTTTTGTCTCGGTTGCCGCTCCCGTGCTGACAGGCATTACCGTGCAGTTTGAACCGGGAGAGAAGCTCTTCTATTTTGACGACGGGATCGCCTCTTTGCAGGAATATCTCACGGTGACGGGAAGCTATACGGACGGCTATTCCCGGCCGCTCGGCAGAACTGCGCAGGAGACGTCGGAAGGTTGCGGAGAAAGTTATATCGTCGATTTCTGCGAATTGCCGGAGGGGACGCTTGCAGAGGCACTGCAGGAGCCCGGGCTTGCAGTCGTGACCGTGACGGCAGGGGAATATTCCGCCAAGTTCCGGGTGGATGTGTCCAAATATGTTTTGAACGCATCCGATATGGTTGTGCAAAACGTGACGATCGTGGAGGGCGCAGGCGTTGAAGCGCGCGATTTTGTGCCTTCGCTTCCCGCGGGGATCACGCCTGTCGTCTCGCTTTCGGACGGAGCGGAACTCACAGCGCCCGCGGCAGGGAATTATACTGCGACGATCACGTTCGAGGTCGCCGATCCCGACAACTATGAGCCGGTGGAAGGCAGTCTGACGGCGGAGCTCACCGTCCTTCGCGCGGAGCTGTCCTGCGGAGACGGGACGTGTGTGCTTTCTTCGAAAAACGGGATTCCTCCGGAATGGGAACTTTCCGTCAAGGATGTCACGGATTCTGCCGAGGCTCCCGCATTGGGAAGTGAACTCGATTGCAAGCAGATTTATGAATTTTTGCTCCGCGACGACGGGGAGATCGTGAACGGCGCGACGGAGCAAAGTTATACCGTGCGGATTCTGCTGTCCGAAGAACTGCGAGGAAAGGACGTGCGCCTTTACCGCGTGCTGTCTGACGGCACCGTCACGGAGATTGAGGCGGTGCGGGACGGAGACTGGCTGAGCTTCGAGTGTTCTCGTTTTACGGCGCGGTATGCCGTTGCGACGGACAGCGGATTCGGCGCCTATCTCGCGCTCACCATTCTCTTTGGCGTCGTCTGCGTGGCAGGCGCGGGACTGCTTCTGTGGTTTTTCCGTGTCAGACGCAAATTGAAGTGAGGACAAAAGTTCCGCCGCGGCGGAACTTTTTTTCGGTGCGGGCGCGTGCGGTATTTGGTTGACCGCGCTCCGGATTTGTGCTATAATGAGCAAAATTCGGTCGATTTTATTTTCAGAGGTGTTTTATGAACGAGAAAAACAAGCGCTTCGAATTGAATAAAAACCTCGCGCAGATGCTGAAAGGCGGAGTCATCATGGACGTCACGACGCCCGAACAGGCAAAGATCGCGGAAGAGGCGGGTGCGTGCGCCGTCATGGCGCTCGAGCGTATCCCCGCGGATATCCGTGCGGCGGGCGGCGTGTCGAGGATGTCCGATCCCAAGATGATCAAGGGGATCCAGCAGGCGGTTTCCATTCCCGTTATGGCAAAATGCCGAATCGGTCATATTGCGGAGGCGCAGATCTTGCAGGCGATCGAGATCGATTACATCGACGAAAGCGAAGTCCTCTCCCCCGCGGACGATAAATATCATATCGACAAGACGGCGTTCGACGTTCCCTTTGTCTGCGGCGCGCGGGATCTGGGCGAAGCGCTTCGCCGGATCGCGGAGGGCGCGTCGATGATCCGCACCAAGGGAGAGCCCGGTACGGGCGACGTGGTCCAGGCGGTGCGCCATATGCGTCTGATGATGAGCGAGATCCGCAAGGTGGTTTCCATGCGGGAGGACGAACTCTACGAGGAGGCGAAATTGCTGCAGGTTCCCTATGATTTGGTCGTCTATGTGCATGAAAACGGAAGGCTTCCTGTCGTCAATTTTGCGGCGGGCGGCGTGGCGACGCCTGCGGATGCGGCGCTCATGATGCAGCTCGGCGCGGAGGGGGTTTTCGTGGGGAGCGGCATTTTCAAGTCGGGAAACCCCGCAAAACGCGCCCGCGCGATCGTACAGGCGGTCACCAACTACGACAATCCCAAGATCTTGGCGGAGCTTTCGGAAGATCTGGGCGAGGCAATGGTCGGCATCAACGAACAGGAGATCGCGCTTCTGATGGCGGAGCGCGGCAAATAAACGACGGGAAGAGCGAAAAAGGAAGGGACCATGAAGATCGGCGTGCTTGCCCTGCAGGGGGCGTTTGTCGAACACGAGGCCGCGTTGGCGGCTCTTGGCGCAGAGACGGTGGAGATCCGCCGTCTCTCCCATTTTACGGACGGGCTGGACGGGCTTGTCCTCCCCGGCGGGGAATCCACCGTCCAGGGAAAGCTGCTGCGCGAGAGCGGGTTGTTTCAGCCCGTAAAGGAGGCGATTTCGGGGGGGATGCCCGTTTTTGCCACCTGTGCGGGCCTGATTTTGCTCGCCGAACGGCTTTCCAACGACGATGCCGTTTGGCTGGGGCTTCTCGACGTGACGGTGCGCCGCAATGCATACGGCAGGCAGCTCGGTTCCTTTCGCGCCGAATTGAAGGTCGGCGGGATCGAAAAATTTCCCGCCGTCTTTATTCGGGCGCCTTATGTGGAGCAGGCGGGGAGAGAGACGGAAATTCTTGCCCGTGCCGAGGAGAAGATCGTGGCGGTGCGACAGAAAAACATGCTTGCGACGGCGTTTCATCCCGAGCTGACGGACGATCTGCGTCTGCATCGGTTCTTTCTCGAACAGATCGGAGGGGCAAAGTGAACGCGGTCAATTACGACAGAATGATGCAGGAGACGATCCGAGACAACGAAGGGAAACGGCTGCTCTTGCATTGTTGCTGCGCGCCCTGCGCTTCGCACTGCCTCTTCGAGGCGGCGGAGCGGATGGAGGTCACCGTCTTTTTCTATAATCCGAATCTGGACTGCGAGGCGGAATATCTTCTGAGGAAGAGGGAACTCGTGCGTTTTTTGGAAGAAACGGGGCTTGCTCGGATGCGGGACTGCGACTATTTGCCCGAAGAGTTTGCCGCGGCGGCAAGGGGACTGGAGGGCGAGCCGGAGGGCGGAGCGCGCTGTCGGAACTGTTTCGAACTCCGTCTGCGTCGCACGGCGCGGGAGGCACGGGAAAACGCATTCGACTTTTTCGCGACGACGCTCACGCTTTCCCCCCTCAAAAACGCTCGGCTCATCAACGAAATCGGCTTTTCTCTGCAGGAGAGCGAGGGGGTGAGCTATCTTCCGAGCGATTTCAAAAAACGCGGGGGATATTCCGATTCCGTGCGTCTTTCCCGAGAATTCGGGTTGTACCGTCAAAATTACTGCGGCTGCACTTTTTCCAAAACGGCACGGAAACGGGAGCAAAAAGGGGTTGGGCAAAATATACAAGGATCAAGCAAAACTTTGTTATGATTGCCTATTGACATTTTTTTGCGGATTGTGTAAAATAAGGATACTATTTTGATTTTGATTTGGAGGGAGTTATGTCAGGTCTTTTGCTCAAAGGAATCAACAAGATCTATCCCGGCGGGAATCAGGCGGTGTTTGATTTCTGTTTGGAGATCAGGGATAAGGAGTTCGTCGTGTTTGTCGGTCCTTCCGGCTGCGGAAAGTCCACGACTCTTCGTATGATCGCCGGTCTCGAAGAGATTTCTTCGGGTGAGCTCTATATCGACGGCAAACTTGTCAACGACGTCGTTCCCAAGGACAGAGATATCGCAATGGTGTTCCAGAACTACGCGCTCTATCCCCACATGTCCGTCTATGACAACATGGCGTTCGGTCTCAAACTGAGAAAGGTACCCAAGGAAGTCATCGACGAGAAAGTCAAAGCGGCGGCGGAGATTCTCGGAATCACCGACTACCTCTCCCGTAAGCCGAAGGCTTTGTCCGGCGGTCAGCGCCAGCGTGTCGCGCTCGGAAGAACGATCGTCCGCGAGCCCAAAGTATTCCTTTTGGACGAGCCTCTGTCCAACCTCGACGCAAAGCTCCGTGCACAGATGAGAACGGAAATTTCCAAGCTGCACGCACGTCTTGCGACTACTTTCATCTATGTCACGCACGACCAGATCGAAGCAATGACCATGGGAACGCGCATCGTCGTCATGAAGGACGGATTCATGCAGCAGGTCGATACGCCGCAGAACCTTTACGATTATCCCATCAACCTGTTCGTCGCAGGCTTTATCGGGACCCCTCAGATGAACTTCTTCCGCAAATCCACGCTCACGCAGGAGAACGGAAAGGTCTATGTCAACTTCATCGGCGGGAACCGCATCGCTCTGCCCAAATCGATGGTCGCAAAGATCAAGAACGTCGACGAGTATCTGAACACGGGCAAGGAAGTCACCCTCGGCGTTCGTCCCGAAGACATTCATGAAGACGATCTTTTCATTTCCAATTCGCCCGATACGATCGTCAAAGCGAAGATCGAAGTCATCGAAAAACTCGGCGCGGAGACGCAGATCTACTGCGATCTGGACTATGAAAGCAACAAGCAGACAATTGTCGACAACGCTGCGCAGATGATCGCGAAGATCTCCTCCCGTGCGATCGTCGAACTCAACGAAGTCGTCGAGCTAGCGTTTGACGCGCATCACATTCACCTGTTTGACGGCTATACCGAGGCGACGATGCTGGAGCGCGACGAGCACTACGACGTCATTCCCGAAAACGCGGAAGGCGCTGCGTTCGTACCTCCCACACCGCAGGAAATGCAGGCGAAGATCGACGCCGCAAGAGTCGTGACCAAAGAGATGAAGAAGCAGGCAAAACACGACGCGAAGATGGAAGAAAAGAGAAAGGCGGCTGCCGCGGCGGCGGAGAAGCCCGAAGAAGAGAAGAAAGACGAAGAATAAAAGAAGTCTTTACCAAAGAGCGCTTATCGAGAGATAAGCGCTCTTTTTCGGATAAGGTAAATTATACTATTAAGTGCAACAGTAGAAGAAAAAAAGGAGTTCATACAAATCTGTGGTAAAATAGAGTTGCAAAACCAAAATTTTGCCAAGAGATCTGTATGAACTACAAACATTTTACCATAGAAGAGTGCTGCCCACTACGAGAATACTATGTAAAAGGGAAAAGTTATCAGGAAATAGTAAGACTTTTCGGCAGAAATGTGAGTTCGGTTTCTAGAGAATTACGGCGGAACTGTATACTTTTTTCAGGGATATACCGAGATATTATCCGAATACGGCGCAAAAGAAAAGCAACTTGCGAAACAGTTACCGTCACCGAGGAATGCTCTGGAAACAAGAAGTATTGGAATACACAGACGAAAAGCTGTCACAAACGTGGTCTCCCGAACAGATCGCAAAAACACCTTGCGGGATGAAGATACCGTCATTCAAGACGATATATCGCTGGATAGATAAGAAATATTTGCGTTCTACCCTAAAGAATCTGCTCAGGAAGGGAAAACACGTAAAAGAGCAGGGAACGGCGGAAGATTCACGTCCATCGTCTGAGAAAGTAGATTTACTATTGGAACAACGAGAGAATATCT
>CALVZL010000005.1 GCA_944372525.1 uncultured Clostridia bacterium
CATCGTAACTCGCCGGCCCGTTCTACAAAAAGTACGACATCACACGCGTATGGTGCTCTGTCTGCTTGTAAGCTCACGGTTTCAGGTTCTCTTTCACTCCCCTCCCGGGGTTCTTTTCACCTTTCCCTCACGGTACTCTTCGCTATCGGTCATATGGTCGTATTTAGCCTTTTGGGATGGTCCCCATTTCTTCCGTCAGGATTCCTCGTGTCCCGACGTACTCCGGATCCCGCTCGCTCCGCTTCAATTTCGCCTACGGGATTGTCACCCTCTGCGATCCGCCTTTCAAAACGGTTCGGCTATCTCTGCGTTCGCTTCCTGCGGTCCTTACCCCGCAACTATTTCTAATCACGGTTTGGGCTTCTCCGATTTCGCTCGCCACTACTTTCGGAATCGTTTTTACTTTCTTTTCCTCCGGGTACTAAGATGTTTCAGTTCCCCGGGTTCCCCCCGCACGGCTATGTGTTCACCGTACGGTAACGCGACATTACTCGCGCTGAGTTCCCTCATTCGGATATCTGCGGATCTCAGGATGTTTGCTCCTCCCCGCAGCTTTTCGCAGCTTACCGCGTCCTTCTTCGGCGCCATATACCAAGGCATCCTCCGTGAGCCCTTCGTAGCTTGATCTTTTCTACTCGTCTCTACTTCCGAAAAAAATTCTATGATCTCGACTAATACCTTCGAAATTTCTCCGGCTCTCGCCAGACTTCCGTGTTTTTCGTATTAACCTCTTCAGCCTGCTTCCGCTTCCCGCTTCCGCAGACCGTAGAATCTTTATCCTTTTGCCTTTCGTACGTCGATTCCCCGCTCCAGCGCTTCAGAATTTTTTCCCTTCGCGCTTCTTCGGAAAATCGATTCTCTTTGCTATGCAGTTGTCAATCTTCGGAACCTCTTCAACAGAAGAGGGGTTCGGAAAAAAGGTGCCGCCCGAACCGACAGCTTATATATATTAGCATTTCCGAAAAAGTTCGTCAAGCGTTTTTTGAAAGTTTTTCTGTTTTTTTTGACAAAAACAAAAACCTTTTTTGGCCGAAAAAAAAACGGGCGGCATTTTCCTGCACCCCGCGCCGTTTTCCGCCCCCATGCAAAAAAATTATTTTTCCTCGTTTCTTTCCCTGCGTCTGCGTTTGACCGTTTTGGGCGACCTGATCCGAATGGAATTGGTCGAACGAACAATCAGCACCGACGCCACCGCCGTAAACGCGATCGCGATCCCGATAACGACCCAAAATCCCATCACGGTGTCCTCAAAAGGAACGATGACGTTCATCCCCCACAAACTGGCAATCAGGGTGGGAATGGTAAATATGACCGTGATTACCGTGAGCAGCTTCATGACAATGTTGACGTTATTGGAAATCACGGAAGCATAGGCGTCCATCGTACCGGAAAGAATGTCCCGATAAATGTTGCACATTTCGGTCGCCTGGCGCATTTCGATCATGACATCGTCGTAAAGCTCCCGATACTCTTCCGTCCCCATGACGGCGGGCAGCCGTTCAAGCTTACTCTGCGCGCTGATGTTCGCACTGAGCGAAGTGGAAAAATAGACAAGAGAATTTTCCAAAGTAAGAAGCTGAATGAGTTCCTTGTTTTTCATGGAACGGTGCAATTCCGCCTGCACGCGCAATGATTTTTTTTCGATCTGACGAAGGTTGGCAAGAAAACGCTTCGCATTTCCCAACATAAACGTAAGGATAAACGAAACGGGTTTACGGGTATCGGCGATCACGCGATTGGAAATAAAATCTCCCAGAACGGGATTCCCGCGCAGAGATACCGTCACGACGCATTTTTCGTTATAGATGAGCGCCATGGGAATGGTTTCATACGTGTCGCCGTCATCGGTATCCGTGATGATGGGCGTATCGAGCAAACACATGAACACCCCCTCGTCCCGCTCAACGCGCGCAGTTTCCTCTTCGTCGAGCGCAGCCTTGAGAAACTCCTCGGAAACCCCCGTGAAGGAAGCGACGTCCTCGATCTCATCGTCGGAAGGGTTGATCATGTCCACCCAACAATCCTGTCCGTATTCGGAAATCCGTTCCATTCTCTTGTTTTGATTGGATTTGAAATAATTGATCATAAGCATTCCCGCCCTTTGCAATTTTTCGCCGGCGCCATTTCAACAAATCAAAAAAGCGCACAGTAAACAATTCTGTGCGCCAAAAATGCTCGTTTTCAAATCCAAAAGACGAACGATATCTCTATGAACCCGTACGCACAGAATTTCTTTCTGATTTTCCGCTTCGACTACCTGGGATTGCGTCCATCTCCGTCTCCCACCGATATGATTAACCCTATTATAGCGCTTTGCAAATATTTTGGCAACTGTTTTGCAAGGTTTTCTGAAATTTCAGATGACGCAATCGCCCTGAATGAAAGAGCGAAAAATTCCTTCCGCCCCCGGTCCCGCCTTACGGAAACAGGCGATCAGGTCTTCGCAGGAAGCAAGTTTTCCGGCATAACCGGAAGCATACTCCCGCAATCCTTCAAAAAACCGTTTGTCCCCGACGACCTGCCGCACTCTGTCGAACAAGATCACACCTTTCTCATAAGAAATGTTGCGGTACTCGTACTCCCCCCGGAACGACGTCAGCGCGCGGGTCATGGAAGTATCGTTCATTCCCGAGAGCTGGGAACTGACCGAATAATACGCCCGATAGCTCTTTTCGCAACGTGAGACAAATTCGGAATAAGAGGTCCCGTATTGGGGATTTCGCTCCAAGAAAAGAGCAGCGGAATATTCCGCCAGTCCTTCATCCTGCCACGGTGCTTCAAACTGATTGCTTCCGACGGAGGCGTACCACCACTGATGCGCCGTCTCGTGCGCGATCACGGGCGCAAGTTCCTTTTTGGTCAGATCGGGAGAAAGCATCGAAAGCCCCGTGTATTCCATTCCTCCGTAGGGCAGATCCGCCTGCACAAGCGCATAACGTCTGCCGCCGTAGTTCCCGAAGAGCTCTGAAAAACAGGCAAGGCTTTCCTGCGCCGCCGCAAGCGCCGTTTCCGGATCGGCGCAGTCGAAATACCAGAATTCCACCTGGGTTCCGTCCTGCTCCGCCGAAACACATTCAAGTTCCTTCCCTAATACGAAAGCGACATCGCGCGCCTTTTTCGCCACGATGCGATACGTCGTCTTTGCTTCCCCTTCCTCGATTTCCGCCGGAAAGCCGCACACGGCAAGATACTCCGAAGGGACGGTCAGGGAGACCTCGTAATCGGCGCATTCGCGCACAAAAGGATCTCCGAGATCGGCGCAGACATATTCGGAAAATCCGTCTTCCCCGACGGGACAAAGCACCGGATAGAAGTCTGCCAACGTAACGACGTGTTCTCCCGCTCCCAGCCGATGGTTGACCTGCGCCAGTGTCACCTCAAACGATAGAGAAAATTGTGCCTTCTCTCCGGGAGAAAGAGACCGCGAAAGCGAAACGGACAGAATATTTTCGTCTTCGCCCGCGATTGTCCAGGATTCTGCACCCGACAGAGCGGTGATGCGGATTCCGCCGTAACTCTTACCCGCATAGTAAGCAGACGGCATATAGACGAGCGCCACGGGGCGATATTCCGCTCCCTCCCGATAGGCGTTCGGATAAATCGAAAAGGAAAGTGCGGAGAGCGCGTCGGACGTTCTGTTTCGCACCGATACGGTCATATCCGCGCGCAAAAGACGTTCCTGAGGAAAATATTCCGCACAAATCGTATAGCGGTCCTCCTCTTCCGAGGCACAGCCCGTCACCCAGACCGTCGCTCCCAGACAAAACACAGCCGCCAGCAAGCAGAAAACGGATCTTCTCATGATCACCTCCCGCGGAAACAGTTTTCTCCGCGTCTGGCTATTTTATGAATGCAACCATAAAAATATGTCTGCGCGGACGCGCGGGCATACGGCAATAAATATCCGCATGCAAGAGCGCCTATGACGGCCCGACAGGCGGGCGATGCTTCCTTGCTGCCCGCAAACGGGCTCTCCTGTTATTTATAGAGATAATTGCCTCTTACATTGCTATTTTCTTCCGGCATGCCGGCCTTGCTTTCTTCTCTCTTTTTGTTTGGCTGCCGTCCTTTCCCGCGCTCTCTTTTCCGTCGGAAAAACAAACCCGCGGACGATCCGCGGGTTTTGCTATATAAAAAGAGCGCGCCGCTTTCGGCGCGCTCTGCTCTTTATTTTTTGACGCTTGCGAGAAGCTCCTCCACCGAAGCGCTCGCTTTCTTGAGTTCTTCTTCCGCGGCCGCCTCATTTACCGCGCGAATGGAATAATAGATCTTCAGTTTCGGCTCCGTTCCGGACGGACGCACGCAGATGAAAGACCCCTTCTCCAATTCGTAATAGACGCAGTTGCATTTGGGAATATCGATCTCCGATACGCTTCCGTCCGCCGCTCTGCGCACAGACGCCGAATAATCCCGCACAGCTACGACAGGGAAGGATCCGAACCGCTCGACCCTGACCGTCTTCAACGCATCGACGACGGCATTCATCTCCTTCATTGCATTCAAACCGGAATACTGGATCGAGACGTTCTTATCCAGGACATAGCCGTATTTTTGATAGATCTCCATGAGCCGCCCGTATACGCTCTTTCCGATATAAGTATAATAACAAACCATTTCGGCGCAGAGCATGGAAGCAACCACGGCATCCTTGTCCCGCGCATGTGTGCCGCGCAGATATCCGCAGGACTCCTCAAATCCGAAGACGTAAGTATATTTTCCGTCTGCTTCCCACTGTTTGATCTTCTCGCCGATAAACTTAAACCCGACGGGCGTTTCGAAAAGCGCGACGCCGAACTCATCGCAGATCGCCTTTGCCATTCCCGTAGTCACAAACGATTTGACGACGGCTGCGTTTGCGGGAAGGGCGTTTTCTTCTTTCAGACGGGTAAGAATGTAATCCAACAGCAGGATTCCCACCTGATTCCCCGAGAGCGCGACAAATTCTCCTTCGTCGTTTTTCAGTGCAACGCCGAGACGGTCGGAGTCGGGATCGGTACCGAACACGACGTCCGCCTGAATGGTCTTGGCGAGCGCAATGCCCATGGACAGCGTTTCTTTGAACTCGGGATTGGGAACTGCGACCGTCGAAAACTCAGGATCTTTCGTCGTCTGTTCTTCGACGACGGTCACGTTGATGCCGAGCTGCTTGAGAATCCGCATGACAGGAACATAGCCGGAGCCGTGCACGGGTGTATAGACGAGCTTGAGATCCTTCCCGCAGCGCTCAACCGCTTCTTTGGAAAGCGTGAGTTTCTGCAATTCCGCAATATAGGTATCGTCGACTTCCTTGGGAACGGAACGGATGAGCGGACTCTCTTCTTCGCCGGTGACGGACAGATAATCTGTGATCTCCTTAATATATCCGACCACGATCTCCGTCGCCTCGGGAGACATCTGGGCGCCGTCTTCCCCATAGACTTTATAGCCGTTGTATTCTTTGGGATTATGAGAAGCCGTGACCATAATGCCCGCGATCGTATGCAAATATCTCACGGCATAAGAGAGCATCGGAACGGGATGCACGTCGTCGAACAGCCATGCCTTGATCCCGTTTTTCGCCAAGACCGCCGCCGCTTTTTCCGCAAACAGACGGCTGTTCCGCCGCGTATCGTAAGAAATGACGACACCCCTCGCCTGCTGCTCTTCCGGAAGCGTCTTGATATAACGGGACAGACCCTGCGTCGCGCGCATGACCGTGAAAATATTCATCATGTTCATGCCGCAGCCGATGATACCGCGCATCCCAGCCGTTCCGAACTCCAGTTCTCCCCCGAAACGGTACTCTTTTTCTTTTTCGTCCGAAGCGATTCCTTCCAGTTCGCGCTTGTACTCGGCGGGCAGCCGCGGATCGCGAAGCCAGTTCTCATAATTTTTCCTGTAATCCATTTCCGAACTCCTTGACTTTTATTGCCCGCGGCGCATGCGCCGCTTGCTTTCCCCTGATACCGAAGACCGTCCTCCTCAGACGCCGGCAGGTCCTCCCTTTCCCGACTCCGTTCCCGCCTGTTCCGCCTGCTTTGCAATCTCTTCCAGCTCGTCCTGCTCCGCCACGTTTTCTCCGCCGACAATTTCATGCGCGGACAAATAGTACTTCATCCCGTGTTCCTCGAAATAATATACAAACTGCAGGCACAGCAAAAAAAGATAACTTGCGGGCACGGTAAGAAGCAACATGCTTCCGAATGTCATCAACCCGCACGCGATATTGACGAGCAGAATCGAATAAATCGCGACGAGATAGCTGGAATATCTTCCCGCAACGCCGCGTACCGCGCAAAAACTCTCCTTCATACTCTTCCCCGCGCCGTTTCCCGCGATCATTGCCGGAATCCAGCCGGAAACCAAGGTCATTTTCAGCGCCTGCATACAGATGCACATCGTGACGGAAACAGAAAGCCCCAGCACGATCGTCACGAAGTTGTAGGAAGAAAACAGAGAAGGCGTATAGAAGAAAAAGAACCAGCACGCACCCAGCGTGAGCAGATCGTAGACAAAGGAAAGCGGCACATAGATGATCTGATAGAGCATTGCCTTTCCGAGATTTTTGAAATAAGCCGCAGAAAAATGCGTGCGTCCGTAAAACGCCATACGGTCATAAAAGATGTTTCCCATGGAAAAGATGCCGACCCCTTTGAGAAACCGCGAAAGCAGATAAACCAAGACGACGCCGACGACCGACCCTACGATCGAGCCGATGTTTGAGGCAAGCAGCGTGACAACCGCCTTGATCGCCTCCAGGAAGGTCTCCCGGAAGGATTCCAGCACCGCCGTCCTTCCCGCAAAGAGCGCCTCGAAAAATTCACCGAGAAGGGAAAAGATATTTTTGACTTCCGCGCTGCGAAAAATTTCGCTCAATCCGAGATTGAGCACAACATAGGAAAGTCCGATGAAAAACCCGTCCAATACAATCCGATAGAGCAACAGCTTATAGACGGATGAAAAGTTGTCTGTCAAAAGCCGAAAGGCGCGTTTGAATTTCATTTACAGCTCCTTATAACTGCGCAAAAGGTCTTCTCGGTCCAGCTTATCCACACGGAAATAGAGCGTCACCATGCGGATGCTGAAGCTGAGAAGCAAGAACACGAGGAATACAAACGCAATGATGACGGCGACGGGCGCAGACAAGAACGAGATTCCCCAAAAGACACAGACGGTCGGAACCAGGGATACGAGAAAAGAAAGCATGAGCTGCCTTCTCACTCCGATAACCAGCCGATAGGAACAAAGGAAGGCGTCGTACATGCGGAATCCCGTAATCTGCATACAGGGCAACACGAGATAGAGCGCCGACGCAAGATAGATGAGGAGCGCAAAAAAGAGAAGAATGAGCACGATAGAGAGAAGACAAACCGCCACGCCGGACGGGATCGAAGACAGCGAATAGAGCATCGCAGAAAGGAGAAGCGCCCAGATCTCATAGAGAACAAAATAAACGAACAGGACCTCAAAAACCACGAGACTCTTATTGCCGAACCCGGAAAATACGCCGCTGAGCGTCCGCTTTCCGATGCGCATATGCTTCTCCGCAAAGGCAAGAAGCGCGGTCATAAAGACGATGAGACAGACGATCGTGCAAATGCTGTAGATCACTCCGAGCGCCGAATCCATCCGAAACAGGCTCCACGCGTTATAGATTTCGCTGAAACGATGGACGGGCGCGCCGCAAAATAACCCCCGCAAAAAGATCTCTATCGCCGAAAAATCCATGGAAAGCGAGAGAAAGAACGCAGGAACGACCGCAAAGGGCAACACAAACCACAGATTTTTAATGATATATTTCCAATGTTCGAAAATTACCTGCATTCATTCCCCCTGCACACAACGCATTTTCAGACAGTTTTCTTATCCCCGTCTCCTGTATTATATACCAAATCGAGCGCGGTGTAAAGAGTTTTCCCGAAAAAAATTTTATCTCGGGAAGCCTGCGGCGCGCGCAAAACGGCCGAACTGCGCTCTTTTCGCCCTGTATCCGACAAAAAAAACCGGCGAAAGAATTCGCCGGCGCATGCGCACATCTCAGCTCGCGCGATATATGAGTTTTCCGTCCCGCACGGTATAAAGAACATCGTAATTTTTCCCCAGCACCGTAAAATCCGCCGCCTTTCCTTTGGCAATGCTCCCCGTCTCCGCATCGATCTTCAACGCGCGGGCGGGATTGATCGTCGCGCTCTCCAACGCGCGTTCCACGGGCATTCCGATCTTTTCCGCTGCGTTCTGCACCGCACGGTTCATCTTGAGAACGCTTCCGGCAAGCGTGCCGTCTGCCAAACGAGCCTGACCGTCTCGTACAAAGACGCGTTGTCCGCCCAATTCGCTCTCCCCGTCTTTCAAGCCTTTCGCCCGCATTGCATCGGTGATGAGAATGAGCCCTTCCCTTCCCTTGCATTTGCAGAGCAACCGCATTGCGGGAATCCCGACGTGAATGCCGTCCGCGATGAGTTCACAGACGAGCGAATCGTACAAAAGAGCGGCACCCGCCGTGCCGATTTCCCGATGACGAAACGGACTCTGCGCATTAAATGTATGCGTGACGTGCGTCGCGCCCGCCGCAATCGCACGGACGATATCTTCGTTGCCCGCCGCCGTATGCCCGAGGGAAACGATCACTCCGCGCTCACGAAGATGCGCGATCAGATCTTCCGCCCCCTCTCGTTCCGGCGCAAGGGTCACGATCCGAATGCTGTTCCCGCTTGCCGCATCGAATTCGTCGAAAAGCTCTGCCGAAGGTTCGGCAAGATAGGCCGCAGATTGCGCGCCTTTGTATGCCTCCGCAATAAACGGACCCTCGAGGTGGACGCCGCACAACCTCGCGCCCTCCCGCGGAGCACGGCAGCGATACTCCCGCACCGCGCGCAGCGCGGCGAGGATCGCCTCTTTGCTCTGCGTCATCGTCGTGGCGAGAAAGCTCGTCGTTCCCTCCGCCGCAAGCGTCTTCGCGATCGTACCGAGCGCCTCCGCGCTTCCGTCCATCGCGTCCGCTCCTCCCGCGCCGTGAATGTGCTCGTCGATAAATCCGGGACAGATCAACGCCTCTTCGGGAAGCGGGAGGATCTCCCCCTCCGCCTCTCCGACGGACAGGATTTTCTCTTCGAAAGTCAGATCGCAGCGCCGGATCTTCCCTTCAAGAAAGACGCGCGCCCCCGAAAAAGATCTCATTTCTCTCCCTCCTTCACGAAAGCAGAGAAGCTGCGTCCTCGTCGACGATCAGCGTGCAATCCGGATGCATCCGCAAAACGCTCGCGGGAAGCCGTTCGGTGATTTCTCCCTCCACCAAACCGCGTACCGCCTTTGCCTTGTTGGCACCGTTCGCCAAAACGAGAATTTTTTCCGCGTTCATGATGTTTTTCAATCCCATCGTAAACGCCCGCCGCGGGACATCTTCCTCCCGTTCAAACAGGCGGGAATTGTCTCTGATCGTGCTCTCCGCCAGTTCGACGACATGCGTCTCGCTGGAAAAGGGCGTACCCGGCTCGTTGAATGCGATATGTCCGTTGGAGCCGATCCCGAGCAGCTGAATGTCCTGCCGCAAATCGGAAAGCAGGGCGTTATACCGCGCGCACTCCGCCTCCGTGTCACCGGCAAGCCCGTTCTCGATGTGAGTGTTTTCCGGCGGAATGCCGATTCCGTCGAACAGATTCTTTTTCATGAAATAGGCGTAGCTCTGATCGTTTTCCGGACCCAGACCGGCATATTCGTCGAGATTGACCGTTCTGATCTTTTGATAGCTCGTCCCTTCCCGTTCGTGATCTTTCACCATCTTTTGGTAAAGACCAAGCGGCGTGGATCCCGTGGCAAGTCCGAGGACCGCCTGCGGATTGTTTTGTACCACAGCCTTCATGATCTCGAACGCCCTTTCGCTCAGTTCTTCATAATCTTTTGCGACAATTACTTTCATAACCCTTTCCTGCCGTTGCTCCCGCAGGAGACAAACGGTCATTCCTTTTTTCCGTGTACGGCGATGCGCGCCCCGCCCTTCAAACGGGATTCCTCGGCACAGATCGCCATAAGGTGACTTTCGACGGAAGCCTCCAGCGAGGTTTCCGCCGAGATCTCTCCGCAGAGCACGCGATAGAGGGTTTCCACCAGCCCGACGTCTCCCCCGCCATGTCCGTATCCGCCGATCCCCAAGGAAGAAATCGAGATGCGCTCCGCCTGCGCCCCGAAGGGCTTGACAAGGATTTCATCTTTTTCCTCGTTCAGAACGATCTCCCCGTCTGTCCCGAAGAACGTCATGATGCGTCCTCCGTTTGCGGTAAACGCCGTCATGACAAGCGTCGCCTTCACGCCGTTTTCAAAGACCATCTGCGTGAGCTGATGATCGACGACGTCGTTGTCACAGAAAAAGACGCATCGCCCGTACGGTCCGTTTGCAAGCGCTTCTTCGAGCGCCGCCCGCGTAAGCGGGCAAACATTCGTGACCTGCGTATAGGGCCAAGCCCGCTCGGGCTTTCCTTCCTCTTCCCAGCGGTCGAGGTAAATACGTTCTGCGCTGTAAGGGCAAGTCCGCCGAAAGGCGCACTCCGTGCAGCGGCGCGCACAGCCTTCGGGCGCATTGTCGGCAAGGAAATACGTAAGATCTCCGACCGAAGTCAGACTCTCGCACCGAGAACGCGCATAAAATTGCAGCAGATCGAGATCGTGACAACACTTCGCCAAAATCATGGGCGCCGTCTCCTCCTCTCTCCGCCAATTTCCGCGCACATAGCTGTGCGCCTGATGCCAGTAGGCGACCTGCTCCAGCGCCTGGATCGCGACAAGCCGTCCGATCCTCTTCTGCGCAAGCAGCTCGGAAACCTTGACGAAGGCCGGCGCATAGCGAAGGACATGGCAGACGAATACCTGCCTGCCCGACGCCTTTTGCGCCGCCAAAAGCTTCTCACAGGACTTTCGGTCCGAAGCGATGGGCTTTTCCAGCAGAACGTCGTAACCGAGCGCAAGCCCCGCAAGACACTGATGCACATGATCGCGATCCATCGTGGCGATCACGAGCAGGTCCGCCCGCTTTTCCCGCAAAAAGCTCTCCTCGTCGCCGAAACGGTTTTCGGTGGGAACGCCGAACCGCTCCCCGTATTTTTTCAGTCGGACGGGATCGCTGTCGCACAGCGCGGCAACAGAAAACTTACCGTCCGATTGCGCAAACAGCGCCCCGTATGTCTCAGCTCCTCGGTTTCCGCATCCGATGATTGCGGCAGAAAACACTTTTCCCATTATGCCCGCTCCTTCCAAGCCTGCGCTTGTCTCCCTTCCGCTCCGTAGAGGCTATTGATCGTCCCGTTTTCAAACGAAGCGCCGGATACAAGGTCAAACACCTTTACGTAATCGCGTGTAATATTCTGCGGACGGGTGATCGCGCCGCCGATGATGACGTGAGAAATCCCGAGCCCGAGAATCGCCTGCAATTCGGAAAACGTGTGGATCCCGCCTTCTGCAATGATGACCGCGTTGCGGATATCGCGCTGGAGCTTTCTGCAAAACTCGATGTCCGGGATCACGATCCCCTTGGTCTGTTCCGTGTAACTGCGCATCGTGGTGGAGATGTAATCGAACCCGAGTTGCTCCGCTTCCAGCGCCTCCTCGTACGTCGCAATGTCCGCCATCAATGCCTTATCCGTATGATCGCGCAAATAACGGACAAGCTCCTTCGTCGTGACTCCTCCCGGACGGGGGCGCATCGTCGCGTCCATGGCGATGACCGAGCATTTGGAATGGATAAGCTTTTTTGCCTCCCGAAGTGTCGGCGTAATATAGACGGGAGAGTCGGGATAGCACCGCTTGATCAGTCCGATGATGGGGAGTTTTTGGGTCAAAACCCGATGGATCGCATTGATATCCCTCACCGTGTTTGCCCGGATCCCGACCGCACCGCCGCGTTCGGCGGCGATCGCCATTTTTGCGATGGTATTCCCGCCGTACAGCGGCTCTCCTTTCAGCGCCTGACATGATACGACCAATCCGCTCGGAATGATATCTTTCATATTATTTCCCTGCCTTTCCATAATTCTCCGTTGCCCGACGGTTTATGCGTCTGCCCCTTTTGCAAAAAACACCGCTTGAACCGAACCTTTTCAATCGTCCTTTCTTTATTTCCGGTTCGCAAATCCCTGACGGAAGGCTTCTACCGTCGCCGCAAGATCTTCATAGCCGCCGTTCGGATCGATAAAGCGCAGACGGTTGGACACCTTTCCGCCGATCGAATCGTTGCAGTTAAACCACACGGCACCGACGATCTGGCTGACCCAGGCGGGTTTTTCCTCTGCGTTGAACAGGGTGAACATATCTGCAACCCATTTCGCCTGCACTGCGCCGTTACGTCCCAACACCCCGGAATAATCGCCGCCCGAACCGCACGCAAATTCCGAAATAATGAGCTTCCACTGCGAGAACGCCTCTTCGTTCTTCTCATACAGCGAACTGTAATGCGATTCGAACGAGACGACGGAAGTCGCCGCCGCAGCAGCATCGTAGTTGTTCATTTCATAACTCGTTCCGCCAAGCAGCTGCACATAATCCTTTCCGGGGAAGAAACACAGATCCTCTCCCCAGGAGGAATAAGGGCAGGATGTCGCGATCGGATTCCAAATCCAGATTGCGTTGTCCACTCCCTCTTCTTCGAAAATGTTGTAAAGCCTCTGCCAAGTCATGATGAAGATATCGGGATCGAGCAGCGTCATCATGCCGCTGTAGCTCGTCCAGTCGGTATTCATCTCATTGTTGAGACGGAACAAAACGGGTTTTTCGTAGTTCTTGATATCCCTCGCGAGGCGACGGAACTGTTCGTCGTACTTGCCTCGCAGGACCTCAAACATGGGCGTCGTCTCGGCGGAGACGATATTGTTGTTCAGCGTAAACTGATAGGTGAACTGCAGTACGGGTTTCCCGTTGAATCCGTCGCCGCCCGCGAGTTCTTCCGCCATTTTGGAGGGGAAATGATGCGCCGAATAGTTCTGATAATTTGTCCCGCTGCCGATGTGCGTATAGGTGGGATAGATGTCGAACTCATATCCCCACGCATCCTCGATCGACGTCTGCATGAGACGGCTCTGTTCCAAAATGTACTGATAGTAGCTGTTCGTTTCCTCCAGTTGCTCTTCCAGTCCTGGCATCGACCAACTGAACACGCCCCAATTCACTGTCTTGGATGAAGTAAGCAATTCATAATACTTCTTGGTCGACTCGTTCCAGTTTTCGTTGATCGTCGGCTCGCCCGCATCGAAATAGTTGCGCTGCAGTCCCTTGGCACTCAGGCGGGCAAAACTCTGTACGATCGCGTCCATTTCCTCGGAACGGTCGGATTTGGACTTCATGACGAACAGCGCAAACGTCTTGACGTCGTTCGCTTCGCGGATGACGGCAATGTTGTAATAGGGACGCTCGATCACGTTGTCCTCATCCTCGATCCGAATGGCGAAGGTGTATACGTCATACCCCGGTTTTACCGTGAGATTGCCGTGCGAGCTGGTCACGGTGAAATCGAAATCCAGTTCTTTGAGAAGCGTCAGATTGTTGTTCGCATAATAGTCCTCATTGATGAGATGACACATGAGCCATTCGCTCCCATAGGTGTACCAGGGATCGGCGAGCGAGGTATAGGGATTGCTCGACTCGGAACTCACCGTAAGAATCACGTCGTCGTACGCATACTGCGTGCGGTACTTGGCAATGGTATAATCCACGTCGATCTCGGTCGCGGGAAGCGTAAACGCCATGCCTGCGGAGACATTGACCATGCGAGCCCCCGTCTCATTATAGAGCTCTAATTTAATATCCTGTCGGGTGGTATAGTTCGTAAACTCTTTCTGGTAGCTTCCGTTGACAAAATATCTCCCTCCCGTGATATCGTCTGCGGAAGAGAAGCCGTTCGCTCCGTCTGAAAGCTCGTTCTTCGTGTAGACGCCACCGTAAGCATATTCGATGGACGGACGGTCGGTGAGGACCTCGTCGGTCACCCCAGAAGGCTGATCGGGATCGTCCGGCGTATCATCCTGAGGATCTTTGCAGCCTCCGAGATAACAGGAGCTCAACATCATCACACCCAACATGATTGCAACCATTTTTTTCATTCTTTCCTCCAAAATAGAATATTACGTTTCGCCGCAAAAGGCGTATTCGTCACTGCAAAGAAACCGTAAACAGCGTGCTGTACAGTCCGTAGGTCCCGTTCCCCGTATCCTGCTCCGCATAGAGCAGCAGCTGCACCGTTCCGTCTCCCCTTCCCACTTCAATTATTTTGCATTCACGCTGCACCTGCCAGCCACAGTAGGTCGTACAAGAGACGTTGACCGATCCCGCAGCGATCGTCGCTTCCTCGATCGAAGCGGGCGCAGAGATCTCTTTGACAAACATTGCGCACTCCTCTGCGGCGTCTGTCGTGGCAATATTTGCCTTGGAGAAGAAGTGCGACGGGTCGGAAAAAGTCCAGGTATTCTGCACATAGCCCCGCGCAAGATACGCCTGTGCCATTGTATTCGTCGAGTTTTCGTACGTCTCGTCCAATACGATGTTATATTTTCGCAAAAAGGCGATCTTGGAGGCAATGTTCGTCATTCCCGTCCAGCCTCCTCCCCAGCCGGACTGTCCGTTTTCGCTCTCCTTTCCGGACGTCGCCCCGCCGAGGAACCCCACGGGGATTTCCGGCATATATTCGCGCATGCCCTCCGCATAAGGGGCATAGAAGGTAATCGCAAACCAATGGCCTTCAAATTCCGGATGCCGCTCCATTACTTCCTTGATGCGTTGGATGGCGCCAAGCTCGTCGACCGCCTTTGACGAACCGCCGTCGAGTTTGAGTTCGAGAATCAGAATGACATCTGTTTTGGACAGCACTTCGATCACTTCGTCGAGCGTAGGATACGTCTCCTCGTATTTCCTGCTGTAGTCTTCCAAAAAGAGCGTTCTCAGCCGCTCCAGAGGAACGGAAGCAAAATACCAACCCGAAATATTTGCAGTCCCGTTGGTTTGTGAATTGTGGCAGAGTACGATCTCGCCGTCTGCCGTGACTTGCACGTCGATCTCCACGTGCGTCGCTCCCTCGTTTGCGGAAGCAGCGACTGCCGTGAGCGAATTTTCGTTGGCATATGCCGTGATGCCGCGATGCGCCGCCACGTGCTGTGCCCGCGCAAAGCCGTTCTCCGTAAATACCGAAAGCGACTCACGAAGCACAGAGGCATCGGCAGAGACAATCCCGTAGCAACCTGCCGCGACCGCCGCGATCCCCTCCGTTCTGTTTTCGGCATACGCCCAACAGGACTTCGCCATGGCAGAGACATAATCCGACGCAACCGCAATGTTGGGATCTGCCGCATCGAACATCAGGACATTGCAACCCGCCGCGTTTGCCTCCCCGATATATTCCCAGAGGTCATAGCGATCGGAGGGAATCGTCTGTTCCGTCAGATCGTATATCGTATTCACGAGATAACAGACTTCATCGGAATAGAGAGTCTCGAGCACACCGATCTCCGAGGAAAGGACCATGATATCTGTGATCGTATAGGTCTCTTTCATCCATTGCACGAAGGGCTGTACCGTCGCGGCGCTCAAGCGCAGCACAGGGATAAACTTCCCCTTCAAAAAAGAATCGAATGCCGACGCAAGCGTCATGGTGCTTTCCCCGAGCGTCACGTTCATGTCCTCGTCCGGAGTAAGCACGAGAGAGGCCGGACGCGGGCTCTGCAGATAATTCTGCGTAATCTCCGAAAACGCCGTCGCTTCATAGACCAAAGTCGGCTCAAGCTGCAGTCCGCTGCTCCCCGCAGACACAGACGGATAATTGGTATAACTGCTGATCGCACTTGCCTGATAAACGGTGCTGCCGCCGAATGCAAACACTGCGGTCAGCGCCGCGGCAAGGAGCACAAACATCTTTTTCGACATCTCCGTCACCTCCCCTCAAATCCCGACGATCAGCGTAAAGGAGCACTGCTCGCCGCCGTATGTCACCGTGATCGTGCATTCTCCGCGCGAGACCGCCGTAACAACTGCGATCATCCCCTGGTATTCCACGGTGCCGATCGAGACATCGGAACTCTCCCACACCGCTTCCCCGGAGAGCGTGCCCTCCGCATATGCCCGAACTCTTGCGCTCTCATTGCGCCGAAGCACGAGTTTTCCGGTCGGCAATCCCACGGTAAGCAGAGGTTCCGGAGCAGGAGTCACCGTTAGGGCATATTCTTGACGGTAGGTCTTTCCGTTCTGGGTGAACTCGGCATAGACGACCGTCTCTCCCGCCGCGACCGCGATGACCGTCGCACTCTCCTGAGCGGGTTCGACCGTGACGATTCCATCCGGTTCCGCACCCCATATCAGCTCTCCCGTTCTGCCCTCCGTGACCGCAACGATCTCAACGCTCTCGCCGACGACCAGTTCGTGCTGAAGGCCGGATAATTCGATCGAGACCGTTTCTCCGCAGGCGGAAAGCCCGAGCATCATCGCCGCCGCACAGCCGAACAGAACCGCTTTTCTCAAAACTTTCATATCTGTTTACCTCTCTTCCGTTCCCGCCTCCGCATGCATCACACGGAAAGAAATTCCGGAACGGTTATATTCTGCACGGTGGGAGGTTCTGTCCCACCGCAGGAGGATCTCGTTTCCGAGATCGTCCTCAAACAAATCGCTTCCCTCTCCGCTCACGAGAAATGTCAGCTCCCGATACCCAGCAAGATCGTTCCCCACATCCGAACACAGCTCTCCTCCGGATAAATTGAGGGGAACGCAGCAATTCTCGCGCAAGTAGACGGGAAGATGTTCCCGCGTAAGCGGGACTTCATAAATTCCCCCGCTCAACCGCTTTCCGTCGTACAGGCCGAACCAGTTCCCTTCGGGCAGACGCACCGTCCGCGAAGGACGATAATCCTGTAACACGGGCGCAATCAGCAGCGCGTCGCCGAGCATGAATTCATCGTCTGTCCGATACGTCCACTCCTCCCCGGGAAATTCCAACGCGAGATGCCGCAGGGCGGGGATGCCCGTCTCGGAAGCCCGTTTCATCAAAAGATAATGATAGGGAAGCAGATTATAGTGCAGAAAGAACTGACGGCGAAGCAGCGAAAGCAGATCGCCTTCCCTGCCCCCTTTCAGGTATGCCGCCATATTCCAGGGACTTCTGTCGTTTCGCTTCCATGCCCCCGTAAAATCGCAGCGCCCGTTGGAGACAGGATCGCTGTGCCACTGCATCACGGGGACAAACGCAGCCGCCTGGACCGCGCGCAGATACAGTTCCTCGCTGGGAAGATATCCGGAAAATCCCGCGATATCAAATCCCCAACAGCATACTCCGGACAACCCCGCCGAAAGTCCCGCCTTCAGCACGGAGGAAAACTCAGACCAAGTGGATTCCTGATCCCCCGCCCAGATCACGGAAAAACAAGGAGACCTCTGTCCGCCCGCGCGGGAAAAGACGATGCCCCGCTCGCCCGCCAGCTCGGAAAACGCTTCGCTGTACTGCTCGCAGTAGGCGTTCTGCCCTTCGATGCCCGTCGTCCCGTCGGCAAAGCGCACCGTCTTCTCGTGCACAAATTCGCCGCCGTCCGTCTTGAATCCGTCCGCCCCGATCGTCATGAGGTAGGAGAACCTGTCAAGATACCGCGCCTTTGCCTCCGGATTCGTAAAATCGGGAATCATGCTGCCGATGCACCAGGTGTGCGGGATCAGATAGGGAGTTCCGTCCGCGTTCGCCACACAGTCGCCTTGTGCTTTCGCGTACTCGTTGTCTGAAAGGCACTGCGCTACGTTGCAGTCTGTCTCCAAATCGTTGCCCTGCGCATAGATGGGGACAAGCCAGAGCAAAAGTTTCATATTTTCGCCGTGGATCTTTTCGATCAGCGCCCGCGGATCCCGCCATTGCTCCGATCGGGAAAAATCCAGCTCTTCATAGGAGACCGTTTCGTCTCCTGCTTTGAAAGGACAGGAACATCCGTTCCAAAGATAGCGGGTCGTAAGATCGCTCCACGGTTCGAGGACAAAGACGCTGTGCGGAAATCCGTATTTTTGGTTCAGCGCAAGCTGTTCTTCGGCATCCGCCTGCGTTCTCCATCGGTTGGCGCTCATCCAAGCGCCGAGCACCCATTTCGGAAACAGACGGGGCATTCCGACTTTTTTCCGGAACTGTGTGAGGATTTCTTTCGGCGTCCCCTCAAAGAGATATACCTCTGCCTGCTCCCCTCTGCTTCCTTCCCAAAACGAGATGACGATCTCCCCTTCGCGGGTGAAATCAAAATCCGTTTCGACATAGGTGTCCACGTAGACGCCGAATCCGTCCGGGGTGAGGAAAAAGGGCATGGAGAGGTAGGTATATTCCCCCTGAGCAAAGCACTTTTCCCTGACACAGGCGCGTACAAATTTCCCCTTCTGATCGACGCTGTCAAACTTCTCGCCGAACCCGAAAGCGGCGCGGTAGTCCCGCCGCAACGTCAGGGAAAACCCCTCTCGCGTCTTTATGATTTCATTTATTTTGATTGTTTTCATACAGTCCGTTTTCGTTCGTTTTGAGTATAAAATCCATCTCAAATGTGCGATTCCAGGGCGCGCTCACGTCGATGTCGTCGACGCAGGCGGCTAGCTCCGGATAGTTTTCCCGCATATAGCGAAGCAGCTCCGTCTTCGCCGCGGCAACGCACTTTCCCCGCTCCCCGTCCAGTTCGAATACCGTGCAGCCGTTTTCGGGGACGGCGTGCTCGTCGATCCATGTCCTGGAATGCGAGCAATATCCGACATCGTCGTAATAGCGATGCAGGAGAAAATCACGGTTGCCCCGTTCATCCCCGCCCGCAAGATAGAGACAGCTCTCGCAGATGACCGTCCCGAGGGTATTGCTCGAAGTATTCCAACCCGCATAGGCGTGAATCTTCAGCAAAAGCCCCCGTTTTTGCAGCAGTCGGATCAGCTCGAGATCACTCGACGAAGGGTAGGCGATATCTGCGACCGCCACTTTCTTCCCTGCCGCCAGCGCATACTCGATCCGGTCGAGATACTCGGGCAGATTGCGTTCGATGTGATAGGGAACCTCCCGCTGTTCCTCCGTCGCCCCGTACGGCATCTCGGAACCGACGTTTACGGCAAGAAAAATATCGCATTCGGGCAGACTGTACACCCGTACGCACCCCGCGGCGCGGATCTGGTTTTTGATCGTCGCGTCCACGGAGCGATCTTCGAATGCGGGAACGACGAACGGTCCCTTTGCGGATGCGTATCCCGCAAAGATCTTCGGTTTCACGCCCAGCCGCTCGTTGACCGCACGGCACAAAAGCGTCATGCCTACATCGTCTGCGGCGGGATACACGGGGATCTCCGACTGCAGCGCGTAGTTTCCGATCACCGCACGTACTTCTCGTTGATCCATCGAGGTAAACCCATAGGGCGCGCTGTCGTCCTGCGCCACCAGGAACCCGTCGAATATCCCTTCCCGAAACAGCTCGATCGTATGCAGAAGTACGTTGAGATTGACGCGGCGGCGCGCCGTATAATCGGCAAGCGCCTGCGGCGGAATCTTTGCTCTGACCCGTTCGTCGTCCGCCCGTTCCGCCTCTGTCAGAATCCCGAGCGTTTCTTTGTGGCGATATCTTCCGAACAGGTGGATCTCTGCGCCGCATTCCGCATAGTAGTCCGGCTCCTCGTCACTGAGCGAATAAAAGGGGCAGCGCATGATCGTCTGAAACGCGTACAGCCGAAGCGCGGGGTTTTCCCGCCTGAGCGCACGGAGCAGGTCTGCCCGAGCACAAAGTGCCTCTTCCCTCTCTCCGTGCAGACGGGAGGGAATCAGGCCTCCGTAGAGCAGCGTATCCAATGCAATCACCGCGGCATCCGCCCCCTTTGACTCTTGCTTCAGCCAGGAGGCAACCGCCTGCAGATTTGCGGGGCGTTTTTTACGCCCCATGATCGACAGAGGAGGCAGGGACAAAGAAGCGCCCGCATTCGGCATCATGGCCGGAAACCGATAGTTGCAAGGCCGCTCATCGAGCGGAAGATAGACGATACGCATCGATTATCCCTTCACCGATCCCAGCGTAAGACCGTTTTTGATGTATTTGATGACATAAGGGTAAATGCACAGAATGGGGATGATGCTCAGGAGCATGGCCGCCGCCTGAATGTTGTTGACCCCCGCGACGACCTGCGGATCGTTTTTGATAATCCGCAGACGATCGATAAGGAGGTAGATATAATAGGCAAGCGGATGCGCTTCCTTCGCGGAGGCAGTGATAAAGAGCATCGCCGAACCATAGCTGTTCCATGCCCCTACGATCGAGAAGAAACAGCAGCTTCCGAGCACGGGGAGAGACATGGGGATCACGATGAAGAAAAACATCTGGATCTCGCTCGCTCCGTCCAGCCGCGCCGCCTCTTCGATATCCGAGGGGAGCCCCTCGAAGAAGGTCTTAAAGAAGAGCAGATTGCTCACATTGCTGATCGAAATCAGTATGATCGACCAGATTTTATTGAGCAGGTTAAACTGGTACATGAGCAGATAGATCGGAATGATTCCCGCGGAAAAGAGCATCGTGATGATGAAATAGATCATGATCCCCCCGCGGAACGGGCAATCGGATTTGGAAAGCGGATATGCCGCCATTGCTTCGACCAAGTTGGAAACTACGGTGATGACTACGGTGATGATGACGGAGTTGAGAAAGGATCGCCAGAAATACGATGCCTCGTCCCCCGCCAAAATGTACTCGAAGGCCCACATCGTCCATCCCTTCGGGAACAGGATGAGCTGAGAATTGAATGCGCTGTTGGAAAATGCCAGCGAAAAGAAATTCATCAGCGGAAATATGATGACAATGGTGAAGATCACGAGCAGAACGACGTTCAGCACGGAGAGAACAACATCCAGCGTACTGCTTTTGATCTTATTCGGATTTTTTTTGATCAGACGCATATTCCCCTCCTTACCACAGACTGCGGTGCAGTGTTTTGGTCGTGATCGCATTGCCAACCAGCATGAGGATCAGCGCGATCAGTCCGTTGAACACGCCGAGTGCGGTTGCAAACGGAATGTTCGTGCGGTTGACGACGGAGATCGTATACAGATACGTATCCAACGTGATCTGCGTCGTCTCGAAGTCTGCGTTAAGCTGCATCATCGTATAAATTTGCTCGAATCCCGCCGCCATCATTCCGCTGATGTTGAGCACCAGCATGAGGGCGATCGTCGACATGATTGCGGGGATCGTGAGATACCACGTCTTCTGAAGCTTATTCGCGCCTTCCAGCGTCGCCGATTCGTAAAAGCTCTTATCGATCGCCATGATCGCGGCATAGAACATGATGGACCCCCAGCCGGCGCCCTTCCATGCCGAAAGAAAAATGACAAAGAATTTGAACCATTCATTCTTTCCCATGAGGAAATAATCGGCATCGATGAACCCAAGCCGCACAAACAGTTCGTTGAGCGCACCGCCCTGTGAGTCGAGGATTCCCGACCAAATACCGATTACGATCGCCCAGGAGAGGAAGTTCGGCAGACAGATGATGATGAGAATGGTTTTGCTGAGCGTCTGATTTTTCAGATCGGCAAGCTGCACCGCAATGATGATGGAAAGCGGAAAGCAGATCAGAAGCTTGATGACGTTGATGAGCAGCGTATTGCCCACGGCGGCGTAAAAGCTGTTATCCACAAAGATATCGAGATAGTTGCGGAACGTCCATTCTCCCGAAAACAAGTTGCTCAAAACCGTTCCGTGAATGAGGTTGAAATCTGCCCCTTTGAAAGAAAAGAGCAACCCGAGCATGGGAATATAGGAGAATATCAACGTGAACATTGCCGCAGGAAGAATAAACCACAACACCTTGCGGTATTTTTTCACCCGCTTCATCTGCAGCTTCCAATATTTCGGTTCTACGTAGAGCGAGTCGGTCCTCTCCTGCTTTCGCGTCGCATTCTCTGCTTCGGCGCCGACGAGGGCAGTCCCCTCTTCCGCGGCGGACGCCTGCAAAATCTTATCTTCTTTCATCCTGTTCCTCCTTCCGATGCGGCTTCCGCCGAATCAGTCTTCCAGCCGCGCCAGCTTGACGTTTTTATACCAATCGGTCATCTCTTTGGAGATATCGTCCGACCAGTAATAATACGTCACGCCGCTCACCCGCGCATAAGTCTCTTTGAGAGACTGCCGTGTGATGTCAAGCGCTGCCTTTACGGTACCGCTGCGGGTATCGATCGCCGACGCGATCCCGCGCAGCGCCTTCGTCCGCGAAAGAATGTTGACGTTTGACCAATACTTGAAGGGCGGCATCATCGACATCGGATTGGTGATGATCGTCTCATCCATCGGAACGGTGACCTGCCATGCGTCGAATCCCGTCTCGCGCAGATGGAAAAGCACTTCCGCCACCACGGAGTTGGTGCCGTTGCAGTACTGTGAATTGTCGACGATCTGTTCGATATACCGATCGGTGAGTTGGATCCAATATCCGCCTCCCGTGACCGTCTCGCCGTTGTATTCATAAGAATACGGACGCATATAGATGATCTTTTCCTTATAATCCTCGTAAGCAAGGATCTCGGTGGGATTGTCGGGATCAAATTCGGGCGCTCCTTCGGGCGCGTCGACTTTCACCCAGTGCTCGCCTTCGAGTCCGCCGTAATATTCCGCGAAATGCTCCAGTTTTTTTGCAAGGAAATCGATGATATAGACCGCATTTTCCGCCATGTAATAGGGAATGACGGTGTAGTAGGAGACCCCGTCGTCTCCGCCCTGCATGCGCGCCTTTTCCTGGACCACGGAATTGCTTGTTCCGTCGCCGCGAACCCGCGTATTCCAGACGATCGCCTCGTCGTGCACCGTCTGATAATCGTTGGAAATGCCCGCCACCTGAGCCAGTTTTCCCTGTGTGACAATGGCGTTGACAAGAGGCGTCACCCACCAGTAAGACAAATAGACGCAGGAGTTGTTTTCGCTGGCAAAATCAGAGCAGATCTTATCCGACGAACTGTTCTGCCAGGAATCGGAAAGGATCTTCTGCTGTTTGAGATTGTACATGTATTCTGTATATAAATCGTAGCTTTCGTCGTAGATGTAGAGCTGAATATTTCCGTCATCGTCCAGCCCGAATTCAAGCGGGCAGTCAAACGCGGACAGGATGGGATTGACGCGCACGCTGTTGCTTCCGCCCAGCCCGAACGCATGATAATTGCTGTTCGTCGCGCCGTATTTTTCCTGAAGTTTGGTGAGCGCGTCCGTCACTTCGCCGAGCGTCTCCGGGACCTTCACGCTTCCGTCTTCGTTGACGTAGCCGATCTCTTTGAGGTGATTGACATTCCACACAAGCGCCGAATCTTCCATGACGCAATATCCGAAATCCGGAATGGCATAGATGCCCGTCTTCCCGGAGTCGTCGGTGTATTTTACCGCATCCCAGCCGTAATCCATGAGATCGATGAGCTCATAGAGCTTTCTCCCGGACTCGGTGTTTTGAAGAAGCTCGGTCAGATCGAGAAATGCCCCCATTTCGAGATAGGGCGTATATTGCGCCGAGTCGAGTTTCATGATGTGATATTCCTCACGCGTCGTCAAAATTCCGTTGACTTCGTTATCGGCGGTGCTCTCGCTCAGCTCGCGATAATTGACGTGGTATCCCGTCGTTTCTTCAATGATTTTTGCGGTATCCTGCGTTTCGAGGTTTCCGAATCCGGAAATGCCGGTTGCGGGATAGATGGCGTTGATTTCGATGGGGTTGCTCAGATCAACGTTCCAGTTGATCTGATAGTTTTCCTCGCCGACGCATCCTGCCAGGGAGCCGACTGCAGAACTCAACATTATCCCCGCAAGCAAAAGCGTTCCTGCTCTTTTCACAATATGTAACCTCCCGATGATATTTCTTTTTCGATATGGAACAGGCGGTAATAATGCCTTATTACCGCCTGCCTCTGACCTTGGTTGACCGGGCGGCCTTTCAAAATCCCGTTACGATCTTGAAGCCACTATCCGTTCTTGTAATCAAGCCCGTTATGCCTTTACGGTAACGCTTTCGGTGACTCCCAATCCGTTCGACGTCAGCGTATAACCGGCATCCGTGAGGAGTTTGGTCACCTTTCCGATGCAGACGATCAGATCGGTCGACACATCGAATCCGAAATACGTCTTGTAGACTTTCGAGCGATAGAGGAATTCTTTGCCCTGGCTTGCGTTGAAGTTCCAAGCAAGACCGCCCTCGGAGAATCCGCTGAAGTTCACCATATAGGCGTTGACGACATCCGCCACTTCCTGCGTGATCGAGGTGATCGTCCCCGCTTCGATCTTCTGCGCGAGCGAAAGCACGTTGTAGAGATAATCGAAGTCTTTGCGGAATGCGCTGTCATAGTATCCGATCTCCGTCAGGATCGTCTTGAGGAATGCGGGAAGCTCGAGTTTGCTCTCCTGCATCTTCTGCGCAACGAAGCAGACATAGAAGGAAGTCATCCAGTCGTTGTCCGAAGTCATGACCGTCGCCTTCGGGTTGGTCGAATCGTCTGCACAATCACCTTCGTTTGTCTGATAATAGCCGACGGAAGATTTGATCCGCATGCTCCAACGAATCAGGCTCGTGAGCGCTTCGGGACCGCTCAGCGTGAGGTCGGCATTGCCCTGCACGTTGCGCGTCGTGATCGTCGCGTTCTTATATGCGTCCGTCTCCGTGAGCGCCGTCACCTGCATCACGACCGTGCTCCAGTTTGCGATCCAGCCCTGCATGGCTTCCATGGTAAGACCGTTGTAGGCAAGCAATGTAGCCTGATCGTCCGCACTGAGCGCCATAAACTTCGTCTGAAGTCCCAGCAGCAGCTGAATCTGGTTGTACAGATATCCTTTGTTCGTGCCGTCCGTAGACTGCCAGCCCTCGTATGTCGTCCAATCATCGGGATCTCCGATCTGCACGAAGTCGTCCTGCACGGACTGCGCCGCCGCAGAAAGGACGATCTTGGTAATGTTTGCGACCGTCACGCCCCAGCCGTTCTCTTTGATCGTGTAACCCGCTTCCGAAAGCATCTCCGCAACCGCATCGAAATACTGATAGGTCTTAAAAGCAGAGCTGTCGGGATTGGTCAGCGTGCCGCCCGCCATGAGCACAATCCTGCCCGTACGAGAGGACATATACTTTTCAAATTTGCTTCCGGAATTCCAGTTCCAGGAGAGGAATGCGCTGATTTCGTATTCGCTGTTCCAGATCTCGTTGAGGAACGCCATTTCTTCCTCTGTCATATCGTTGATCGTGAGGGATCCGGAGACAATGCGCTGCGCAAGTTTCACCGTTCCGGCGATGGGATAGTACGCGCCCTGATAGAAGTTGTCATATTCGATCGCACTCAAAAGATTCTGCACATAGGTAGGAAGTTCGAGGCCGAGCGATTCGAAATATTCGACGCATGCCACCACTCTGAGCGAAGGATAGCAGTTGTTGTCGAAGTTCATGACCTTGACGCCGGAAGCGTTTGTATCGTCGTTTTCGCCGTTCGTTCCGCCCCACTGGGTTCCGACGGAGATCTTGTAGGCATATTCGATCAATTCGCTGAGCGCTTCTTCACTCGTGAAATCTTTGATTGCGGTGGAGCTCATGATCGTCTCATAAGCCTTGAAGACGCCGCTCCGGAACGCCTCGCTCTCCATGAGCGCCGCAAGTTCCTCCGACAGAACGCCCCATGCCTCAAAGTTCGCAATCTGTTCTGCCGTCAGGTCCTGCCTAACTGCCATGCGCGCAGTTCCGGGCAGAGCGTCATACGCTGCCTGTACGCCGCGGAAAGCAACCACTTCGCTGTAAAGATATCCTGCGATCGCACTCTCCGTCGTCGTCCAGCCGAGATAGGAATAAGAAGCCAGATCGGAAAGCGCCTGAATGTCCGCAAGCACCTTTCTCGAATCGTCCGTATGTTCGGGTGCAATTCTTTCGATGACGTCTGCCGTCACGCCCCAGCCGTTCGTATTGACGGTGTAATTGTTGGACGTAAGGAACGCCGCAACAACGTCGAAATACTGATACGTCTTATACGCCGAGCCGTCTTCGTTTGTGAGTCTTCCGCCCGCAACATAAGCGATCCTGCCCGTACGGGACGAATAGAACATCTCAAACTTGTTGCCCGAATTCCAGTTCCATGCAATGTGTGCGCTGATCGTGTATCCATTGACCCAAACCACATTGAGGAATGCCATCTCCTCGTCGGTCAACTCTGCCGTCGAAGTCAGATTTTCCGTCGCAATGCGCTGTGCCAGTTTCACCGTTTCCGCGATGGGATAATATGCGCCTTCGTAGAAACTGTCATATTCGATCGCCGTAAGCAGCTCCTTTACATAGGTCGGAAGCTCCAGACCGAGAGAATCGAAATACTCGACGCAGGCGATGATTCTCAAAGAGGGATATGTGCTGGTATCGAACGCCATGACCTTGGATCCCGCATTGTTGCCGTCGTCGTTTTCGGAGTCCGTCCAGCTCACTGCGCGCGAGATCTTGTTCGCATATTCGATGAGCTGCGAAAGCGCATCCACGCTCGTATAATCTGCAAGCGTATTGGAACCCAACAACTTATCGTATGTGCGGAAGACGCCGGTCTGGAACGCCTCGTTCTCCATGAGCGCTGCGATTTCATCCGACAGAACAGTCCACGTGTCAAACGTCGTGCGGTTGATCCGATAGAAAATCGCGATCTTATCTTCGCTCGAAAGCGCATCGTAATCCGCTTTGATCTTTCTGAACTGCTCCAGTTCGGTATAGAGATATCCGACGATCTCCGTCGCGTCATCGGGCGCAACCCAGCCCAGATAGGGATAGCTGAGGATATTGCCGAGTTTGCCGAACGCATCCGCAACCGCCTGCCCTTCTTCTGTGAGCTGAGCAGATTGTGCGAGAAGTTCTTTTGCCGTAAGATATGCGCTGAAATCGAGAACCGTGCGATATCTCTGCGTAAGCGTGCTGTTTGTGCCGTTTTCGTCGTCGCCGTACCAGAGTCCGACCGCGTTGATCTGCTCCTCATACTGCGCCACGTTCTCCAGCGTCACGTCGCCGAGCGCGTCGATCGCAGACTGATAAACGCCTGCATTGGAACCGTATGCGGACTCGCCGACAGGGTTCTTGTTGAGATCGAACGTATACACGTCGCATCCGTCCTGTGCCTTCCAGCTCGTAAAGGCATAGCCGTTGAGAATGGTATAATCGAGAATCCCTTCCGTCTTCTCTTCCGTAGAAGCCATGACCAAAGAATGATCCTTGCCTCTCCAATCGGGATCGATCGCAAATCCGTATGTCGTATCCGACATCTCTTCCGTGGAAGGAACGTGCGCCGTCGCCGACTTCACGATAAGGTTTTCCCATTTTGCGCCGTTGAAGAAATCTACGTTCTTCTGCAGAACACCCGTCTCCACGTCTGCCTTGACGTCGAGGCCGGCAACGAACACGTATGCATTTTCATACCCGATCGATGCGCCGGGGAATTTCTCGTTGACGAGCGAATCGTCCATTCTGCGCAGATAGGTCGCACCGTCTTTGACCGTGACTTCGAGATCATTGACCTGATACAGCCCCATGTCGTCCTCGAGCTGTTTGGTGCGGATGCTCATCGTCAGCTCCTCTGCGTCCGGTTCGAAATATCCCGCCTCATTCCAGGTCGAAGTCAGCAAACACTGATCGCTGATCGTATAATCCGCACCCGAGAAAGAATTGTCACGGGAGGTCGCCTCGAAAGGATACCAGTTGCCCGTGTTCACATCGCACGCGATGCCCATGGTGATGACGTAATAGTCCTGCCAGGAATAAAATCCCATGAAGGCATATGTCGTGTCCGATCCGTCGTATGCGGGCGTGATCTTCATCTGCGACAGGTCGATGGTATAATCGAGCCCCGTCACACCCGTCAAACGGCTGGGCATCTGCAGAACTGCGGCTTCCATTGCCGTCGAAAGCTCCCAGGTCTGAGCCTGCGTATTATCCGGATCGATCTCCGCGCCGTTCGCGTCGAGCAGACCGTAACCGTTATAGCTCTGCGTGGAACGGGTTCCGTATCCCTGCACTCTGTGCACGACATAGTCGGTATTCTGAACGAGGGACATGTAACTGGTATCCCAGCAGTCCATTGCATCGAGCATGGTGCCCGCTTCGTAGTACCAGAACATTTCGTCGTTGTTCGTTGCAAAGCCCGCACGATTTTTGAAAACCTTGGCGGTCTCCCCCACTCGCGTCACATAGCTTCCGAATACGTTGGTGCCCGCATCCTCTGCGACGCATGCATTGATCGCCGCTGCGATCGTCTTATAATTCCCCAGCAACGTTCCCGTGCTCGAATAGGCAGAGTAGGCGTCACTGCGCGTATCCGTACGGGTTGCGGTATACGTCTTTGCCGTAACGGTATTGTACACCGTTCCGTCTGCGGTGAACGTCATGTCTTCCCGATCGATGCGATCCCCGCCGGGACCATCCGGTTCATCCGGCTTGCATGCGGTAAATCCTGCGAACGCCGAGACCAGCAATGCAGAACATACCAGTAATACCGCTATCTTGTTCCTTTTCATAGACTTCCTCCCGTTGATTTCCGCCTTGCTTATTTTTACGAAAATCCCGTATCTTAATTTCATTATACACCCGATTTTCGCTTTGTCAAGAGTTTCTGAAAAAAATTTTTATTTTTTCATCAAAAATCCCTTGGCTTTTTCATGTTTTAATTCGATTTTTCTAAAAAACCATAAAAAAAGAACAGCTTTGAAAGAAATTTTCATTCAAAACTGTTTTTTCTGTAATTTTTTCCTGCCCTAAACGAGTTTGCGCGCGGTTGCGACATTGCCCTTTGCGATGAACTCGTCGAAACGGTCCTTGTCACACATATGTAACCCCGTGCAAAGCACGTCGACGAAGAAGAGCTGCATGAGTTTGCTCGTCATCGCACCAGGCTGAACGGGAGATTCCATCGGAACCGAAGAGAGCACCAGATCGGAAAACCGCGTCAGCGGCGAACGTTCGTAACAAGTAATGACGATGATCTTCATCCCGCAGGAGCGCGCGAGCTGCGCCGCCTCGATCACGTCCTTCGTCCCGCCGGAGACGCTGAACACGATCATGAGATCGGATTCGTTCCGCGAAGAGATCAAAATATTCTGAAAATGAATATCCTGCTCGCAATAGGTCAGGATCCCCATCTTCATCAGGCGGTTGTGCAATTCCAGCGCGGCGAGATAGGAATGCCCCACGCCGCAGCAGCAGACCGTTCTGGCGGAGAGAATATAGTCGAACGCCTGCTGCAGCTTTGCTTCCGTCAGGCGTTTTCTGCACAAATCGAGCGCCTTCTGATAGTCCGCAATGATGTTTCCGACATATTCGATCCCGCTTTCTTCTTCCTGCATGGTTCCGCCGATCATGCTTTGGGCCAGATTGAGACGAAATTCCTGATATCCGTTGAACCCGAGGGAGCGGCAGAACCGGAGCACCGTCGCTTCCGCAACGCCCACCTCTTCGGCAAGCTGAGTGATCGACATGTAGATGATATGTTTATGATCTGCGGTTTCGAAATACTCAAGAATTTTTCGCTGCGACTTGGTAATCTTCCCCGCTTTCAGGCTCTCGATCCTACCCGCCAAAGTATCTTTCATCGCACTGCCCTCGCCATTTTTTCCAACGGTTTTCTATCGTTTTATTTGAAATTATTATAGCTCAATCTTAAAAAGTTGTCAAGTCATTGTCTGAAAGATTTGTTCGCCCTAAGCTCCGCTCCCCGCTCTCTTTCAGCCTTCCGAACGCGCTTCCGATCTTTCCTCCCGCCGCAAGATAGCGTGCCGCCGCACGCTGCAGAGAGGTTTCCTGCGGAAAAGAATCGGGAGAAGTTTTTCCTTCGAACAGCCAGAAAAGAAAGCCGCCGTCCTCCGGAGAAACGCGAATGACGGAAAAGCGCGCCTGAAAACGCAGAATACGCGACCGAGGCGGAAGAAGCTCTTTCAGCGCAGGCGAAAGCAGCCAGGAATCGCAGGTATAGGGCGCTTTCTTCCATCGGCCGAAGCTCTTTTCCTCCGAAAAGAAGGCGCGGGCACGGGCGAGCGAGTCATCGACCGCCCCGTCGGACAGATCGGCGTCGGAGGGGATATGCACGGCGATCGCGGGCGCTCCCTCCTTGTCCTCGGCAAGTTCGTATTCAAGCGTTCCCAACCGAAACAGACTGAGAGAAAGCTGTCTTCCCGTCCAAAATCCGCGATCGAATCCCCATTCGCCGAAGCGAACGCGATACTCCTTCGCAAAGCGGGAAAAACACTTCATCGTGTCGAAAAACACTTCCTCCGCGATCCCGCGGCGCTCATAGATCTCCCTCGAAAGCAACGCGGCGCGCAACATGACGGCGAGCGTCACCAGCCCCCTTCCCGTATCGTCCGCCTCCTCCAATTCGCGCGCGGCTGCGGCATAGTCTCTGCCGCACAGATGGACGCAGAGCGCCTCCCGCTTCTTTGCGGAAAGCTTTCCGAATGTCAGACGTTTTTCCAGTTCTCCGTCCAATGCGATGCGCGAACAGAGTTCTTCGAACGTCATGTCCGAACTCCTTTGACGAGTACGGTCCGCATGCCGCTGCCGACGCCGGAACGGCTCTCTCCGTCATCCTCGCACAACTCGTATGACACGGCTCCGTCCGAAAAACAAATCCAGTCCAAATCGCTCAGATCCGTCGATTCCAGATTTTCCGCAGGCTTTGCAAGCGGCAGAGCACAGCCTTCGCGCAGAAAGAACACGACTTCCTCGGGCGGCACGGTGAGGAAGTGATCTCCCTTCTCCAACGGCTCCTCCTCCGCAAGCCTGCCATCCCGCAGACGGACGGGTTTCATCCGCTCGGGAAGATAGACATAACGTCCCGAAGCGTTTTGCTCATACACGGGCGCGATCATCAGCGATCCTCCGAAGAGGAGCTGATCCTCCACCCCTCTCGCGCGTGCGTCCTCCGGATAGTCGAACGCAAGCGGACGGAAGAGCATCTCCCCGCGCAACGCGCACTTCACATATTCGCTGTAAAGATAGGGGATCAGCGCATAGCGCAGACGCAGGATTCCCCGGAACGCCTCTCTGCTGCCGAACCGATAGCATTCCTGTTCCCTCGTGCCGAGCGCAGAATGATTGCGCATCAGAGGCACGAATACCCCGAGCGCCAGCCAGCGCAACAGCAGATCTTCCGTCGTATTCTCCCCGAATCCGCCCAGATCTGCCCCGACGAACAAAAAACCGCACATGTTCAGCGAGGGCAGCATCTGCAGGTTGAGAAGAATATGTCTCCAGCGGGAAGCGTTGTCGCCCGTCCAGATGCCGCCGTAACGATGCATCCCGATATAGGAAGAGCGGGAAAAGAGCAGATACCGCCTGTCGGGGGCATATTCCGCGAAATATTCCGCCGCCGCGCGCGTCATATAATATCCGTAGAGATTGTGCACGCGGTCATGGCGGATGCGTCCCTCCTCCGTCTCGTGGTAAAAACTCGCATAATCCTCGCCGTTGTTTTTCAGCGCGTCGACACTTCCCGCCGTCTCCCGATAGACGTTTAGCGGGTCTCCGCCCCGCAGAGCGGAGATCTTTTCAAGCGTTTCGTCCAGCCGTTTGCGCCCGTAAAAAGTCGCGGGTTCGTTCATGTCGTTCCAGAATCCTTCAATGCCGCAGTCAAGCAGCATCTTATACCCGGAACCGAACCAGGCACGCGCGGCGGGATTCAGGACGTCAGGCAGCACGCTGTCGCCCGGCCAAACGCCGACGACGAACGGCTCGCCTTGCCCGTCTTTGCAAAAATATCCGCGGGCAACGCCCTCATCGTAAACAGAATAGCCTTCCTCCGCCTTGACTGCCGCGTCTATGATGGGGACGAGACGAATCCCGCGCGCTTTCATCTCTTTGACAAACGCCGCGAAATCCGGGAAACGGGACGCATCGATCGTAAAATCACGGAACCCGTCCATATAGTCGATATCCAAGTAGATCATGTCGAGAGGAAGCCCCGCTTCGCGGTATGCGTCCGCAACGGCGCGGACGTCCTCCTCGCTTTGATAGCCCCAGCGGGACTGTCCGTATCCGAACGCCCAGCGGGGCGGGATATAGCTCTGCCCGATGAGACGGCGGAACTGCGAGACGATCTCCCGCTCCCCTCCGCCTTCCAGGATCCACAGGTCAAAGTTCTCCCCCGTGACGGTCAGTTCGTCCCGTTCGGAATAGCCGACGTCAAAGACGACCCGCTCTCCGCAGTCGACAAACACGCCGAACGTCCTCTCTCCGCTCAGCAAAAAGAAATTGTGCGAGCCGTAGAGCGAAGACCGCGCTTCGCTGATATGCGGGTCGTCCGTGTTCCAGCTTTCATACACCCAGCCCCGCTTGTTGATCCCGCGCGCCGACTCGCCCAGTCCGTAGACGATCTCGCCGCGCGCGAGCTTCAGGCTCAGCCGCACCCCTTGCTCCGTCCGTTCGGCGCGGAAGGGCGACGGCGCTCCGTCCGTCAGCGGGACCTGTTCCCGTATCGCATCCGTGCGGACGGGGTCTCCGTAACGATATCTCCTGATCATCTCTTCCTCTCCTTCATTCGTTTACGTTGACGGAACTCATCCTCCGCCACCGCCATTCGCACTGATCGAGATCCTTCTCGAATTCTGTTCCGTGTCCCATAAAACAAAGCAGTTTCTCGCCCAGCTCCGGGATCTCTCCTGTCTCGCCCGTCAGATATGCCTCCGTCTTGCGGATCGCGGAATGCAGCCGCCGCTCGAGCGCGCCGATGCGAAGATCCTGCACGTCGAATCCGTGCGGCATGTTTTCCCTCTCCCATTGCGCGAGCAGGGCGCGGTAGAAGGCGTCGACCCGAACGCAAAGTTCTTTCAGTCTGCCGCATTCCGCACGCAGCGCCTCCCGGTCTCCCTGTTGATACGCCGCGCGCAGACGGATGCCGATCTCCGATTTGATCTCGAGCACCTCCGCAAGGCGGCGCTGCGTCTCAAAGAGGTAACTCCATTTGCCCGCTTGCCGCTCCGCAGCGAGCAGCGCGCGCGCATGCGCGGCATACCGCTCCCCGAGCCCCTCTTCCACCGTGGTGTCGAGAGTTCCGAGCAATACGTCGTTAAACAGCAAATACTTGTTTGCGCTGTTTTTCTCTTCCACGTCGTCGTGATCGGTGAGGCGATTGCACAGATCGACGGTCATAAACGCGTCGAACGGCATTCCCGCAAAAAGTTCGAATCCTGCTTCGAAGCGTTCGCCCTTCAGCGGCTCTCCCGCGTTGATGCAGGAACAGGCATACAGAGAGGGAAGCGTTGCAAAGACAGAACAGTCCGCGCCGTTGTCTCCCCAGCCCGTGACAATGAAATGCTCCACGCCTTCTTTGACGCAGGCACGCGCCGCCGCCTCGCAGGAAGCGAATGCATATCGGTTATCCGGCGTGTAGCCCAGCCATTTCCATGCTCCGCCCGCAAAACCGATCTCGTTGGGAAACGCGCGGTGTTTGCGGATCATCGCATCGTAATGCGCCTCATCCGTACTGCAATAGTCCCAATAGATGAGCTCTACGCCTTCGGGCACCTTCTGTATCACTTCCGGGGGAAGCCCCTCCGCATATTGCCCGTTCATGGTAAGCGAAAAGAACATGTCCGACCACATCATCGGAGAAAATCCGTATTTTTTGCAGATGCCGATGATTTTTTCGAGATGTTCTGCCATGATGTCGAAGCGATCGCGGGCGCCGTGCAGATCCATGTATTTTCCGCGCCCGAGCATATATGCTTCGTCCATGCCGATATTCATCCGCCGAGACGAGAAACAGGAGGCGCACGTCGCGATCAGCGCCTCGATGAAATCGTACGTCTTTTGTTCTCCCACGAGCAGAATATCGTTGACATCGAACAGGTCTGCCATTGCATAATGCCGAATGAGCGTATTGAAATGCGCAAGCGTCTGGATAAAGGGAATGAGTTCGATCCCGAACAGTTTGCAATACGCATCCGTGCGGCGCAGCTGCTCCGCCGTGAAAGGCGTGCGAAGATATCCGAAATAGGGATATCCTTCCACACGGAAGGTGTCCTCCATATACAATCCGAAGCTGTCATATCCCAGCACCGCGAGATGGCGGATGAGAGAAAAAAGCGTCTCTTCGCGCGGGACGGCATTGCGCGAACAATCAAGCATATAACAAAGTTCATGAAACGTACCGTTCAAAGAAATCTTGATCGGCTGCGCGGGAACGCTTTCCCGACAGAGTTCGGCAAAGCGCCTGAGCGCATAAAAAATCTGAACCCGTTTGCGGACACAAACGAGCAACCTCCCCTTGTCATAGACAAGCGCGGCTTCCTCCGCGTCCTCTTCGACGTCAACGGGGATTCCCTCACGGCTGAGCGCAAAGCCGAATTGTCCCGAAAGCTCCGCCGCCGCCCGCGCGATCTCCTCCGAACGGATATTATAATTCATCATTTGAATGTTACCCCGCTTTTTCCGAATTCAGTCCCAAGATCCAGTCCGAGCGCGCCGAAAATCCCGGCACGCGGTCCGAGACGGGCAAACGCCACATCCTCTTTCTTTTCGATCATAGAGAAAAACATATTTTCCGATTGCGCAACTCCGCCGCCCAGCAGAATTTTCTGCGGCGAAAGCGCCGTACGAATATCGTCGAGCAGGAGATTGAGGCGGCGGGCAAACGCGGCGAAGATCTCCTTTGTCCACTCCTCCCCCGCGGCATGGCGTTCGAACAGCTCCCTGCAACTCTGCAGTGCATGAAATTTCCTCCTGCCGCTGCGCAGAAGCGCGGTCGCCGAAAGATAGCTCTCGGCACAGCCCCGTTTTCCGCAGCTGCACCGTCTGCCCCCGGGAACCAGGCAGAGATGTCCCCAGCGCGCTCCGTCGAAGGCTTTGCCCCGTACGATTTTTCCGCCCGCCATGCTCGCGCCGCCGACGCCCGTCCCGAACGTGAGCATGGTCACGTCGGTCAGTTCGGGATAAAACTTCAGTTCTCCCAAAAGAGCGCATACGGCGTCGTTTTCCGCGCGGCAGGGCGTGCGATAACGCGTCCCGACGCTGCCTGCAAGGTCCGCGCCCGTCCATCCGCGCAGATTGTCCGTCGCATAGACGCAGACACCGCGCGCGGGATCGATGTTTCCTGCAGAGGAAATGCCGATGAATCGGACGGATTCCGTCATCAGGACGTCGATCAGGGCAAAGAGCTGCGAAAAGATCGCCTCCCTGCCCTCCTGTCCGCGAGTCGGAAGAGAGAACTCCCGCTCAATTTGATCCCCGTCCGCGCGCACGCCCTTAATCGTCGTCCCGCCGATATCCACGCCGATCTTTTTCATGGCGTCCTCTCCTTCTCCGTCAGACGGATCTCTGCCTCAAACATCCGCCGCCAGGGCATCTCCACCGAGACATCCTCCACGCGTGCCGCCAGTTCGGGAAAGCGCTCCCGCATACGGGCGATCAGCCGTTCGCGGACGGCAGAGGCAACCGCTCCCGCCTTTCCGTCCGTATGAAAATAGTCCAAACCGAGCACGGGAAGCACCTGTTCCGTTACTTCCTTCCGCACGATCCCCATATAGCCCATATCCTCGTAATAGCGATGCAGCAAAAAGCGCACCCGCCCCCGCTCGTCGCCGCCGCACAGCCAGAGCACACTCTGACACATTGCCGTGCCGAGCGTATTGGAGGAAGTGTTCCAGCCTGCGTAGGCATGAACGGCAAGCAGCAAGCCCTCCTCCCGCATCAGGTGAAGCAGCTCTCCGTCGCTTCCGTTGCAGGTGGCAACGTCTCCGACCGCCACCGTCTTGCCCTCCTCCAGCGCATAGCGAAGAAAGGCAACAAACTCCGCAAGATTGCGTTCGACGTCGAGATGCAGGACGGCTTCCGGAGAATCGGGGTCGCACATGCCCGACCCCATATTGATCCCGAGCACGATGTCTGCTTCGGGAAGCGAATACACCCTCCGTCCGCCCGCCGCGAGAATATGATATTTGACCGTTTCGTCGAGCGGACGGTCTTCAAACCAGGGAATGACTGCTCCCGCCTTCGAAGAGGCGTAGTGCACATAGACGCGCGGCCGGACGCCGTGCGCTTCGGCAACCGCCCTGCCCAGAAGAATGAGACCCGTATCGTCGGCAGAGGGATACATCGCCGTCTTTCCGTGAAGCGCATGTTCTTTGAGAAACTGCCGCACCGTGATCTGATTCATCGAAGTAAATCCGTAGACCGCCGCGTCATCCTGCGGTACGATAAAATAATCCGCCGTCCCGTCGCGGAGGAATTCGAGATCGTGCAGAAGAACGCATAGGTTTTTCTCCCGCCGACCCGTAAAATCGGCAAGGACGTCGGCGGGGATCTCCCGCTTCAGACGGACAAACGCCTCCTCTTCCTCTTGCGTGAGCTTTCCCAACTTTTCAAGATGCGTATATCGTCCGAACAGATGCAGCTCTTTGCCGAACTCGTCGTAATAGTCCGGTTCTTCGTCGCTGAGAGAGTAATCCGGACAGCGCATGATGAGCTGAAAGAGATAGAGCTTCATCTTCGGATTGACGCGGCGCAATTCGCGCACAAGGTCTGCGCGCGCCGCAAGCGTTTCGAACGATTCCCCGTGCAGACGGGAAGGGACGATCCCTCCGTAAACGAGCGTGTCCAGCGAAAGAATGCAGGCGTCCGCGTCGGCGCACTCCCGCAGCAGCCATTCGCCGAGCCATGCCGTGTCCGCGGGGACCTTTTTGTCCCCCATCCGCTCGCGGGGAGGCAGTCTAAGCAAGTAATCCGCCTCCGGCATCAGCTGCGGATAAATATAGTTGCACGGCCGCTCGTCGAGCGGAAGCATCACGATCTTTGTCATAGACATTTCTCCCGCGCCGCAAGATTTTTTCGGATGCGCGCGAGCGTGCGCGCGTAGTCGGCGGCGATCGCCATCATGCCCGCATCGTTCGGATGTACGCCGTCTGCCGTGTAGATCGTAAAATTTCCCGGGAAAATGTGCGTCCCGTCCGCAAAAAACGCCGCCTTGTTCCGCCTTCTCCACGCCGCCGCAAGTTGTTTCAGAAACACATTGTAGCGCTCATGCAGACGCGCGCGTTCCTCGTCGTACAGATCGAGCGCAAACAGCACGCGCGAATAAAGCACCACGGCGGTATCCGGACTCTTTTCCCAAAACGTCTTCAGAAATTCCTCTGCCCGTTCCATCAGGCACAGATCGGTGCCCGCATTCGGCTCGGTATCCACGATCAAGACATCGAGCGAACGGGACCCTAAAATTTCTGCCATTTCCCGCTCCATGAACGCAGATCCGGAGAATCCGAAGTTAAGCACTTCCGCGTCCAGCGCTGCGCTGAGCAAATTGGAATATGCCATTCCGGGATGGGAAGCGCTGCATCCCTGCGTGATACTCGTGCCGTATATTCCGTATCGGGTTCCGTCTGAAAACGCAATGGGCCGCACGACGGCGTTTGCATCCAGTCCGATCTCAAAGGAATCGACGATCATATAAAGGGGAAGACAGATGCGACAGCGCCGCATCTGCCGCTCTTTTCCCTCGAAATGCCCGAGCGGAACCTCATAGCGGTCGGCATCAAACCCGAAGCGCGCCACCTCATGAAGACACTCCGCACCCATCCGCTCGTCCCAGACGAACAGATCCGCTCCGCACTGCCCGATCTGGGTCATGTTCGTCATGTCAAATTTCGAACGCAGCGCAACCCGTACGAAAATGCGCGAGGAGTCCGTCTCGAATCGCAGTCCGATTCCCGCGGAATGCTCGCCCAGCCATGCCTCTCCGTCGTTCACGGGACGCAAAAGGGCGCGTTCGCGCTCGGTCAGGCGGCAAAACCCTTTTTCGCCGAGTGCATCCGACCCGTAAATCCCGAAGGCGGGATCTTTCGCGCTCCGAAAAACGAGCTCGCCTGATTCCGCCTTTTCCGTCTTCATATTGCGGTCGATCTCAGAAATATGCCGTTCCATTTTTGCCGCTCCGAATTCAATCCTCTCTCGTCGTGATCAGCAGTCCGTTCATGACCGAACGGGTGTTCAGCAACTCGGTGCTTGCCGTATCGCTCGAACGGACGACGACGCGCGCCTCCGTCTCCTCTGCACCGCGTACGACGAGCTGCGTCGAGCCTCCTCCGTCAAAATTCGCCGCCTGCTCGCAGCCGTAGAAATAGGCAAACTGCGCCAGTTCGGGAAGATTCATTCCGTGAAGATCCCCTTCCGAATCCTTCTTCCCGTAATACATCGATTCCACGGCAAAGAGCACCACCGTTCCGTCCGCTTTGATCCCGATCGCCGTGCGCGGAACGTCCCTGCTCTGCGCGCCGTTGGTGTTCTCCAGCGTCACGGTGTCCGCAACCGCTCCGTCGACGACGAGCGCCTGACGGCAACCGAGAATGGTCTCGTATCCGTCCCACAGTCCGTCCGGAGACGTTACGGGAAGGGAGACCGTATCCCCCGCGGAGACCTTTCCGATGAGCCCGTACGCTCCCGCATATGCCAATCCCGTCACAATGTACGCATAATCTCCCTGGACAGCGGTCAGTTCGGTCGCCTTGGAGATCTGAACCTTTTCCAGCACCTTCATCTCCGAATAACCCTGCGAGACGTCCACTTTGATCGCGACGCCCATGCTCACCGACAGGGAACCCGTCGTGAGGAAGCACGCGCGATCGGCGCTCGGAGCCGTATTTTCCGCAACGGAAACTTCCCCGCCGCCGACGGACAGCGCGCCATAGCTGAGCTTCGCCGTGATGACCCCGCGTTTGACTTCCGCAGAGGTAATATCTCCCTCGTAAGAGACGATGGGCGCGATTTGCGCGGAAGTCCCCTTGATGCCGAACAGCATAGGCGCGGATGCGGGAACGTCTGAATTCAGGTCGAGATAGTCGTATACGCCCGCGTCGTTATGACCTGCCTTCACGATCACGCCGTCTTTGACAAAGGCGTTGACGCAGGTGCTCCCGAAGAAATCCGCATTGATGGATGCATAGACATGTCCTCCCGTCGCACTTTCCCACGCCTGCGCCTGTGCGTAGGGCACCGATTTCTCCCAGGCAAATCCCGCCGCAACGTTATTCTTCGTGCCGGCTCGGATATCCGCTTCGGACAGATCGACTTCGATCGCATAGACGGCGGAAACCGTATCGTTGCTCTTGGTCACGGTATTTTTGACCATCGTCACTCCGTCGCCCAGTTCCGTCACCTCATAGGACACGCTGCCCCCGTCAAAAAGCGTCGGCGCATAGTCCGTGCGGTAAGTCGGCGCAAACGGAACATCGGGCTCTTCGGTGTTCCCGCCCGGCTCTTCGGTGTTCCCGCCGTTACAGGCGCTCAGCGCAACGGCAAACAGCATGAGAATCCCCAGCAGCACACAGATCCATCTGACAGAAAAACGTTTCGATTGCCCCGTCATTTTTTATCTCCTTGCAAAAGAATTTTCATTTCGTCTCAATTTTACTACGGAATCCCGCTTGTGTCAAGATTTTATGAAAAAAATTTTCTTTATTAATTCTATGTTTTGCCAAAATAAAAGTCTGTCGGCTAAGCCAACCGTTGTTCGGTTTCGGGCTGTCAGTCTTGCTGTTCCCTGCGGCGCGCAAAAACGCCTGCGGCGACCCGGCAATCATTCGATTGCCGTCTGTCCGCCGTCGGCACGTCTTTTCGTGCAAATTGTTCTTTGCCGATTGCCTCGCCCCGTCCCCCCCCTTCTTTTTTCCTTTTCTGTTTGCTTTTTCAACGGGTTCTCTCTTTTTGCCCTCCTGCCGTTCCGCTCTCATCTCTTCTTTTTCGCCGTCGGCAATGCTGATTTTGCACTCCCGGACAGTCCGTGAATTTTCTTCAGATCAAAAAACGCCCGTCGGAAATCCCGACAGGCGTTTTAATCCTTCCTTTCTTCTCTCTCAGAGCGCTTCATACCCGCTCAGCGTTCCGTCGTTGCATTCGACGATATATTCCCCCACGCCGCTTCCGTCCCACGCGATCGCCTTGTCGATCGTCTTCCAGCCCTCTTTCGTTCCGTGATAGCGGATGATCTGCAGAGAATCGCAGTTCTGAAACACATTCTGTCCGATCGTCTCTAAGGAGGAATAGAGCACCACCTCCCGCAGATTCGTGCATCTGCGGAACGCAAATGCCTCAATCGTGACCACGTTTTTGCCCAAATAGACTTTCCTGAGAGAAGCGCAATCGGAAAACGCACAATCTCCGATCTGCGTGAGGGAATCCCCCATCTCCAGCAAATCCAGTTTGGTGCACCCGGCAAACGCTTCGCCGCCGACGGAAACCACCCCGTCGGGCAATTCGACCGCAGTCAGCTTTTCACAGCCATAGAACGCCGCGGCGCCGATCTCCGTGAGCTCGGGTCCGAAGCGAAGCAATTCCAAAGCGGTGCATTCGCCAAAAGCACGGATCCCTATGTTTTGCACGCTGTTGGGAAGATCGCACTCCGTCAGCGCCTCGCAGCCGTAGAACGCACGCACGCCGACGGTCTGCAACCCGTCCGGAAAGAACACCGCCGTGACGTCCGTCTCAAGAAATCCCTCTGCCGCCACGCCGAGCACCGGCTTCCCTTCATAATAAGCCGGAATCGCAATCTCTCCCGCCGTCGCCGTACCCGCGGCAACGAGCAGGCCTTCCCCTTCCGAACGATAGTCCAGCCCCTCGGTCGGGAGAATGCGGTAGCCGCAGCGGATGCATACGTTATCCGTCCCGAAGATATGACCGAGCCGATCGATGCGCTCTTCCTCGTAATAATCCCCGTCCACGCAGGTGCGCCGCATGGCGCCGTCCTCCGCGCAGGTCGCCTCTTTCACGACTTCCCATTCTCCGAAGACGTGAACGTGTTCTTCCTCTTTGCAGGCGGCCGTCCCCGCGCAAAGGCAGAGCATCAAAGCCGCGATCCATGCCGAAATCTTCTTCTTCATTCTGACCTCTTCGGCGGTCTTTCCGCCGCTCAGCGGCGGAACACCAGCACGCTGAAACTGTGCGGGGAGAGCGTGAGCGAACGTGCCGCCGTGGGCGCGATCTCCTGCGGAACGAGCTTCTCCTCCCCGGGATGATTATAGTCCGAAAGTTCTCCTTCCATACGGATGATATAAGTGAGCGAACCCAAATCGTAATTTCCGTCGAGCTCCGTCTCGATCTCCCGATCGGTAGCGTTGACAACCTTGACATAGGTCAACCCTTCTCGTTCGGTCGCCGAAGCATATACGCCGCTCTGTTTCCCTCCTTCGACTTCCGTGCGCAGAGAATAGTTCCCCGTATAGAAACTGAACATCTCCTGTACATAATAGTTCGCGGTCGCATACGTATTCTTCCCGTCGAACCATGCCAGACAGGGACTCCACTGCGAATCGCCCAATCGCCCGAAGAGGGGCGCATAAGACGCCATCACGACGACATCGGCATTGCGCTCCATGCCCGTCATGAACGCCGCTTCGGACAGTGCACACTCCCAGGTATTCGCCTCGGGACAGTTTGCCGTACCGCCCTTCCCGGGCACATGCGCGGCATACTCTCCCACGTAGACGCGCGCTCCGCGAGGATAAGAGTCATACAGATCGGAGTGCTCGAAAAACCAGGAAGGCGGCGCATAAACATGCTCGTCGGAGGCATACACAAAGACGGGATTCTCCGCAAGCCGCTCTCTCGTCCACTGCCATGCCTGTTCATACGAGGGCGTTCCGATCGTGGGTCCTACGGTGCCGATGAGTTTGATCTCGGGATACCGCTCGTGAATGCGCTTTTCAAACCGCTCATAACGGCGGTAAAAACAATTGGTCTCCGTCTCCCACTGCTCATTCCCGATCCCGAGGTATTCGAGTCCGAAAGGCTGCGGGTGTCCCATTTCGGCGCGTACGCTCCCCCATTCGGTATCCGGCGCTCCGTTGGCAAATTCGATGAGATCGAGTGCATCTTGCACATAGGTCTCCATCTCGGGATCGTCGAGCGGTACCGTCTCGTCCGACATATACTGGCAGGCGATCCCCACACTGAGCACGGGAAGCGGCTTTGCTCCGAGATATTCGCATAAAAGGAAGTATTCATAATACCCCACTCCGAGCGTCTGTCCGTAATGAGACCATTGCGTCGGTTTTCCGTCTATCGCGGCATGTACCGCCCAACGGTTCCAATTATGCGTCCGCCTCTCCCGCGGACCGACTGATTTTTTCCACAGATAGCGGTTTGCGATCGAGTTGCCCTCCACCACGCAGCCGCCGGGAAAACGCAGAAATTTCGGCTTTACTTCGCGCATCATCTCCGCAAGATCGCGACGGAACACGCCCTTCACCGCATTCTCCGGCATCATGGAGAAGCAATCGACGTGAACGGTGCCCGCTCCCTGCAACATGAGGACGAATTCGGCAGAATCCGTATCCGTCCGGCTCTTAAAACAGCAGTTGTATCGTTTCCACTTGCCGTCCGGGCGAACCTTGAATGCCTTTTCGAGCAGGGGATGCCCCTCCCGATAGACGCCGACCGACACTTTTTCCTTATAGTCATAAGAACGAAGATAAAAAGAGACGGTGTAACGCATCCCTTTCACAAGGCAGATCCCGCCGTACGCCCTGTTCTTTACGCCCGCTCTGCCGTGTCCGGCGGTAAGCCGAAGATAATGCGGATTTTCGGCAAAGAGCGGGCGATCGGATTTGAGCTTCAGCGCGACTTCCGCGCCCGCGGGATATCCCGTCCACCCGTACAGTCCGTCGCTTGCGACCCGATAATCGTTGCGCTCGCCGCAGACGGTCTTTGCCTCAAAATTCCGGTTTTCCAGCATTTCCGCATACAGTCCGCCGTCCAACGCGTAGTTGAGGTCTTCAAAAAACAGCCCGACGCCTCCGTCCGAAACCGCAATTTTCCCCTCTTCCCGAATTGTAATTTTCATGGTAAACTCCTTCCTTCGGAATACGCAAAAACGTGCGACACTCTGTTTCAAGGCGCACCGTTCGATTTCATTATAACACAACTTTTACTTTTGAACAAGGTTTTATCAGAACTTTTTTATGCCGTACCGCAAAAATTCCCGTCCTTTGCAGAAGATTTCAGGAAAACTCCACCGTAAACGCCGTTCCCGCGCCCTCTTTGCTCTGCACGGACAATTTCCATCCCGCTTTTTCGCACAGCTTTTTCACGACGGACAATCCCAATCCGAATCCCCCGTTCTTTCCTCCGTGCGATTTGTCCACCGTGAAAAACCGATCGAAAATCCGCTCCAGATTTTCTTCCGCAATTCCGATCCCCGTATCCGAAACGCGGAACATCTGATGCGTGAGCAGAACGGTGACGCTACCCCCCTCGCGATTGTAGCGGATCGCGTTGCGGATCAGATTGCCGAACACCTCCGCAATCCGTTCTTGCCGGCTCATCAGCAAGACATCCGGCTCGATCTCGCTCAGCAGGACAAGCTTTTTTTCCTTCAGCGCAGGAGAGAGGCTCTCCAGCGTCTCTTCCGCAATGCGCGAAGCGTTCACTTCGTAGGAAGGCAATTCATCGCTGTCGATCTCGTTATAATTGATGATGCAGGCAATGAGATTGGAGAGACGCTCGCTTTGGGACAGCACCGTCCGCGCCGCTCTTTCCGCCGCCTCGCCCTGCAGAGACCCGGCGGCAAGCAGCTCCGCAAATCCGCGGATCGAAGTGAGCGGCGTATTCATTTCATGCGTGATATTGGCAATAAAGTCATTTTTGGAACGTTGCGCTTTCTCCGTCAAATTTTTTTCTTCGGCAAGCTCCCGCAGGTGCGCGGCGGCTTCTTCGTTCATGCCGTTGAGAACTTGAACCAAACCGTCCAATTCGCTGCAATCCGTTTCCAGCTTTTTTTTCACGGCGGCATCGCGCGCAAGCTTGTCCAGCGGACGGAGCATGAACCCCGTGAACAGATAGGTGAACAGCAGACAGATCACCGCGTCCAAGAGCAAAAATGCCGCCACCGTCGGGAGCGAATCCGCATAGATCCCCCAAAATGAATAGGTCGGGACCGCGATCCGCACCAGATACCCCTGTTCCGAAAATGCGCGGCAGTAATAGATCAAATCCGTCCCGAGCGTTGAGGAAGCGCGTACGTCAAACCCCTCCCCGTTTCCGCCCGAGATCGCCTCCGCGACTTCGGGACGGCCGGAGCGGTCGGAGTCCTCTTTGTCCTCGGAATCGGCGAGAAACGCACCCTCTGCAGAGAGAAAGGTAACGCGGGCGCCGTCCAGCCTGCGGGAGAGCTCCGCCGCATATTCTTCGGTCAGCTCGTCTATGCCACGCGTTTCGTCGAACGCACCCGAACAGGCGCGCAGAAATCCCTCCGCATGGCGAAGACTGCTGCGGTAATAGATCTCCGCCGAAAACACAGAAAAAATCAGCAGCGCGACCGCCGTTAGCGCAAAGCTCACCCAAAGAATGCGTTTTTTCATAATTCCTCCGAAAAGACGCGGGCAAACACGCCCGCGCCCGAAGATCATTGCGCAATAAATTTATATCCCACGCCGAACACCGTTTCAAAATTGAGCCCGAGTTTGCGCAGACGCGCAATATGATTGTCGAGCGTTCGTGTCTCGCCGCAGTCATATCCCCAAACGTCGACGAGGATCTCGTCGCGGGGCATTACCTTTCCTTCCCGATCCATACAGTAGCGCAAAAGCTGGAACTCTTTGTTGCTGAGCGCAAGCTCTTCTCCCCGAAACATGACTCTGTGCCTTCCGACGTCGAGCTCGAGATCTCCTTTGCGGAGAACGTCTGCACGTTTCGAACGGCGGAGCGCCGCGTTGATGCGCGCGGTAAGTTCGAGCAATCCGAACGGTTTGGCGATATAATCGTCCGCCCCCGCATTCAGTCCCCGAACCTTATCTGTCTCCTTTCCGAGTGCGGAGAGCATGATCGCACTCACTTCCGGATAACGCGCCTTTACCCGCCGAAGCACGTCGATCCCGTCGCCGTCTGAAAGCATGATGTCGAGCAGTACGACGTCGGGAACCTCCCGCTCCATCGCCTCATAAAACTCTTTTACCGTCAAAAAGCATTCGCAGCAAATGCTGCTCAGATCGAGCGTACATTTTACGAGCTCGCAGATGCTCTCGTCATCTTCCAGGAAAAATACTTTGTTTCTCACAGCACTTCCTCGCCCCCTCCGCAGAAATCCTCAGTGATTCTGTTCGATCGAATGGGCAATAAACGTAATATGATCGGCCGCGCGTTCGAGATTTCCGACCAAATTGATGAATACGTTGGAATTTTGCGGCTGACATCTTCCTTCGTTGAGCCGGGTAATATGCGCATTGGTCAGGCGGCGTCGGTCTTTGTCGATCTCTTCCTCCAAAGCGTCGACCTGTTCCAGTCCCGCAAAGTTTTTATGTAAAAAGACTTCCGCCGACAGCTCGTACAGTTTGGTGACCTGCGCATACATTTCCCGGATCATTTCGAGAAATTCTCCCGAAAAGACAAGTCCGTCGTTGACATAATGATTGGTATATTTTGTAATATTGTCGGCAAGTTCTCCCAGACGCATGATGTCGTTGAGCACATAATGCAGGGAGGAGACCGTCTTCTCCTCTTCCAGCACAAGGGAGGACGCGGAAATCTTCACGAGATAGGAGACCGCCTGTTTGTTCATCTGGGCCAAATCGGCATTTTGCGCAAGCACCGCCTCTTTCGCCGAAGTGTCCTTATTCAAAAAGGCGTTGAAGGCCGTATCGAGCGTATTCTTTGCAAAGGAAAACACCTTTCCCGTCTCCTGATAGAGATACGCAAGCGCCACGGAAGGAGAGCGCAGAAGACGCTCATCCAGTTCCGCATAGACGAGCGCGGGTTTTCCCGGCTCCTCCTTTTCCTCTTTCGGTTCCTTTTTCCCGAACACAAGCAAATGAGAAAGTTTGACAAATACGTTGATGAAGGGCAGAAAGACGAGCGAACAGATCACGTTGAATAACGTATGGAACATTGCGATCTGGAATTGGGGGTAATCGGGAAACATCCGCACGAGAACGGCATCCCCGAAGTCCTTCCACAACAGCAGGATCACTGTAAAGATGATCGCGCCGAAGAAATTGAACAGAAAGTGAATGACCGACGCTCGTTTGGCGTTTTTGCTCGCGCCGATGGAGGAAATGAGCGCCGTGACGCAGGTCCCGATATTTGTTCCGATAATGATATAATAGACGGAATTTCCGCCCCCGCCGATCATGAATCCCGTCTGCACCATCGTAATGATGATGGTCGTCACGGCGGAAGAAGACTGCACGAGCGCAGTCACGACCAGTCCGATCAGGAGCAACAGGAAAGGATTGGTCACCGAAGTCATCATCCCGTGGATCGTCTCATACGCCGCGCTTCCCCGCTCCATGTCCAACGCCTCCGACATGAACGTGATGCCGACGAAGATAAGCCCGAGGGAAGCCAACGTCTCGCCGACCGTCTTGACCTTTTCCTTTTTAGAAAAAATCGACATGAAGATGCCGATCGCGGTAAGCGACAAGACGGCAGTCGTCACGTCGAAAGTATTCAAAGATACGAGCCAGGCGGTGATCGTCGTCCCGATGTTGGCTCCCATGATAATGGAGGTCGCCTGAAACAGCGTCATAATGCCCGCGTTCACGAGGCCGACGACCATGACCGTCGTGAGCGAGGAACTCTGCGCAATCATCGTTACGCCGAGTCCGAGGCCAAGTCCCGCAAAACGGTTCCGCGCCGTCTTGTTCAGCATGGTCTGCATCTTGCCGTGTGCGAGCCGGGTCATACCGGCAGACAATCCGTTCATGCCGAACAGAAACGCACCCAGACCGCCCAGGACTTTCATGATCAACTCAAACCATTCCATTGCGCTCATACACTCCGATCCTCTCTTTCGTTTAATCTCCGTCTTCTTCGGGAATGGTATTCTCCGATAAAATCATTATAACAAGGATCGCAAGGGTTTGTCACGTATTTTTCATAAGTTTGTAAAAAAACAGAAAAAAATTTCAAAAAGCCTCTTGCCGCGTCTTGTTCCGTCTTTGCCGAACACGCGGACGGCGAATCCTCTGCTATTGGTACTCTTTGTGAATGCCGGTGACCAGATACTGGGTCCATTCGCACACGTTGACGGCATAGTCCCCGATCTTTTCGAGATATTTTGCGATCATGAGAAGCATAACCGCACGATCCGCCGCCTCCCCATCACGGCGGATCTCCTCTACCAGCTCCGCCTTGACCTCCTGAAACAAGGCGTCCATTTCGTCGTCCGCCCGAATCACCATGCCCGCCCCGCCGGCGCTCGCGTTGAGAAAAGAATCGACGCTCTGATGCACCATGGCACTGGCGAGATCTCCCATGCGCTGAATCTTTTCCGGATCCCGCGCAAGCCCGCCGTCGGGATACTGCCGCACGATCTCTCCGATGTCCGCCGCCTGGTCGCCGATCCGCTCGATATCCGTAATGACCTTGAGCGCGGTCGTGACGCGGACCAGATCGTGCGCGACGGGCTGCTGTTTGAGCAAAATCCGCATGCATTTCTTCTCGATGTCGATCTCCAGCTCGTCCACTTCCTTGTCCGCGTCCGACACCGATGCCCCCAGCTCCCGATCCAGGCTTTTGAGCGCCGCCACGGAATCGTTGATCATTGCTTCCGTGATCGAACACATTTCGGCAAGCATGGCATGCAGGCTGTCCAGTTCTTCGTCAAAAAATTTTCTTGTCGTCATCTGCTCTCCTTTTCTCAGCCGAATCTCCCCGTGATATACCGCTCCGTCTCCGGATGCGAGGGAGAACGGAAAATTTCCTCCGTATCGCCGAATTCAATGAGTTCGCCCAGCAGGAAAAATCCTGTTTTGTCCGAAATCCGCGCCGCCTGCTGCATGTTGTGGGTGACCATGACGATCGTAATGCGGCTCTCCAGCTCCTGACAGAGCTCTTCGATTTTACCCGTGGAAATGGGGTCCAGCGCCGAAGTGGGCTCGTCCATCAGCAGAATCTGCGGCTTGACGGCAAGTGCCCGCGCGATGCAAAGCCGCTGCTGCTGTCCGCCCGAGAGTCCGAGCGCGGATTTGTTGAGACGGTCCTTGAGCTCATCCCACATCGCAGCCGCACGAAGAGATTCCTCTACGATTCCGTCGAGCAGCGATTTTTTTCGGATGCCGAAGGTGCGCGGACCGTATGCGACGTTGTCATAGACGCTCAACGCAAACGGATTGGGCCGCTGAAACACCATTCCCACATTTTTCCGCAACCTGGCGACATCCATATCCCGATCGAAGATATTACTCCCTCCGACACGGATCTCTCCTTCCGTGCGACAGCCCTCCACCAGATCGTTCATGCGGTTGAGCGTCTTGATCAGCGTAGACTTTCCGCATCCGGAAGGCCCGATCATTGCCGTGATCTTTTTCTCGGGAATGACCATGTTGATTTTTTTAAGCGCCTGAAAACTCCCGTAAAAGAGATCCATCTCACGGATTTCCGCCGCGATCCCGTTTTCAAAGACAAATGGCTCGATCGTTTTCATCCTCTCTCCCCCGGAGCGGCCGAAGCCTGCACGGACACGGCCATGCCGCGTTCCTCCGTCCGGCGTTTTCCCCGCTCCTTTTTCATTTTTTCTGTTTGCGAAGTCGCGGCCGTCCCGCCGCCTCCTCCCGCCCTCTTTCGGGCGAGTTTCTTTTCCAGCAAGGCGACAAGAAGATTCAGTGAGACGACGATGACAAGGAGAACGACTGCCGTCGCATATGCCTTTTCCATGTCTCCCGCGCGCGCCGTGGACATGAGGGTGTACATCCCCACCGAAAAAGAAACTCCGGAGGAAAAGTACCCCGAGGGCATTTCCATTACCGCCCCCGCCGTATAGATGAGCGCCGCCGACTCGCCGACGATTCTTCCGACGCTCAGAATGACCGATGTCACCAATCCTCCGAGCGCCGAAGGCAACACGATCTTGAAAATCGTCCGCACCTTTCCCGCGCCGAGCGCATAAGAACCTTCGCGCATGCTGTCCGGGATCTCGCTGAGGCTCTCCTCCGTTGAACGGACGATCGTGGGAAGCACGATCAGCACCATCGTGAGCGATCCTGCCAACAGATTATAGCTTCCCCCGCACAGAGGCACGAAAAAGATCATGCCGAACAGTCCGAAGACAATGGAGGGTATCCCCGCGAGCGTATCGATAAACAGGCGGATCCCCTTGACGATGCGGCTGCCCTTTTTTGCGTATTCGTTGAGAAAGATCGCCGCCCCGATTCCGAGAGGCAGTGCGATCACAAGCGTCATCGCAACGATCATTAAGGTAGAGACAAGCATGGGCGCAATCGTGAGATCGGTCGAGGATCCCGCAGAAAACAAGAAGTGCGGCGTAAGATGAGGAACCCCTTTGACTAAGATAAACACGATCAGCGCACCAAGCGCCGCAAACACCGCGCACGCAAACGCGATACAGACGTATTTGAGCGCCTCCTGCAGTCCTCCCGTCCGATGAAATTCGGGAAGAGATTGTTCGCCGACCCGTTTCCTCAGTTTGCGCTTAAATCGTCTGTCCCCGCCCGGTTTTTCCCGTCTGATCAGAGTCAGCACCACGTTGATAAGCAGAACAAAGCAAAGCAGGACAAATCCCGTGGCGATCAGGGCGCGCTGCCAAAGGCTTCCCGAAGCGGTATATCCCATTTCGGTGACGATGTGCGTCGTCATTGTCGCGACCTGTGCAAACAGACTTTCCGGATAATTGCCCGCCGTGTTTCCGACCACCATCTGCACCGCCATCGTTTCTCCGACCGCACGCCCGATCCCGAGAATGAGAGCGGAAAGAATTCCCCGTCTGGCGGCGGGAACGCAGATTTTGAACACCGTCTGAGCCTTGTTCCCGCCAAGCGCCAGCGCTCCCTCATAATATTCCTTCGGAACCGCCCGAATGCTGTTGGCGGAGATGGAGGCAACCGTCGGCAAGATCATGATCGAGAGCACGAGCACCGCGGCAAGCGGCCCCTTTCCCACGGCAACGCCGAACAAGGATTCCAGCAGGGGGACCAAAACGACGAGTCCGAAAAATCCATAGATCACCGAAGGAATCCCCGCCAGCAAATTGACGAGCTGTCCGTATCCCTTTCTGAGCCGTTCGGGACAGAAATGCACCATGAAAACCGCCGTACACACCCCCAGCGTTCCCCCGAGCGCCGCAGCGCCCGCCGTTACGACAAGGGAGCTGACGATCATCGGAAAGATCCCGAACACCTCCGAAGCCTCCATGCCGAGTTCGGGATCCTCATAGTGTTTCGGCGACCAGATCGAACCGAACAGAAAATTGACGATGCCGATCTCACGCAGGGCGGGAAAACTTTCCACCAAGATATAGAGGACAATGCCGAACACGGCGAGGACGGAGAAAAACGCACAGAAGAAAAAGAGTGCTTTGGCAGACGTCTCGCCGCTGAGCTTCGGTATTTTACGGAGTGCGGAAGCCTCCGCTTCCGCACTCCCGATCTTTTTTATCGCATGTTTCATATGTCATTCGTTCCAAACGCGCCGTCAGGAGACAGAGATATATCCTTCTCTCTCCACGATGGCCTGCCCCTCTTCGCCCATAATAAACTCCACGAATGCCTGCGCGGCCTCGCTGAGCTGTCCTTCCCGATAGACAATGTTAAACGGACGGGAAAGTTCATAGGTGCCGTTCTCAACGTTGGCGACCGTCGCCTCAACGCCGTTGAAACGGAGAGCTTTGATTGCATCGGAGGACCCGAGAGACCCCATTGAAATATATCCGAGCGTCTTGGTATTCGACTCGATCGCCGTAATCACCGCACCCGTTCCGGTCTGCGTGCTGACAACGGACGAAAAAGCAGTGAGCGCCTTGAGTTTGTTTTCGTTGCCGTCTTCGATCAACTCGTCGAACGCGTCGCGCGTGCCGCTCCCGCTCTCGCGGGCGATCGCATTGGTGATTTCACCGATTGCCGTCCCGTTGGCATACAGCGCATAGATCTGCTCCGAGGTGACACTTTCCGGCTCGCTTACCGCACGGTTGACGATGATCGCCACACCGTCTGTCGCAATCTGTTGGGACACGACGCCCGTTTCCGTCGATTTGAGCTCTCGGGATGCCATCCCGAAATCATTCTTCCCCGTTTGGGCGTCCTTGATGCCGGTGCCGGAGTCGCTCGTATTTACTTTGATGTCCACATCCGAATGCAACGCCTCATACGCCTGTTCAAGGACGAGCATCAGCGGCGAGACCGAAGAACTGCCGGAAACGTTGATCACTGTCTTCTCGTTTTCTGTTGCTTCGGAACACCCCGCCATTGCTCCGATTGCCGCAGCGCCCAATACCGCCGTTAATCCGATTGCCGCAATTTTTCTTTTCATCATTTTCTCCTTTCGATCTTCAGATCTTGTTTCGTTTCTGCGATCATCTTATCACGAAGTTGTATCTTTTCCCGCACGATCTCGTCACGCAACTGTAAAAAAAAGAGGCAAATTGTAAATTTTCTCTTACATTTGTCCGCTTTCGGAAACAGTATGCGGAGATTTCGGAAAACAAACCGCGCGAGCATGAGAAAAACAAGATAAAATCGCTTGCAAAAACCGCGTTTATCTGTTATAATGAACAGGATCGAGGCGTAGCGCAGCTTGGTAGCGCGCTTGGTTCGGGACCAAGAGGTCGTGAGTTCAAATCTCGTCGCCTCGACCACGTCGAGACACTTTTCTGTCTCGAACGAAACTAACGCAATGCCGCCGACAGCAAAGGTTTCACATGCAGTCGGCGGCGTTTTTTGTATTATGGCTCTGCACAAACCGAAAAAATCAGCAAGCGCCTGACAAAGAGGGGACAAAAAATGCCGCAGCATATTACCGTCGTGGATTATGACCCAAAATGGCCGTTGAAATATGCAGAAGAACGGGATCGTATTGCCGAAATTCTGAAAGATAATTGCATTGCCCTCTACCATATCGGGAGCACATCCGTTCCGGGATTGGCCGCCAAACCGATCATCGATATTATGGCGGCGGTCCGAAGTCTTGAGACGGCAGACGCCGTTGCGGAAAAATTTTCGGATGCGGGCTATGAATATCTCGGGGAATTCGGAATGGCAGGCAGACGTTATCTTCGCAAAGGCGGAGAAGAACGTACCTGTCAGCTTTATATTTTCCAAGCAGACGACTGGCACAATCTCAGGCGGCATCTTGCATTCCGGGATCATATGCGCACCCATGAAAAAGCGCGGAGAGAATAGGCAGCGCTCAAACAAGAACTTGCCCGAACATTTCCCTATGATATCGACGGATATTGCGACGGGAAAAAACCTTTTCTCCGTGAGACGGAAGCTCGTGCGCTGGTTCAATACGACGAAACCCGGGATAACCTGTACCTCGCCGCAAGGAAAGCGCAATGCAGAAGAACCGTTTCTCCATGGATCGAAGCCGGTTCTGTTTCCGCCGCGCTTCTTACGGCAAAGGGAACCGTCTTTGTCGGCGTTTGTATCGATACGGCTTGCTCTTTGGGAATGTGTGCGGAACGAAATGCGATCGCAAATATGCTGACAAACGGGGAAAACAACCTCATAAAATTAGTTGCGGTCATGCCGGACGGAAAAACGGGGATGCCGTGCGGGGCCTGTCGGGAATTTCTGATGCAATTGGGCGGTGCAGCGGGAGAAATCGAGCTTCTGTGCGACTGAAACCAAACGGACAATTCGGCTGCAAGCGTTGGTTCCGCAGCGGTGGGGTGCGGACAAAATCGAAACAAACGGATGAACGGCTTTTTTTACAGTCGGGATACGACGTTAAACTGTAATTTATCTCGCAAAAAGACAACCTTTTCGGCTTGATCGGAGAAAGACCCGCCTTTGTGCTTTTCGCACGCTGCCGAAGGCGAATCTTTTATTATGAAAGAAGCGGCGCAAGGCAGCGCTTGGGATCAAGACACGGCAACCGCAAAACAGATTGGAATGGACCCGGCAGCCGATCAACTCAACCGTTTCCGCGCAGGAATGACAGAAACACCAAACCGATTTGTCTTATGTGCCGGAATCCGCTTGTACCATGACACCCGCAGATATGCCTCTGAACAATGAGGAAGCCGGGACAGCGTGCCGTCATCGGACACGGGGAGACGCCGCCGGAAACCGCTCCACGGGGAAAAACAGGTTTAACGGCGTCTTTTGCCGCTATTCCGCCCTCTCCGCAAAACAAAGCGTGCACCCCTTCCTCCGGAGTCGGAGACCGCCTCTCACGCAAAGGCTCTCAATCAAATTTGATTCGCTCTTGCATTGCGCCACAAGATATGGTATAATCGGGTCAGGAGGAGCAAAATGGATACTTTAAACGCAACGCGTTTTCTGCAGAGCTACAATAAAATCGAGGCTCAGCTCAAATTTCTCTACAACGCCAAAGCAACGGCAAACTTTACCGATCTTGTCAAACGGTGCAGCGATCTCGACATCACAGTCCGAAGATACGAAAGCGAACTCATCGATTACGGAAAACTGCGCAACGCCATCGTCCACCGCACCGCGGGATTGGAAGAAGAGACTGTCATCGCCGTTCCCTGCGACGAAGTCGTCGCCACCATCTCCTTCATCGAAAGCATGCTCTGCCGTCCGCCCCGCCTGATCGATGCGATCAAAGTAAAAAAAATTGCCTCCGTCTTTGCGGATAAACCCGTTTTGACCGCGGTCGAAGCGTTTCGGGAAAACTGGCAAAAGACACTGATCGTCTACGACCACGGAAAAATGGCTGGCGTCATCAATTCTTACGGATTGTATGCCGAAATCGAACAGCGCGTGAAGGCGGGCGAGGATCTCACCGAATTTTTCCTCAACACCCCCTGCTGCGAAGTGATGCGGCGCTCGGAAATGGAGCGTTATCGCATCATGAGTCAGGACGCCACCGTCTTTCAGGTTTTCGTCGCGTTTGAGGAGAAGAAAAACCTGCTCGCAGTGATCATTACCGAAAACGGCATTTTCGGCGAAAAAGCGTTGAACATCGTCACCCCTTCCGATTTTCCGCGCATCAATCGCTTTTTGGAATCGTATAACGCAAAGACGTTCTGATCGAATCCTGTCGAAAAAAAATTACAAAATCTTAAAAAACTTTTCAGAAAACTATTGACAAATGAAAAAACTGTGCTATAATGACAGTACAACAAGGGAGTAACCGAAGGAACGTTCCCCCAAAAGGAAGAAGAGTTTCCTCATTGAGAAACTTCTCGGTTCCGGTTCCGAATCGAACTCATACGCAGACTCTGTAGGTCGGATCGGTCAGATCCGAAGCGCAAAGAGCAACAAGAGGAACGGAGAAAGAAGAATATCTTGCAGGAAATTCGGAATCTTTTCGAAAACGAAACTTGCTTTCGCCTACAGAAAAAGTTTTGCGTACGGAAACAAATCAGAAAGCAATTCCGAAAGAAACTCCAATGTTGTGTGGTTTATCATGGAAAGCTCGATCGGAAACGAAAAGCCGGAACTGATTTCGGAATCGATGCAAGTCTCAGAAATCAAAAAGGAGATCGCAAAGAAAAAGAAGTCGGACGGAAGGAGACATGAGAGAGCGGGAACAGACCGTAAAAGGAAAAGAAATATTCTGAATCGAAAACCGTAAATTCGAAAACAGAGAGCGAAAACGCTCCGAAAAGAAAAGTGTAACGGCGGTTTGCGAAAAGAACTTTTCGGAATCAACGGGATAACGATGATAAGACCACAAAAACGGGCGGTATGCCGAAAAGGTGTGCCGCCTTGCTTTATGTCTTCTCCCGAACACGCAGTCCGCGGATTCCGCGCCCCGCGTCCGCAGAAAAGCGCATACAAAAAAACTCGCGGAAAATTACAAAAATCCCGAATTATCGCTTGACTTGCCTCGGGGAATTTGATATTCTATAAAAGCCTTTCCGATCAAAAAGAAGGGCAGCGGCAGACAGAGCTTCCGGCCGTTCCGCCGCCCGCATCGATCGAAGTCATGCTGCTATGGCTCAGGAGGTAGAGCACTTCCTTGGTAAGGAAGAGGTCACCGGTTCAAATCCGGTTAGCAGCTCCAATTTAATTGATCGAATCATTTAGGGAAGAAACCGCAAGATCTCCTGCATCTTGCGGTTTCTTCGTCCCATTACGGCTTCAGACGGTCAGCTTCCCCCAAACGCAGACATGGCGGCCGTCTCCCCTTTCCATCATTACTTTCCATCATTACTTTCCATCATTATATGATCCGATTGCCGATTGAACAGACGGGAAATCGCAGATGACGATCTAAGTTTCCAAAAAATTTATTACAACGGACTATGTCTCCGCGGCATCCAAAATCCGATCGATTTGCGGAAAAGTGTCTCGAACAGATACGGAATCGCCGCAAGGGGTTTCCCTTTCCCCGTTTGACCAAACAACGCATGAAACAGCAAAAGTGCGCAAAGCAACCTTATGATTACAAAAAGGTGTTTTTTCCGACGCCGAAGGAACGGGCAAGAAACCTTGATTGCCTCTTTGAAACAACCTTAAAGAGGAAGTCCTCTCGCCGATAGGGTTTTTGCAAAGAAGTACCGACGGATCCCTCCGTTGCTTTGCCGCAGGCGGACCGCTTTGTCAGCCTCCCAACAAAACCGCCCCCTAGCGATCCGACGAATTTTTCGTTTACGCAGACAGCCCCGCCCTCGGAGACGCGCAACCCTCGCACATATGAAGACCAGATCGCCATCTGCTTGCATTCGTTTCCCGAAGACAGGCTTTTGCCGCGCCAGATATTCTCTGATTTACCCCTTGCTTATCTGTCTCTATCCTTCCCTCCCTTTTGATTTTCTGCTCTCTCCTTCGTTTGTTTTATACGCCGCATTTATGACCCCGCGGGCTGTCCGAGGGTTCCCCGCTGCTTAAAAAACGCCGTGTTTCCGCTGCAACACGGCGTTTTTTAAGTTCTGTCAGCAGGTATGACAGTCTGTCTTCAGAAAAGACGCACCGTACGACTGCCGCATGGCAGACCGATTCTCTTTTTAATGCCAATCATTCTACGGTAACGCTTTTCGCAAGGTTCCTCGGCTTATCGGGATCATACCCACGCAAAACCGCAACCCGATATGCAAGAAGCTGAAGCGGAATCACCGAGAGAAGCGGAGAAAAGATCTCCGCGCATTCCGGCAGCAAACAGACGCTTCGGATCCCCTCTGCCCCGACGTACTCGGGAAGAGAGGTGACGAGAAAGACTTCGGCGCCGCGGGAAACAACCTCGTGAACCGCATTCATCGTCTTTTCCGCAAGTGCACGCTGCGTAAGCAAGACCACGATCGGCGTCCTGTCATCCACCAATGCAAGCGTACCGTGCTTGAGCTCGCCCGCCGGATACCCCTCGCTCGGCAGATAAGAGATCTCTTTCAGCTTCAAACTGCCTTCCAACGCATTACAGTAGTCCACTCCGCGCCCAAGAAAAAAGACGCTCTTTGCCTCCTTCATCCGCGGCGCCCAATCTGCGATACAAAAACAGCGGGACAGCGTATGTCGGCTCAGTTCCACAAAGTCGGAAAGCACGGAAAAAGGAAGGCGCTCTTTTGACAGAAACAGTGCTACCGAAAACAAAAGTGCAAGCTGTGCCGCGTAGCTCTTGGTCGCAGCAACGGCAATCTCTCTGCCCGCATGCGTAAAAAGAACGAAATCCGCCATGCGCGTCAGCGAAGAATAGGGCACATTCGTGATCGCCGCCACAAGGGCGCCCCGTTCTCTGGCGCATTGCGCGGCGGCCAGCGTATCTGCCGTCTCCCCGCTCTGGCTTACCGCAAAGACAAGCGTATGCGGCGATATGATCGGATCGCGGTATCGATATTCGCTCGCAATGCACACCTCTACCGGAATACGGGCAAGACGTTCCATTGCATATTTTGCCGCAATTCCGCTGTGATAAGCCGTTCCGCATGCAATAATTTGTATATAGTATGTCTGACATAGTACTTTGCAAAAATCGGAATACCGAGATTCAGAGGAGAAATCGATCAAAGAATTTGCAATCGAAGCGGGAACTTCACCGATTTCCTTTTCCATATAGTGCGTATATCCGCCCTTTTCCGCATTCTCCCCTTCAAAATCGTATATTACGGGAGTTTTTTGTACTTCCGCCCCGGTTTTGCCGTAAAACTTTACCTCTCCCGCTCCGATACAAGCGGCCTCACCGTCCGCAAGCGCATAGACTTCGACTCCTTCCCCCGCGATCGCAGGCAAATCGCTTGCAAGAAAACACTCTTTCCGTCTCGCGCCGACGATAAGCGGACTCTTTTCCCGCACGGCAATGATCTTATCTGGCTCCGCGGAACAGAGAATCGCAAGCGCATAGGAACCGCGCAGGCGGGCGCAAACTTTGCGCACGCAACCGAGCAAATCCCCCGCAAAACCTTCCTCCAGCAAGTGAGCGATCACTTCACTGTCCGTCTCCGAGGCAAAATGTTCGCCGCGCAACAGACATTCCTCTTTCAGCAACGCCTCATTCTCGATAATGCCGTTATGAACGACGGCAAATCTTCCGTAACAATGCGGATGCGCGTTTTCTTCCGTTGGCGCGCCGTGCGTTGCCCAACGCGTATGTCCGATTCCCGTTTTTCCCGCGAGTTCTGAGACGGGAACCAGTCCGTCCACCCGTCCCTTGCACCGCTTCAGGCAGAAACCTCCCCCGCAGAGCGTTGCGATCCCGGCCGAATCATACCCCCTGTATTCCAGTTTTTTTAGTCCTTCCAACAGTATGGGCGCCGCATTTTTGTGCCCGCAATATCCCACGATTCCACACATAATCGCCCCCTCACTCCGCCGAAAAAATCGCCCGTTCGACCGCTTCGATTCCGGCCGAACAAGCCGCTTCGTCTGCGCCCTCCGCCAAAATCCGCACAAGCGGTTCCGTTCCGGAGGCGCGCAAGAGAATTCTCCCTTCCTCGCCCAGCGCCATTTCCGCCCGTGCCGCCGCCGCGCGCACAGCGCCGCTGCGCACGACGGCATCCTTATCCTTCACCCGCACGCTCCGCACAACCTGAGGATAGCGGATCAACCCTTCCGTCAGGCAAGAGACCGGGCATTTGCTTTCGATGGCCGTCTCCATGACCTTGAGCGCCGTCAGGATTCCGTCCCCGGTATTTTCATATTTTCGGAAAATCACGTGTCCCGAAGGCTCTCCCCCCAATAAAAAGCCTGCTCTTTGCATCTCTTCGTAGACATATTTATCTCCGACCCGCACGCAACGACAGGAGATTCCCTCCTGCGCAAGCGACCGAATCAGTCCGTGATTGCTCATTACCGTGGCCACGATTCCCCCGCCCTCCAGCTCGCCCCGCGCCTTCATGCGACGGGCGCAAAGATAGAGGATTCCGTCGCCGTCCACCACTTTCCCCCGTTCGTCCACGCAAATGCAGCGATCGGCGTCCCCGTCAAACGCAAATCCGACGTCCAAACGAGATTCCCGCACGGCGGAGACGAGCGCACCCGGACAAGAGGACCCGCATCCCGCGTTGATGTTGGTTCCGTCCGGCTCCGCTCCGAGTAAAAAAACTTTTGCACCGAGCGCGTCAAAAACCGCTTTTGCGATCGCCCAGCCGCTGCCGTTCGCGCAATCCAGCCCAACGCGAGTCCCGCGGAAAGAACAGCAGGGAATAGAGAGCAGGTAGCCAAGATAACGGTTTCTCCCCGCAACATAATCGACCGTCCGTCCGATCCTGTCTCCCGTTGCCGGCGAAATCGTCTCCGCAGAATCCAAATAGCGCTCGAGACGGGAGATTGTCTCCTCCTCCATTTTTTCCCCGTTCGAATCGAGCAACTTGATCCCGTTGTCGAAATAAGGATTATGGCTTGCCGAAATCATGACCCCGCAATCAAAACCCTCCGTGCGCGCCACATACGAGACAGACGCCGTCGTCGTGACATGCAGCAGAAAGACATCCGCACCCGTCGCCATCGCTCCGGCGGCAAGAGCATATTCAAACAAATAGGAGGATCTGCGCGTGTCTTTTCCGACCACAATCCTCCTTCTTCCCCCGTTCACGGAGGGCATCCCTCCCAAAAAACAGCCGACCCGATATGCATGCATTGCGGTAAGCGTTTCGTTTGCACTCCCGCGGAATCCGTCCGTCCCGAAATATTTTCCCATATCTGTCCTCCGCACCCGCAAGACGTATTTCGGTGTCATCCTATGCCGAAGACAAAAGAAAACGTGAAAAACAAATAGATTGAACTTTCAAAAGAAATTTTATAATACTATGCGTGACATATTATTATAAAATGAGTAAAATAATACTACGTCATACATAAATGACAACTTTTATGTATGACGTAGTACTGTGTTAATTGCAAATATTTGATTACGGTTTATATAAAGTACGGGCTACCGCTTTCAAATATCCTCGATAGAGCTTCTCATACCTCTCCCCTTCTCCCTGCGGAACAAAGATCCGTTCTGCCTTTCTGCGGCGCGGCACTTCCGCTTCCGAAATCAGCCCAAGCGCACAACCGCACAGCAGAGCCGCCCCCAAAGCCGTCCCCTCCCGTTCGACAGGACGGTTGACCGAAATGCCCAGTACATCGGCTTGAAACTGCATGAGAAAATTATTTGCAGAGGCGCCGCCGTCGCACTTGATCTCCCGAAGACAGATGCCGCTGTCTTTCTGCATACAATCACCAAGCTCTCTCGCACTGTAGGCAATGGATTCCAGCACCGCGCGCACAATGTGCGCCTTTGTCGTGCCGCGCGTGATGCCGCACAGCAGGCCGCGCGCATCGCTGCTCCAATGCGGCGCACCCAGTCCCGTAAAGGCAGGAACAAAGAATACGCCGCCCGTATCGGGCACAGAACATGCAAGGGTCTCACTTTCCGCACTGGAAGAGAGGAATCCGAGTTCATCCCGCAGCCACTGTACGCCGCTTCCCGCATTAAACGCGCTTCCTTCCAGCGCGTAAACGACTTCTCCCCCCAGGGCATATCCGATCGTCGTAATCAGTCCGCTTTCCGAACGCACGCACCGCTTCCCCGTATTAAAGAGCTGAAACAATCCCGTCCCGTATGTGATCTTTCCGTCGCCCTCCGTAAGACAAGCCTGTCCGAAGAGCGCCGCCTGTTGATCTCCGGCAACTCCCGTTATGGGAAACCGCACTCCGTTAAAGTTCGCCTCTCCCATCCGTCCGTCGCAGGGCAACGCCTGAGGCAGGACGCTCCTTGCGATCCCGAAATAGGCGAGCAGCTCGTCGTCCCAGTCCAATGTCTTCAGATCAAAGAGCATGGTGCGCGAAGCGTTGGTATAGTCGGTAACGAACCGTTTTCCCTCCGTAAATTTATAGATCAGATAGGAATCCACCGTTCCTGCGCACAGCCGTCCTCTCCGCATCGAATCGCGCGCAGCGGGCACCTCATCGAGCAGCCAGCGGATCTTGCTTGCCGAAAAATAGGCGTCAACGGGCAATCCCGTCTTCTCGCGAATTTTCTTTTGCATTGCGGGAGGGATCTTTGCACAGTACTCTCCCGTTCTGCGGCACTGCCATACGATAGCGGGCGCAAGCGGTTCCCCCGTCTCCCTGTCCCATATGACAACCGTCTCCCGTTGATTGGCGATCCCCATCCCGAGAATGCGATCTGCGCCGACAGACGCAACGCAACGACTCACGACATACGCCGATTTAAAATAGATCTCCTCGGCGTCCTGCTCCACCCAACCGCTTTGAGGGAAGCTCTGCCCCACTTCCTGTTGCATGGAAAAGACAAATTTCCCCTCTTCCACATCAAAAAGCATTGCCCTGACGCTGGTCGTTCCCGCATCGAGCGCAATCAGATACCCTTTCATTCTTCTTCTCCTTTCCGAGTTCCTCCGATGTATTTTGAAGCGCCGCACAAGGCGGCGCTTTCTGCCTTTTATCCGCGCTCAGCAGCCTCTTCCGCCGCCGCCGCCGAATCCGCCGCCGCCAAACCCGCCGCCGAACCCGCCGCCGCCGAAATTTCCTCCGCCGCCCGTCGATGAAGGACGCGAAACCATCGCAGACGACATTCCGCGGCTCATGGAGCGGAACAGCGCATTCCACATGAGACAGTCGAATACAAAATCGCCCGTTCTGTAATTGGTGTATGCCGGAGGATCAAGGCGGATCCCCTTGAATTTCTCCGTCCACTCGTCCGTCACGCCGAGCACCTGCGCATAGGGCAGAATGTGGTAATACAGTTCGGGATCTTCTTTCAGCATAAACTCGATCTTATCCCGCTCGGTATAGAGAATAAACTGTTTGAAACCGAGGATCTGTCCGAGCCGTTCGGTATATTCCTTCGTGCGCGTGAGGAAACTGCCCGCAACGGTGCCCGTCAGTGCCGCAGCCGCGGTAAAGATCACGCTTGCCGCAGAAGTAAATCCTGCGCAAGGCACAAACGCAACGACGGCAGACGCAATCGCTCCGCCCAGGAGTCCGCCCAGCGAAAATAAGATCTGAGCCTTTGTTCCGCTCTTGTATTTGCGCTGTTTCCCGAGATTGGAGCCCGCCGCACTCAGGACAAAGGCCACGAAGGACGAAACACACAGCACCCAAAAATAATAAGACGAAGCGACCAACGCCATACCGCAGAGAAGGGGAAGCACTCCGCACGCCAGCACGGCGAGCACCCCGAACAAGACCGTACACGTCTTGCTCTTGGCAGAATACAGCTTTCCCGCCCGCCCCTTCACGAGCGTGATCGCCTGTTGCGCCGTCGTATAAAACGAATTGCGCAGTGAAGAGACCCGTACCGATTCCCCGTGGCGGAACAGCCGCTCATAGACGATCCTGCGGTGCATCGGCTCGTCTTCGGGAAGCGGTTTGGAAGTTTTAACCAAAAGCGGGTCTTTCTCGTTCTCCGAAAGATCGATGAACACATACCCCTTGTCCGCAAAATAAAAGAGCAACGCGCCCAGATCCTCGCTCTCCGCGTTGTTATCGATGAGAAGCCCCATCTCCAGCGGATCCATCTGTTCGGGCGCCTCCAGATTGACTGTCGCCGTCATGATCGGATCTTTGCAGACGAAGATCTTCACGAGGATCGCCGCGGCAAGCAGCAAAATCCCTGCAAGAACAGAGACCAACAGCATCGGGTCGACGGAAGAGGAGAGCGCCCCCTCTTCAAACTGCAAATCGAGCGTGATGCCCGCCGCGATCCGATTGCCGTATCCGTCCCAAAAGAGGCGCGGAAGTTCGTCCGCATGAATGGTGATGGTATTTCCCTCGCGCACGCCGCCGTCCGTCATGGAATCCGTCTTCGTGCCGTATTCCCCAGAGTAGATCTTCCACTCCCGCAACCCGTCCGGAACCGTGACCTTCACCGTCACGTCTTCGATCTCCGTCTGCCACCCGTATCCGATGACATCCAAGGGGAGATATCCTCTGTCCGACAGCGCCGGAACCTGCATCGTATAGGTCAACGTATAGATGCGTTCCTGTCCTGACACGCCCCCGCTGCCCCGCAGATACCAGGAGAGATAAGAGAGAGAATCCGTCTTAATATAGGGCGAAAAATCTTTGCTCGAACAACTTGCCTGTAAATCCGTATACCGAACTCCCGCATCCAAAGGCAAATCGCGGATAATCCCGTGCGAACTGTATCCCGTGAAAGAGACGGCGATCTCTTCTCGAACGGAAATTTGGCGATCAGACCCGACCTCCATCTCCACCTCGTAGCCGACGATCTGATAATCGTATGCGCCCGCCGCCGAAACGGAAACGGGCGGGGATCCCCCCGCCCACAGAGCAAGCGCGAGAATCATTGCGGCAAAAAGGCAAATAACTTTCGCAAGATGCTTTGTAATTTTCATATTCCCCTTTCCTCATCGCTCAGAACTTGACGGAAGGCGTTTTGCGTTCTTCCGCGCTGTCCAATTCAAAATAAGCGCGCTTTTCCAACTTCATCACGCGTGCAACCAGATTGGAAGGAAACAGATCGATCTTGGTATTGATCTCTTTCACCGTGCCGTTGTAGTAACGGCGCGCAGACGCAATTTCATTCTCGATGCTCTTGAGCTGATTTTGCAAATCCATAAAATTTGCGTTCGCCTTAAGTTCCGGATAGGCTTCCTGCAAGGCGAACAGGCTCTTCAGCGTACCGGTAAGCGCATTTTCCGCCGCCATCTTTCCCTCGCCCGTCGCCGTCATCGCCGCATTGCGCGCCGCAATGACCGCCTCCAGCGTTCCGCTTTCGTGTTTTGCATACCCTTTGACCGTCTCCACAAGGTTGGGAATGAGATCGTAGCGCTTTTTGAGCTGCACGTCGATCGTCGCCCATCCCTCGTCGACGATATTTTTGAGTTGCTGCAGTTTGTTGTACGTCGAAATATACCACGCCACAACGATGATCACAAGCAAAACCACTGCGATCGCAATTACGATCCCCGCGATCGCGCCGCCGGAAATCAACAACAAATCAAGCATAGACAAACCTCCGCAAGTCATTATAATACGCGCCCATTATAACATGAAGACGGCACAATTTCAAGAGGCAAAGGACAAATTGCTGTTTTGACCGTTTGTTTTTTTCAGATAACGCATTGTAAACGATAAAAATTTGTGGTATAATGCGGGAAAGAAGTACCGTTTCCGCAAAGAACGCAGGAGAAAGGAGGAATACTATGGACGAACGGGAAAATAAACTCATTCGATATCTGAAAAAGATCTACTATCAGCATCTGCTGACTGCCGCAATCCTCATCGCGGTGGGTTTGGTGCTCGTCTTCTTTCCCGACAATTCGGCGCGCATCGCCTGCTATATCGCCAACACCGTTCTTCTGATCTGGGGAATTCTTCAAATCGTGCTCTACTGTGTGCACGGACAGCGCGGGACAAAAGGCGGCTCGCTGGTGGGCGGTACGGTCGCCGTCTGCGCGGCGATCCTGCTCTTCGTACACCCCGATATTCTGGAACAGCTCATCACGATCGCATTCGGGATCGCACTCGTGGCGGACGGCATGGTCAAACTGCAAAAATCGATCGGTCTGCTGAAGACAAAGAGCAGCAGCGGCTATATCATACTGACGGCGGCACTCATCTCGATCGCGCTCGGCGTGATCGCTCTGTTCGCGCCCTTCGGCATGCGGACGCTCATCATCTTTTTGGGAATTTCTCTGATCGCAGACGGCGCGTTCGATATCCTCACTTCTCTTTTTCTCTTTTTAAAGAATAAGCAAAACGAAAAAACGGCGACAAAAAATCCCGCTTACCACGAAGTGAAGGAAGACGATCCCGATGTCGGAACCTGAACGAAATTCTTCCCGGGTCAAACATGCGGAGATCTTGAAAAGAGTGCAGACAACTGTCCGCACTCTTTTTTTGTACCGCGAAAACACCAAATCGCCCGCGAGTTTAGATAGGTTTTGCCGATGGGCAAAAAAAGCGAGAAACAACAGAAAGACAAACGAGAGACAAGAACAAGAAACGTAGTGCAGTTGGCGAAGAATAATATGCACGACAGGGATTCGTTGACGAGGAGCAAGCAGCCCTTGCATGGGCAGATCGTCATAGGCGTTCTTGCGTGCCGCCGAACGCATCGGGGTTCCCGCAGCCCGAAAGAGAAAATCACCGGCTCACCCGGCGGATATCTGTTTCTCTTCCTCCCTGCCGAATTCCGTTTTTACCTTAAAGGCCCTCTGCTTTTTTGATAAATTTCCGATCATACAGCAACGCCGCGTTCAAAACGACAAGCGCCGACCCGGCATTATGTACGATCGCGCCCGTCACGGGCGAAAGCAGTCCGAGCGAAGAGAGCAAGATCGCGACAACGTTGATCAGCATGGACAATGCGATGTTGCATTTGATGGTACGGATTGTCGACCTCGTCAGCACGCACAAGTAGGGCAGTTTCTCGATGTCGTCGTCCATCAGCGCAATGTCTGCGGCTTCGACCGTGATATCGCTTCCGATCTCGCTCATTGCGATGCCGACGTCTGCCGCCTTCAGCGCGGGAGCATCGTTCACACCGTCTCCCACCATGCAGACCCTGCACCCCTGTCTCTGCAGCCCTTCGATCGTCTTGACTTTATCTTCGGGAAGCAATTCCGAGCGAACATCGGAAATTCCGGCCTGCGCCGCCAAATACTCCGCCGCTTCTCTGTGATCGCCCGTCAGAAGGACCGTCTGATATCCGAGCGCATGCAGCCTGCGCACCGTTTCTTTCGCAGTAGGACGCAACCTGTCCGAAAGCGCGATCGCGCCGAGAATCTTTCCCTCGCAGGCCGTTAAAATGATCGCTTTCCCCTCCGACCGCAGCTTGCTCAGGACGAAGTTCTGTTCGTCTGTCGGAAAAATTCCCTTTTCGCTCAGAAACCGCCGGCTTCCGCAGTCGTAACGTCTACCGCCGAGAAACGCGCAGACACCTTTCCCCGCGGACAGCTCGAATTTTTCCGTCTCCGCAAGGGTGACGCCCTGTTTCCTCGCATATTTGACGATCGTTTTGCCGAGCGGATGCTCGCTGCGCAGTTCGACGGAAGCCGCCGCGCTCAGCAGCTCTTCCCGCGAACATACGCCGAACGAAACGACATCGCTCACCGTCGGTTTCCCCAAGGTGAGGGTCCCCGTCTTGTCAAACGCAATGCAGTTGGCTTTCCCCATACGCTCGATCGCCTCTCCCGACTTAATCAGCACTCCGTTTTTCGCCGCCTGACCGATCCCGGCCATAACCGAGGTCGGCGTTGCCAACGCAAGCGCGCAGGGACAGAACACGACGAGGATGGTAACCGCGCGGATCAAAGCGGCATTGTCTTCGTTTCCGACCGCAAAATATGTCACGATCCCCACCGCCGCGGCGATGAGCAGCGCGATCGGAACGAGCAGTGTCGCCCACTTGTCTGCAATGCGCTGAAGCGGCGCTTTCTTGTTTTCCGCTTCTTTCAGGAGCGCGATCAGTTTCTGCAACGACGAATCGCTCCCCACCTGCGTCGCGACAATGTCTACGGATCCGTAACAGTTCAGCGTCCCGCAGTATACCTCGTCTCCCTCTCCCTTATCCACGGGCAGGCTCTCCCCCGTCATGACAGATTGGTCGACCGAGGTGCTTCCCGCAACGATCGTTCCGTCGGCGGGAAGGATTTCTCCCGCCAGAACGCGCAGCTTCATCCCTGCGCGCAATTCGGAAACTGCCATTTCCCGTTCCGTGACCGCAGTTCCCTCTTCGATGAGGACGCGCGCCGTCTGCGGCACAAGCGCAATGAGATTGTTGCGTCCTTTTTTCGCACGTTCCGCCGTCTTGTCCTCCAGGATCGAACCGACCGCCATGATAAACGCGACCTCTCCCGCCGCAAACACCTCCGCAATGCACAGCGCCGCGACCATCGCAACGGAAATCAGCAGTGCGCTGGAAATCCACCGCTGCCTGACAAGCCGCGATACGGCGAGATAAAGAAGCGGATATCCGGAAATGACAACGGTTCCCCACGCCGGATCGAGAAAAGGACTCAGGCTCAGATCGGCAAACCGCTTTGCCGCAAGCAAAATAAGACTCAACAGCAGAAAACTTCCGGAGACCGCCGTCATTTTCAAGCCCCCGCAAAATTCCGCAAGGCGTTTCCACATGAAAGATCTCCTTGACTTTTTTCGTCTTTTTTTGTATGCTGGATCCGTTTCCGGACCCTGCGTCCGAAATCATTATATCAGATCGTGCATTGCCGCGAAACCAAATTGCATCGGTCTTTTTCGGTATTTTATCCGTTAACAGACAGATTCGGAAAACTGTACAAAAATCAGGAGAAATCAAATGGACAGAAGAGTTCAAAAAACTCGTCAGGCGATTTTTGAAGCCTTTGACCGCCTCATCGCAAAACGCAGCTATTCAAAGATCTCCGTGCAAAACATCGCAGACGAAGCAAACGTCGGACGGAGCACGTTCTATGAACATTTCGAAACAAAAGACGAATTGCTTCGCCAAAAGTGTGCCGACTTGTTCACGCACATCTTCGCGCCGCACGGAACGGAAAAAACACACGGGTTTTCCGACGACTGTACATTCGGCGAAAAAATTGTCCACATCCTGTACCATCTTCTCGACGACAAACTCTTCCTAAAAGGGATCCTTTCCGGCGAAAGCGGAGAGATCTTTTTGCAAGACTTCAGACAACACCTCATCCTCATGCAGAAAAACGCCGCGTTCGCCGTCCGAGACGTTCCGCAGGAATTTTGGAACAATCACCTTGCCGGAAGCTTCATCGAAACCGTGCGCTGGTGGCTCGCGCGCGACTGCAGAGAATCGCCAGAAGAAATCGGAAGATATTTTCTGTCTGTCATTCTCTGAAAAAAGACCGTTCTTTCAGCAAAGAACGGTCTTTTTCATACCCGATCGGTTTTCCGCATCCGCGGCGCTCATACCAGTCCCAAAATATTGCGATATACCTCGGTATCCTCCGGGAGATAGGTGTTGAACACGATCTTCAATTTGCTCTCCCTGTGCCGCAGCCGCCAGTTCACCACCGCGCCCACGGCGATCTCCGCCGCCTCTTCGCGCGGGAAATTAAAGACGCCCGTAGAAATGCAGCAGAAGGCGACGCTGTCCAGCCCCGCCTCTTCCGCAAGATTGAGGCAGGAAAGATAACAACCGCGAAGCTGTGCCCGCTGCTGTTTTGTGACCTCCAGCCCGACCATCGGTCCGACGGTATGCAGGACAAAACGGCTGGGAAGATTGTAGGCGCGGGTAAGTTTTGCCTCCCCGCATTCCTCCTCCTGTTCCTGCAGCGCCATGATCTTCGCACAATCGTCGCGCAACTGCATCCCGGCAAAAGAATGAATGACATTGTCGATGCAGTGATGCCCCGGAACGAAACAGCCCAGGAGCGTCTTATTCGCGGCATTGACAATCCCGTCTGCCGCCAAGCGGGTGATATCTCCCTCCCACAGCGCAATGTCATACCTTCCGAATGTGAGTTCATCAACGGAGAGGATCCCCCGCTCGAGGGTCTCCGTCCAAAACAAGCGGTCCTGCAGCGCGAGGATCTCCTGCGGAACGGGAAGCGGCGAGCGCTGATTCATATACGCCCGCACCAACTCCCGCTTGCGGGCATAGGTCGCGTTGAAGGCCGCAATGGTTCCCCGTTCGCGCAGCAGAAATTTGAGAAGTTCTCCGCATGCCGCCGATTTCTCCTCCTCCGTACGGAAAGGTTCGGGACGGGGATAGGGAGACAGATCGATGACCTTGCGGTATTTTTTGAGCGAGATCCCCATATCAGTTCCCCGCCCTGTAATAGTTGATCAGACATCCGCTGAGCAAAATCTTCCGTTCGTCCGCGGTGAGTTCACCGATCGTGAGCACCGTGTCGCGCGTCTGTCCGTTTGCCGAAAAGACCTTCACAAGCACGCGGGTCTCTCCCGAAGCAATTGTTTCGGCAATGTTCTCGACGAACAGATATTCCCCCGTTTTGAACGCAAGTTTTTCACAGACAAAGGGAATCATCCCCCAATTGATGAGATTGGTGCGGTAGCGCTTGGTCGCATAGCTCTCCGCAATGTTTGCGATCCCGCCGAGCACGCGCTGACAGGACGCCGCCTGCTCCCGCGCAGAACCGTCTCCGGGACAGCGCGCCGCCACGGCACTCCCGAGCATTGTCCCCTCGGGCGGCAGAAATCCGCCCAGTTTTTCGAGGAGCGCGGAGGAAAACTTCCCCGTTTCCCGCCGTAATTTCTCCTCCGCCCACACCGCATCCGCACGTTCCACATAGCCGGGATCTTTGCGGGAAAGCGTGAAGCGGGAAAGTTTCAGGGGATTGGAACGATAGGAAGAGGTCTCTCCCGAAGGGATCAGTTCGTCCGTCGTGGTGACGCGGTCCTTGATCACGGACACCACGCGCAAAAGCAAATGCTTTCCGAGCGCGATCTGCTCCGGCCAGTCGGCAATGTTGGGACCGATGACGAGCGGCTGATCGGGCTGAGGATTCCCCACGCCGCAATAGACCCGCTTGCGGTAGATGTCCCCGTCATAACGATATTTTTTCAAGCGGCGGACATACTCCGCATCCAGTGCGGAGGTGAGCACGCCGCCGCAGGCTGCCGTCGCGGCGATCGAACGCGCGTCCATGAGCGCCACTGCAGCAAGCTGACCCTCTCCGGGTTTGCTCCCCTCTCGGTTTTCAAAATTGCGCGTCGTATGGCGCACGGAAAGAGCGTTGTCGGCGGGAACGTCACCCGCGCCGAAACAAGGGCCGCAGAACGCGGTCTTGACGATTGCGCCCGTCCCGAGCAGGGCGGAAAGATAGCCCGCATCCGTCAGCGCCTTGAGAATCGGCTGAGAGGCAGGATAGAGGTTGAGTGAAAAAGCGCCGTTTCCGACCGATTTCCCGCGTAAGATCTCCGCCGTCTCCGCAAGGTTTTCATACAATCCTCCCGCGCAGCCCGCGATCACGCCCTGGTCGACGCAGATCTTCCCGTCGCGGATCTTATCCGTCAGACGGAACGTCCCGTCTTTCTTGATCTCCCTGCCCTGTTCTTCCACGCGGGAAAGGATCTCGTAGGGATTTTCCGTCAGTTCCCGCAGAGAATAGACGTTGGAGGGATGGAAGGGAAGGGCGATCATCGGCTCGATGCGGCTCAGATCCACGATCACCGCGCCGTCGTAATAGGCGACAGGTTCGGGAGAAAGCGGCTTCCAATCCCCCTCTCTGCCGTGCTCGGCAAAATATTCCCTCGTCTTTTCGTCCGTCTGCCAGACAGACGAGAGACACGCAGTCTCCGTCGTCATCACGTCGATGCCGTTGCGGAAATCCATGGAAAGCCCCGCAATGCCGGGACCGACAAATTCGAGAATTTTGTTTTTTGCGAACCCGTTGGCATAGGTCGCCTTGACAAGCGCGAGCGCCACATCGTGCGGACCGACTCCGCGGCGAAGTTTTCCCTTCAGATAGACGGCAACAATCTGCGGACGCGCAATGTCGTAAGTCTTTCTCAGAAGCTGTTTGACCAATTCTCCTCCGCCTTCGCCGACCGCAAGGGTCCCCAGTGCCCCGTAGCGGGTATGCGAATCGGAGCCGAGAACCATTTCGCCGCTCTTTGCCGCCGTCTCGCGCAGATACTGGTGGATGACGGCGAGATGGGCGGGAACATATTCCCCGCCGTATTTTTTAGCGGCGCTCAGCCCGAACACATGGTCGTCTTCGTTGATCGTCCCGCCTACCGCGCACAGAGAATTGTGGCAGTTCGTGAGATAATAGGGAAGCGGAAATTCCTTCAGTCCGCTTGCGCGCGCCGTCTGAATGATGCCCACATAGGTTATATCGTGAGAGGTAAGCGCATCAAACCACAGGCGCAGCGTGTCTCCTCCGCCCGCGTTATGCGCGGCGAGGATCCTCGCCGCGATCGTTCCCGCGATCGCCTTCTCCTTTTTGTCCGACGTCATGAACGCCTGCGACTCCTTTTCGAGCCGCCCGTTCCGCAGGTAGACGCCCTGTCTGATCAGCCGTATCATAGGCACCCTCCGTAAAAGTACTTTCCGTCATTATACCAATTCCAAAAAAAATTTTCAACCACTTCCCGCCCGGAAAAGAAAGTTTGTGAAATTTTCCCTTCGGAGAAAAAAATATTGCCTTTTGCGAAAAAATGCGCTATACTTCTCTCATGAAAAACAAACCTCAAACAAAACGGTATCCCTATCGTTTCTCTTCCCTCATACTCGCACTGTTCGTTGCAGGATTGGCGCTGTGTGCCGCAAGCCTCATCCTCACGGGCTTTCGGATCTATCACTTCCTCGGCAACGAGGAAAAAACGGTATATGAGTGGCTGCAATACGGGATCCTCCTCTTTATGAGCCTCCTTTTTTTCGTGCTCATCGTCTCCATGCTCCTCCGCTCGCAATATGAGATCACCGACGAATATCTCGTCATGCAATTCGGCGTCATTCGCTCGAAATATCGCATCGACAGTATCTTCTCGGTGCATCTGTTCCGCGGCGCAAATAAGCTTGCCGTCTATTTCGACGATTTTCACACCAATTACATCGTCATTGTGGTCAAACCGGAATGGTACGACGACTTCGTCCGCACGCTGATTGAAAAGAAGCCTTCCATCGCCTTTTCGTTTTCCACCGCGGAAGAAGAAGAGGAAATCAAAAAGAAAAAATGACGCCGCTCCGAAAGAATAACTATCCACCGGTCAAGCCGGTGGATTTTCTCTTTCGCGCTGTTGTCGCGGATCGCCGACAGCCTTCGGCCATGTGATAGTTGCTTACTCCCCGTCAGAGGCCTCTCATACATCTTGTTCTTTGCCGATTGTATCGCTTTGTCTTTCCTTCTCCTTTCTTCTTCCCGTTTCTGTTTGCTTTTTCCTCAGGTTGTTTTCTCTCATTTTGCCTTCCTGTTGTTCTCCCTCTTCTTCTCTTTTTTCTCCATCGGCAACGCGGATGATAAACCGACGGCGATTCGGAATTTTCTTGATCTCAAAAAAAGGCTGCCCGATTAAAATTCGGGCAGCCTTTTTTTGAATAAACTCATCGGTTATTTCTGAAGTTTTTCCATCATATCGACGATATCCTGCACCGTCTTGACGTTCTCCACTTCTCCCTCGGGAAGGGTGATGCCGTATTCGTCTTCCAGCGCCATCATCAACTCCACGACGTCGAGCGAGTCTGCGCCCAGGTCTTTGACGACCTCCTGTTCCGGCCTGATCCCGTCCGCATCGATTCCGAGTTGCTCGGCGAGCATCTTGCAAACTTTCTCAAACATAATCTTTCCTCCGCATGCGCCGCCTAACAGGCGCCTCATTGGTTTTGCATCATTGTAGCTCAATTTCCGCCGTTTGTCAACCACTTTGTAAAAAATTCATGTTTTACGGTCGGACGCCCGTTTTCCGCCGAATTTCTGCTGAGACAGCGCTGCGAGCTCTTCCTTCTGCGAAGGGGTAAGCCGAAAGCTCTCCCGTGCCTTTTTCACGGCGATCAAAAAGATGTCTTTCGGCAGATTTCCCTTTTGCAAAAACTCCAACCCGTCGTCATAAAAGCGCGCCAGCACTTCCGCGATCAGCCACCCCGCCGCGGCGGCAACATAATACGGCGTTCCGCCGCATTGTGACGCGCAGTCAAAGATCAACGGAAGCCATTCCTCCTGCATATAACTTTGCAGGAGCGTGACGAGAGCAAACCGTCGCACAAATTCACGTTCGTCTTCGAAATAGCGCTTGAGACGGGGAAGAAACTCCTCCCGATGCGCGGCGATGCAGCGCGGATGAAAGGCGTCGCAGACCGCCCAGTTGTCGAGCAGGGCGACGCACGCATCTGCCCGTTCGCAGAACGCGGGATAGGGCAGGAGCGCAACGACCGCGCACTTCAGAAACGTCACCTCGTAATATTCCTCGGGAAGACGAAGCAATTCATCCGCCTCCCCCTCCCATTCCCGAGCAAGACGGCGCAGCGCAGGCATTCGAACGCCGATCAGACGAACGGAAGGATCCGCGAGCAGTCTGGCGTGAAAAATACGGTATTTTTCATCTGCGGATTCCCGCAGACGGGCAAGCACTTCGTCATATGAAATCATTTTGCATCTCCGAAGACTCCGTCGAACTCCCTCTTCCAAGCCTCCGCGCTGTAGCGGGGATTGGCCGGAGAGGTGGACGGCATCCGCACGGTCATGCCGCAGAACGCGGGAAAGTGCGCCGAAAACAGCGCATATGCGGTCCCGCCGTTGCACAGGATGCGGGAGATCCGGCTTCCCCGCAAAAGGGCAGGGACGTCCGCGATCCGCACATCATGAATGGACGCATCCGACGATCCGCAGATCCGACAGGAGAGCGCGACGTCCCAAAGCGCAATCCCGCGGCGCAGCGCGAACTCCCGTTTCCCTGCGGGATCGGCGGGAACCGACTCTCCGAAATAGCCGCAGACAAATTTCCAAAAGCGATTCTGCGGATTGCCGTAATAAAACCCGACAGCGCGGCTCTTGACGGAGGGAAAGCTCCCCAAGACGAGCAGCCGGCTGTTTTCGTCCGCGACCGGTCCGAATCCCTCCGCAAACACCTCTTTCATGACAGGGAGACCGCTGTCTTCAGGTTTCCGACGGAGGCGGTACACGCTCTTTCGAAATCCAAGTTTTGCTCGATCGCCGCCGCGACATCCTCCCTGGTGAGCGCGGAGATCTCCGCCATGCGCTTTTCAAAGTCGTAGATCTCTCCCCGATAGAGCATCTGTTTCCCGTAGAGCAGCATCTGCGAAGAAGTATTCTCCTGCGCAAAAATGCTGCCCGATTTCACCTGTTCTCTGCCGCGCAAAAATTCTTCCTGCGTGACGCCTTCCTTCCGAAAGACATGCAGCACTTCTGAGACCGCCTCCGCCGCCTGCTCGGCTTTTTGGGGATTGACGCCCGCATAGACGGTCAGAAGCCCCGTCTCCGCATAGTGCGAAGAATAGGAATAGACGGAATAGGCAAGCCCCAACTCCTCCCTCACCCGTTTGAAGAGACGGGAACTCATGCCGCCGCCGAGCACCATATTCATCACCTGCGTCGCGGCAAACATTGCGCCGTCCCGCGGAACGGAGGGAAACCCGAACGCGAAATGCGCCTGTTCGATGGGCTTGTTCCGAAAGAGCTTGTCCCCCTGCCAGAGAACGGTTTTGGGGCGTTCGGCAAACGCCGTCGGGACAAGCCCGCCGAACTCCCGTTCGGTGAGCTCCTCCGCAAGAGAAAGATCGATATTCCCGGCAAAGGAGACCACGATATTCTGCGGACAATACCGCTCCGCCTTATACGCGAAGAGCTGCTCCCGTGTAAAATTCTTCACGTTTTCGGCAGGGCCTAAGATATTTCTTCCGTAATTTTCCCTGCCAAACGCGGCGCGGGCGAGCATGTCCAAACAGAGATCTTCGGGAGAATCCTCGTCCATGTTGATCTCTTCGAGGACGACCCCCTTCTCTCTCGCGATCTCTTCCTCGGGAAAGGTGCTGCGCAAAAAGAGCTCCGACAGCAGTCCGAACGCCTCTTCCGCACGGTCGCTCGTCGCTTTAGCGTAATAGCAAGTCATATCCTTTCCCGTAAAGGCATTGACCTGCGCGCCGATGGCGTCGAACGCATCGGAGAGCTGAAATGCCGTAAAACGATCTGTTCCCTTAAACAGCATATGTTCGATAAAGTGCGAAATCCCCTCTTCTTCGTCCGTTTCGTACGCCGCGCCCGTGCCGACGAGCACTCCCATCGTCACAGAGAGCAACCCCTCCATCTGTTTGACAATCAGACGAACGCCGTTCGCAAGTGTTTTAACTCTGATCATATCTTGTGTCTCCTTGTATGTATGCCGCCCGCGCGGTCTCTGTCTTCTCAGGTACTCTCCGTCTGCGCCGCGATGTTTTCCCCGACGGGAATGACCGAAAGCCCCGCCGAGCGATAGTTATCGAGGATCTTTCCGAGCGCGGCAAGCGTATGCTGCATGGGATGCATGAGCACGAGATCTCCCCCCGCGATCTCCTGTGTGGCACGGCGAAAGACGAGCGCCTCGTCCCGATCCCGCCAGTCGATCGTATCTTTGCTCCACATCACCACTTTCAGTCCGAGCGAATCGGCCGCTCTCAGCGTATTCTCTCCGTATGCACCCGAAGGCGGGGCAAAAAGCGTGACGGAAGTCTGCGCCGCAAGAGAGAGAAACTCGACGCTCGTTCTCATTTCCTCGAGATTGCCCTGTAACGTCAGTTTGTCATGATCCCGATGAAAATAACCGTGCGACCCGATTTCATGACCCCGTTCTGCTATTTTTTTTACACATGCCACGTTATCGTCCGCCCAGCAGCCGCCGAGAAAAAAGGTCGCCCTTGCCCCGTACTCCTCCAAAACGTCCAAAATCCCGAGCACGGTCTCCGTCCCCTCATAGACGTTGAACATCAGAGAAACGCTGTCTTCGGCATTCCCCCGATAATAGACCCTCTCGTCTACGCCGGAAGCGGCGGAAACGGAAGGGAAAAAGCAGATCACTCCCACGACGAGCACGACTCCGACCAGAAAGAAATTGGTCAGCATCGCCGCCGTACGGGCGGAAAGTTTTCGTTTCATACGCACCCCCTCCTCTCATTTTATGAGCGGGCGCGCACATTATGACGCAAACGGCGCAAACTCAGCGGAGGGTGACTACGGTCACACCGCTCTCCCCCTCTCCGTATCTGCCAGGACGAAACTCCTTCACGCGCGCGTCTTTTTTGAGCGCCGCATGGATCGCCGCGCGCAGTTTTCCCGTCCCCATGCCGTGTACGATGCGAACTTCGGACAGATTGCGCAGAACCGCGCCGTCGAGGAATGCCTCCACTTCGGGAATCGCTTCCGCAACCGTTTTTCCGATGACGTTGCACTCGAGCGACGAGGAAGTGCGCTCGGCAAGATCGCGCACGACCTGCACCGGCGCCTTGCTCTGTGCAGGCTTCTTCGGCTCCGGCACAGCGAACAGATCTTCGAATTTACAGCCGACCTGCAGCGAACCGCAGCGCACTTGCGCATATTTTTTTTGGGGATTGACGGAGAGCACCTGTCCCTCCGCGCCCAGGCTTCCGAGATAGACCCTGTCCCCCGCCCGCAGCGAGGCGCCGTCGACGGGCGTCAGTCTCATAGGCTTCTCTTCCTCAAAGACGGCGCTGCCCGCCAACTTATTCTTCAGGGTGCGTGCCCGGATAAGATCGGACTCTGTGAGCGTCTCCCTGGCAAACAACTCCTCGATCTGCGAGAGCAGCTCCTCCGCCTCTGCCGTGCGGCTTGCCACAATGCGCCGGGATTCCGCTTTGGCGGAGGCAAACAGTTTTTCCTTTTCTTTTGCCAGTCTCGCCTCTTCCCGTTCCAGAACGCCGAGCCGTTCCCGCCATTCCCGTTCGAGCGCGCGGGCGGCTTCGCCCGCTTCTTCGGCTCGGATGCGGCTCTCCTCGGCCGCACGCGTAATCCGTTCAAAGGCACGCGTCCCCTCCGACAGACAGGCGCGTGCCTCCTCGACGATTTCGGGGGGAAGTCCCAGCTTCAGGCAAATGGAGAGCGCATTCGAAGAGCCTGGCTGCCCGATCCTGAGCCGATACAGCGGACGAAGACTCTCTTTGTCAAATTCCATGCATCCGTTTTGCATTCCCTCCGTCTCAAAAGCGAACTCCTTCAGCGACGAATAATGCGTGGTGACGATTCCGCGGCAGCCTTTGGCAAGCAGCGCCTTCAAAACGGCGCGCGCGATCGCCTGCCCCTCTTCCGGATCGGTGCCTCCGCCCGGCTCATCGATGAGCACGAAACTGCGTGCGTCTGCCTTCTGTAAGATCTCTTTGAGATTGAGCACATGCGACGAAAAAGTGGAGAGATTCTCTTCAATGGACTGGCTGTCTCCCATGTCGCAATACACGCCGTCAAACACAGACAGCTCCGTCCCTTCCGCGGCGGGAACGAACAGCCCGCACGCCGCCATCAGACAGAACAGTCCGCACATCTTGAGGGTTACCGTCTTTCCGCCCGTGTTCGCACCGCTCACGACAAGAAAGGCATATTCCTTTCCGACCGACACGTTGACGGGTACGGCAGTTGCGGGGTCAAGCAGGGGATGCCTTCCCTTTTCGATGGAAACCCGTCCCCTTTCGTTGAGACGCGGGCGGATCCCCTTGCAGGAATAGGCATACTCCGCGCGGGCATAGAAGGAATCCGTTTCCGAGAGCACTTCTTCATCCAACTCCAAGCCGACCCGCATTTTCCCCACTTCGCGGGACAACTCCGCCAAAATGCGCTCCGTCTCCTCCCGCTCGTCCAGCTGAAGACCCCGCAACTCGTTGTTCATTTCGAGAATTTCTTCCGGCTCGATGAAGACGGTCGCGCCGCTCGCGGAGCGGTCGTGCACGAATCCCCGCACACTGCGCTTATATTCCACTTTTACGGGCAGAACATAGCGGTCTCCGCGCACGGTTATGACCTCGTCCTGCAAATACTTCTTCTCTTCTCCCGTCAGATACTGCGCAAGGCGGGAACGAATGCGTTCGTTGAGCAGACGGATCTCCGTCCTCAGCTCAAACAGACGCTCACTCGCATGATCGGAGAGCAGATCATCGCCCAAAATCTTTTCTCCGATCTCCCGCTCCAGCCGCTCGTTCCAGTGAAGCCGCTCCGTAAGCGCGCGCAGCCCCGCCAATCCTTCGTTTTCAAAAGAACGAACGTCCGAATAGGCGATCCGCGCCGCCCGAAGCAGCTGCGCCGCGTCCGTCAGCTCCTTGCAGGAAAGTGTCACTCCTTTCTCCGCGCGAGCGGGAATGTCTCCGAGCGGGCGGAAAGATTCCACTCGGCCGCCCCCAAGCGTAAAAAGCAGCAAGAGCGCCTCTTCGGTGAGCGAGAGCGCCGCATTTGCCTCCGCCGCCCGATTTACGGGGCGAAGGGCAAGGACCTTCGCTCTTCCCCCTTCCGTTGCGCAAAAAGCCGCCGCCGCAAACAAAATTTTATCGAGTTCGAGACTCGTCATACTGTCTTTCATATCATACTCCTGTCCGAATGTCCCCGCGTTGCGCTGAGGCTTGCCCCTCTCGGATCCAACGCAAACGCCGCGATCGAAGGATCTTCACAGGTCAGATCGACGATCGCGCCCCGCGCCCCGCCCTCTGCCGCCAAAGGAGCGCAGTTATAGACTTCGAAACGGCATCCGTCCTCCGCCGCACGATACCGCCGAAGGGGAAACTTTCGCCCGTCCTCATCCCGCAAACAATATTTTTCCCGCATATCGCAGAGGGAACAGGTGCGTTCAAAGGGACAATAACACAGATCCATCACTTTCACCGACCCCAGCGTGAGGGCAAAACTTCCCTCGTCGGCAAGCGCGCGCTGATCGGCACAGTTCAGCTCTTTGGAGACCGCCCAATATTTCGCCCCCGCACGGCGCGCCTCTTCCGCCGCGATCGAGTTGGTGAGGTTGAATCCCGTCCCGGCAAACAACTGCTTGCGGTGCGCGCGAGCGAAGGAGATCCCCCAGTTCCCTTCGCAATAGACGCCTTCGAACAGGGGCAGAGCCTGTATAATCGCCGCCTCGTCTCTCGAAGTGAAAAATGCGGGCAGATAGAGATATTTCTTCCCCTCTCCCTTGCGTACCTCATCAGAGGATATCGCCCGATAATCTGCAGGCTTGTACACGAGGATATCCGCCTTCAGCCCCGTCAGATCAGCAGAAAGAAGCGCGATTTCGCGCCGCCCTTCCTCTCTTTTCCATTTTTTCTTTTCCGTCTGCGGCAAAAAAGCGACAGCGGGAAGCGGAGCGCGATCGGGGAGCAAAGCCTTTGTCAGTGCGGCGTAAAATTCACGACGAAACGCGTTGAGCGCAGACCGCGCCATAAAAACGCCGTCTGTCTCCACCCGATCGAACCGTACCGAAAAAGGCAAGTCGTCTGTCCTGCGAAAACACTCCCGAAGAGCCTCTTCGGAGAGAGGCGCGTTCTTCGCCCGCTCAAGCGGAGCCACGCCCGCAAAACGGAACTCCCCGCAGACGGCTTCGGGCGGATTCCCCGACGCAAAACGCAGAGAGAGCACAATCTCCCGATTCCGCGGCAAAGGGCAGCCCTCGGAAAATGCCGCATCCGTGGTAAGGCGCACTTCGTCGCCGTCCGCAAGCACCGCCGACGAGACAAGAAAAAATCCCCCCTTTGCCTCCGACCCGAAGACCGCACCGCCGACCTCATATCCGTTCCGAAGGATTTTATATGCGTCTTTGCGGTGTACTTCGGAGGACGTCGCGCAGAAATACTTCCCCTTGCGGAGCGAGATCTCTCCGATCCGGCGTCCGATATGCCCCTGAACTTTGCGGGACAAAAAGTTTTTTTCTTGTCCGAAAGAAAGCCCTTGGGTATACCCCCCGCGATTGTACGCCGCTTCCAGATCGGAAAACTCCCGCTTCCCCTCCTCACCGTGCAAAAGCGCCCGATAATAGCGCACTGCCGCGAGGACATACTCCCGACGTCGCATCCGCCCTTCAATTTTGAGCGAACGCACCCCCGCGTCGAGCAGTTCTTTGACCCGTTCGCCCACGCACAGATCGGAAGGCGAAAGCGCAAAGGCGGGCGCTTCATATCCCGCCCGATCGATGGAATAGCGTTTCCTGCAGGGCTGTTTGCACCTGCCGCGGTTGCCGCTGTTGTTTCCCGCGAACGAGGAAAGATAACACTGTCCGGAAAAACAAGTGCAGAGCGCGCCCTGTACAAAGACCTCCGTCTCAATAAGCCCGGAAATCGCGCGAATCTCTTCGACGGGTGTCTCGCGTGCGAGCACGACGCGGGAAAACCCGTATTCCTTCGCAAGCTCCGCGCCGCGGAGATTACAGCATCCCGCCTGCGTGGAGAGATGCAGCTCAAGCTGCGGCCAAAATTCCTTGAGGCGCTTCCCCAAAAAAATGTCCTGCACCAAGATCGCATCCGCACCCGCCGCATACGCCGCCTGTACCGCATCAAAAAAGGCGGGAAGCTCTTCTTCTTTGATCAGCGTGTTCAGACAGAGGTATCCCTTTGCCCCGACAAGATGCGCACGGCGCAGCAGATGCGCCGCCTTCTCCGCAGAGAAGTTTGCAGCGCCCGCACGCGCCGAAAAACAGTTGAATCCCAAATAAATCGCGTCTGCGCCGCCGTCCAGCGCCGCCTCCGCACACGCCTCGTCTCCCGCGGGAGCGAGAAGTTCACATATTTTTTCCCGCATATATTCTCCCTGCGGCTTCATCTTCCGATCGTGCGCTGAATGAGCTCCTGCGCCGCATCATATCCCATCTGTTTGAGCAGATGATTTCGTGCGGCAACCTCAATGAGAATGGCAAGATTTCTGCCCGGAGTAACCGGAACGGTGAGCTTGGGCACCTGCAATCCGAGAATGTTTTCCATCTTCGATTCTCCGTCGAGGCGGTCGTACTCCTTATCCTTCTGCCAGGGTTCAAGCTGCATCACGATCCCCACTTCCTTTTCTCCCAAAACCGAACCGGATCCGTACATACTTTTGACGTTGATAATGCCGATGCCGCGAAGCTCCATAAAATAGCGGATGCGCTCGGGCGCTGTCCCCACGAGCTCGTTTTCCACCCGTTTAATGAGAACGGAATCGTCCGCAACAAGACGATGTCCTCGCTTAATCAGCTCCATCGCGGTCTCGCTCTTTCCCACACCGCTCGATCCGGTGATAAGAATACCGACGCCGAATACATCCATCAGTACGCCGTGTACGGTCGTCACGGGCGCAAGCAATCGGTTGAGATAGACAAACAGATCCGCCATGACAGAGGTCGTCATCTTTCCCGAACGGAAGAGGGGAGTCCCCGTCTCGCGCGCACATTCGGTGAACTCGTTCATGACGGGCAGATCGCGCGAAAAAATGATGCAGGGGATCTCCCCGCAATCGAAGAGTTTGCGGATCTTTTCTCTGCGCTGATCTCCCGAAAACGAATGCAAATATTCATGTTCGGTCAGCCCGATGATCATGATTCGCTGGGTGTCAAAATAGCTGAAAAACCCTGCAAGACGCAGTCCCGGACGGTCGACGCTGATGCTCGTAAGCCGAATGATCCCCCTCCCCGCATACAGCAGTTCGAGATTGAGATCGGACGCAAACTTGTCCAGCATCACTGTTTCGTTCGGCAGCATAATATCGCTCATAATCCATCCCCCATTACGTATTTCCCGATCGTATATGCGACACCGTCCTCTTCATTGGAAGGAACTTCGATCGCGATCTTCTTGAGAAGCTGCGCACCGTTTTTCACGGTAAATTTTCCGCCCGCGGCTTCCAGCATGGGCAGGTCGTTTTCCTGATCCCCGATGGCTGCGATCCGCTCCGAAGGAATGTGCAGCTTTTCCGACAAAAATCTCAGGCCTGCCCCTTTGTTCTGCCCCGCAGGCAGCACCTCGGCAAACCACGGTGCGGAATCGGTAAGATAATATTCTTTCCCGAGCGAATGCTCGAGAATATGCCGCACCGACGCATGTTCCGACGGGTCCATCATGACCAGCGCCTTTGCCACACGCAAATTTTCCCGCGCCACTTTCTCGAACATACGCTCTCCCGCGACGATCTCCGCGCGGACACCCGTCACTCTCTCGTATTCCTCCAGCATTTGGTCCCGTCGGTTGCACAGCACACGGTCCAGCGTATAGACGTGAATGTGCCAGTCCCGCGCCTCCATGACGCGCAGGAGTCGGTCCGCTTCCGCACGAGAGAAAAAATTTTCTTTCCACAGCTCCCCCGTCGAAAGTTCCACGACCGCCGCCCCCTGCAGAATACAGAGCGGACCTTCCGAAATGCCAAGTGCTTTGCAACAGGGCAGCGCCGCGGATAGACCTCTGCCCGTACAAAGCACAAACCTCCCGCCCGCCGCACGATAGCGCGCAACGGCGGCACGATTTTTTTCGGAGACCGTCCCGTCTGCCCGCGCCAGCGTGCCGTCATAATCACAAAGAAAGAGATCGTATCCGATCATAACGCCTCAAAAAATGTCTTGATGCGGTGCGCGAGTTCCTTACCGATCCCTTCGGTCTGCGCAAGCTCCGCCTCTTCCGCCCGCATAATTTTATCGATCGTACCGAACCGCTCCAGCAGCGCCATACGCTTCTGCTTTCCGATCCCGCCGATTTCTTCCAACGCAGACGCAAGATTGCGCTTACTGTGCAGATTGCGGAAATAGGAGATCGCAAAGCGATGCGCCTCGTCGCGGATGCGCTGCAACATACGGAGGGCGTAATCCCTTCGTTCCAATCGCACGCCGCCCCGCGCAGTAAAGATCTCTTCTTCGCGCTTGGCCAGCGCGATGAGTTCGATCCCCTCTGCGCCCGACTCCCGCACGATCTCTTCCGCCGACGACAGCTGTCCCTTTCCGCCGTCGATGATGATGAGCTGCGGTTTGGGAAATCGTTCTTCTTCCTCCGTCCCGAGCTTTGCGAGCCGACGTCGCAGAACTTCCCGCAAAGAAGCAAAATCATCCGCACCCTCGACCGTTCTGATCCGAAATCGCCGATAAGCGATTTTATCCGCCTCGCCGTCCGTAAAAACGACCATGCTTCCCACTTTATCCACGCCGGAAATATTTGAAATGTCGTAGCACTCCATGCGCTTGGGATAACTCGAAAGCCCCAAAAGCGCCTGCAGACGGGAACATGCGTTCTTTGTCATATCATTCCTGTGCTCGATGGCCGAAACGGACTTTTCAAGATATTCCCTGGCATTTCTCTCTGCCATGTCCAGCAATTCGCGCTTGACGCCCGAGCGGGGATGTATGATCTCCGCCCGCCGCCCGGATTTCTGCAGCGCGTAATCCCGAAGCAGTCCCTCATCGAGTTCTTCGTCCGTGACAATCTCATGCGGAAAGGCATGAGAGGAATAATATTGAATGAGGAAACTCAAAAACCGCTCTCCGCGTTCTCCTGCGCCCTCTTCAAGGGAAAAATTGCGGCTGCCCTGCATGATTCCGCATCGGACGACAAGCAAACTCAGCGCAGCATACAGACCATTCGAAAAAAACGCCCAGATGTCTGCTTCCACGTCCCGCGGCATGGCGGTAATCCGCCGAAGTCCCAGTTTGGAGAGCATGGAAATGCGGTCTCGGTACTCCAGCGCCAGTTCGAATTCCTCGCGCTCCGCAAACTTCTCCATTCTTTCCTGCAAGAAGCGCTCTGCGTCTTCATAGTTTCCCCCCAAAAAGGAGAGCACTTTGCTCACCCTCTCCGCGTATTCCTCGCGGGTGCAATACCCCGCACAGGGGGCGGCACAGCGGCCCAGATGATAGTCGAGACATGGTTTGAGCGGCTTTGCTCCGATCCTGACCGCGCAAGTCCGCACCCCGTATACGCGAGCGGCGACGTCAATGATCTCCTTGCATCCGATCCCGCCCATGAAGGGTCCGAAATATTTTCCCCCTTTTTTCAGGCGACGGGTGATGCTGAGGCGGGGGAAATCTTCCTGCGTGTGAACCGCCACATAGGGATAAGTCTTATCGTCTTTGAGCAAAATGTTGTATTTCGGCTTGTATTTTTTGATGAACGTGTTTTCGAGAGCGAGTGCGTCCACTTCCGTGGGGGTGACCACATAGGAAAAATCGGCGATATGATCGACCATCGCCTGAACTTTTCCCGATTTCTGCGAGCAGTGAAAGTATTGGCGTACGCGGTTTTTCAGAATCCGCGCCTTCCCGACATAGATCACCGTCCCTTCCCTGTCCAACATGAGATAGACGCCGGGAGAATCGGGCAACAGTTTGAGTTTTTCGCGCAAGACATCCATACCATACACCGCGTTTTCCCTTATTATACACGCTCTCGGCGGTTTTTTCAAGAACAGAGCAACATTTTCTTTTGTTTTTGCAAAATTTTTCGCTCAATAGCCCAGAAATTCTACTCCTTTCAGCAAAATTTCGTTGACCGTTTCTCCCGACGGCATATAAAAAATAATTTTGCCGTGACGTTCGCAGCGCACGATTCCCGCGTCCTTGAGAAAACGAAGCTGATGGGAGACGGTCGTCTGGTTGATCCCGAGCACCCGTGAGATATCGGTGACGCACATCTCAGAGATCGCAAGCGCAGAGAGAATGCGCAGACGCGTGGCGTCGGCAAAGACGGAAAAAAACCGAACGAGCGAAGAGAGCGTCTCGCCCTCCGGAACGCAGGTATGCATCACAATACAGGTGCGCCGATCTAAAAGCAAAGTATCTGTCATACTGTCCTCCTGGCAATGAGATGAGAAGAGAATAACATATGTCTGCCCGCGCAAGAAGTTGAATTACGTCCGAAAAAGGGAAGTTTGGGGGAATTTGCTAAAAATTTTTTATGAAACAATAAACAGCGGCTGTCCGCATTCTTGTGGACAGCCGCCCGATATGTGCCCGGGATTCAATCCCGCCGAACCTCGTATTTTCAATATCCGCTCAACGCATACTGACGCGCAAAATAGGCGTCATATGTGCTGCAACCGGCATAATAATTCAGGCTCGAACTGCACGGACTGCAACTGCAGGAATTGCAGCAGTTGTTGCAGCTGTCGCAGGTACCGCAGTCGCAACTTTCACAGGAATTGCAGCAGTTGTTGCAGCTGTCACAGGTACCGCAGTCGCAGCTTTCACAGGAATTGCAGCAGTTGTTGCAGCTGTCACAGGTGTTGCAACAGTTATTGCAGCTGTCACAGGTGTTGCAACAGTTATTGCAGCAGTTGTTGCAGCAATTATTGCAGCAGTTGCTTCCGCCGGAATTTCTTGTGGAAAAGAGATTTCCGATCGCCTGAGAGATCAGACCGCATCTGCTGTATGAGCTGCCGCAGCTGTAGCCGGAATAGCAACAGGAACTACTCATAGATACATCCTCCGTCGTAAATTCACGGTGTTTGCCGTACTTCATGTTATGATGCAACCGTGTCGGAAGGTGAAAAAAGGAGACGGCAATCCGTCTCCTTTTCTAATGTCTTCGTATTATTTTGCATATTCCACGCTGCGGAATTCCCGAATCACGTTGACCTTGATCTGTCCGGGATATTCCAACTCGTTTTCGATCTTCTTTGCGATATCTTTGGAGAGGAACAGCGCCTGCGCGTCGTCCACCTGTTCCGGCTTGACGATCACACGGATCTCTCTGCCCGCCTGAATGGCGTAGGTCTTGTCGACTCCCGCAAAGCCCGCCGCGATCTCCTCCAGTTTTTCCAGCCGTTTCACATAGTTGGATCCGGTTTCCCGCCGCGCTCCGGGGCGAGCTCCGGAAACGGCATCCGCCGCCTGCACAAGCACCGCTTCGATCGTCTTGGGCTCAACATCTCCGTGGTGCGCCATAATGGCGTTGACAATCATGGCGTTTTCCTTGTACTTTTTGGCAAGATCGGCGCCGATCTGAATGTGCGTTCCCTCCTGTTCGTGGTCGACCGCCTTTCCGACGTCGTGCAGAAGCCCCGCGCGCTTGGCAAAATTTACGTCCAGCCCGAGTTCCTGCGCCATCAGCCCGGCAAGCTGTGCGACCTCAATGGAATGACGGTAGACGTTCTGTCCGTAACTCGTACGGAATTTCAAACGGCCGATGAGCTTGATCAATTCGGGATGAATCCCGAAAATACCCACTTCGAACATGGCATTTTCGCCTGCCGCCTTGATCTGCTGATCGATCTCCTTGGTGACTTTCTCCACCGTCTCCTCGATCCGCGCGGGATGGATTCTTCCGTCCGCGATCAGACGTTCCAGCGTCAGACGGGCAATTTCCCGACGGACAGGGTCGAATCCGGAAAGGATCACGACTTCGGGGGTGTCGTCGATGATGAGCTCGATGCCCGTCGCATTTTCGAGCGCACGGATGTTACGTCCTTCTCTTCCGATGATCCGCGCCTTCATGTCGTCGTTGGGAAGAGGCACGACGGAGACGGTCGTCTCGGACGCATGATCGGACGCACATCGCTGAATGGCGAGAGAAATGATGTTCTTCGCATTGAGCTCCGCCTCTTCCTTCGCCTGCTGTTCGAGGTTGCGCACCTGCATGGCGCAATCATGGCGGGTCTCATCGAGGATCTCGTCGGTGAGCTGCTTCTTTGCCTCCTCTTTCGTGAGTTGCGCAACCCGTTCCAATTCCTGGATCATCAGTTCGTTCTGGTGACTGAGCTGTTCGCGCGTTTTTTCGACCTCTTCGAGTTTTTTCGCGTAATTGTTCTTCTGCTGTTCAAGGGCTTCGCTCTTCTTGTTGAGATCCGCTTCCTTGCGTTCAAGCAAATCCTCCTGCTTGTTGAGCCTGGATTCCGCGCGCTGCTGTTCCGCACGCTTCTCCTTCATCTCCTGTTCAAAATCGTTTCTTCTCTTGATTTCCTGTTCCTTGGCTTCTAAGATCGCTTCCTTCTTCATCCGCTTGCTCTCGGCCGCGGCCGCCGCAAGCATTTCCCCGACACGCTTTTCCGTCTCGTCGAGTTTCTGTTCCGCTCTCTTTTTGGCGGCATTCTTCATGTACCGCTCTGTTATCTTCCAGGCGACGACTCCTCCGATCGCAAGCCCGAGTACGGGCAAAACGAGAAACAAAGCCACCGCTAATCCGGTTGAAACGTCAAGGAGCAGGCTGACGGGTAAAACCATAAATACAGCCTCCTCTTGCTTTTGACTTGATTATCCGCAAAATGCCCCTGCCGAAGGGCATAGTTAGACATTGTCTTGATTATTATACAATAATTTCCCCTGCCTGTCAATCGGTTATCATAAATTGCAGACAGCCGCGCGCGCTTTTTTCCCGAATTTTTTACCGAACACAAAAGGGCTGCGGCAAAAAACGGTCTGCGTTCGCTCTTTTTGCGTCCGTCTTTTTCTGGATTTGCAAAAACATTCGCGGGAACGCATCAAACTTTCCTGCGCATCCATTCACGGCACGCGGACGCGGTCAGACGCAGCCGACCTGACGGTGACTCGATAAAAAACTTTAGCAAAAACCCCCGGAAAGAAATCTTTCCGGGGGTTTTGTTTGAATGGTGAATTATACTATTAAGTGCAACAGTAGAAGAAAAAAAAGGAGTTCATACAAATCTGTGGTAAAATAGAGTTGCGAAACAAAATTTACACAAAGGAGATCTGTATGAACTACCACCATTTTAC
>CALVZL010000006.1 GCA_944372525.1 uncultured Clostridia bacterium
TTTTCCGCCATTGTATCAGCGGGTACGCATAGACACAATTCAAATAAAGAAAAAACAACCCGATTTATATAATAGCAGATTGCAAAAATTTATCGAGAATACAAAGAAGGGTATTATGTACGGCGAATGGAACGATAACGGACGAATATTAAACTATTGATAAATTACAATTTATTGGTCGTTTTAATTATTCGTTTTACGTTACTATTTATCCACCAAAAAAGCCTTATGCAACATAGTTGCATAAGGCTTTTTTGTTATGCACAAACAATCCGAATTTTCCGCCTGCCCCGTCTTCGCTCTGAAGCGCCAACAGACCATGCTTCCCTCCGTGCAAACCTCTTCGGCAAGCGCATCCCCTTCGACGAAAAGCTTTTGCGGACGAGCAAACTGAAACCGGGACGAAAAACCGCGCTCTTCCCTGCTTTTCATCCCGCTTCGGCAACAAATCCCTCAGGTTTCGTTCACATATTTTTTCACGATCTCAAACAGTTCCTCAGAAATGACGTGTTCGATGCGGCAAGCATTCTCCTCCGCCATCGAAGCGTCCGCTCCGATTTTTTCAAGCGCACGGGTAAGAACGCGATGACGTTCATAAATATTTTGCGCTTTTTCTCTTCCCTTCTCGGTAAATTCAATGTCGCCGGAAGGATGCACCGTTATAAATCCGTTCTTTACGAGCAAATTGACCCCGCGCGAAACACTCGATTTTGCGTAATCAAGTTCCTCCACCACGTCCACCGAACGGACCGTTCCCTTTTTTTTCTTCAGAACAAGAATCGTCTCCAAATACATCTCTTCCGATTCGCGCGTACGCATGTTTCACCTCTTCTTTCCGTTTTTATTCCACACTTATTGCAACGGATCCCTCAAGCAAAAACATTCAGCCAAAGACGACGTCCAGTACCATCATGACAGCAAACCCAAACATCACGCCCCAAGTCCCCAAATGCGGGTGGGAAGAGAGATGAGAATCCGGAATCAGATCTTCCGCCACCACAAAAACCATTGCGCCCGCAGCAAATGACAAAAACCACGGCTGCATCGCGGTCAATGCCGAGGCGAGAAAAAACCCCGCAACCGCGGCGATCGGCTCCACCGCGCCGCTCGCCATTCCGTAAAGAAAGGCTTTCAGACGGCTTCCCGTCGCCGCCTTCATGGGAAGGGCGACCGCCGCTCCCTCGGGAAAATTCTGAATGGCGATACCGATCGCAAGCGCCAGAGCAGAAACCAATGCCCCGCTCTCTCCCAATGCCGCCGCACTGAAGGCAAATCCCACCGCAAGTCCCTCCGGAACATTATGAATGGTCACGGCAAGAAACATTTTCGTCGACTTCTTGAGCGAACTGCGCGGACCCTCCACCTCGCTTGTCCCGCTGTGCATATGCGGCACAACGTGATCGAGCAACACGAGAAACAGTCCTCCGAACAAAAAACCCACAAACGCAGGAACAAAGCTCCATCTGCCCCACGCTTCCGCTCCCTCCATGGAGGGAATAAGCAGCGACCATACAGACGCCGCGACCATAATACCTGCCGCAAATCCCAAAAAAAGTGCGTTGACCTTATCCGAAATATCTTTTTTGAAAAACCAAACGATGGCGCTTCCCAGCGTCGTTGCGACAAAAATGATCGAAAACCCGAGAACGATCATAAGTTGTTCCTTCATTTTTCAGGACCTCTTTTCTCCCCATTCGCCCGTCTTCTTCCGAACGTATCCGACTTTATTTAAAACCGATTCGCGGGAAAAGCGATATACTGCAGATATTATATCTCAACCTCTGCGCTTTGTCAACCGCAGGAAACGGAAACCCGCATGCTTCAAACAACCGTTCTTTTGAAGCTTTACGCCTTTTTGAACCTTTACTTGAAACACCGATGCCGACTCAGCAAAAGCGGGAGGGACACAGAGGTCTCTCCCGCTCCTTTTTCCCCGATCTTCCAACACGACTCAATCCGCTTTTTCCTCTTCCGTCGTCGGATGCATTCGTTCCGCCACGGCATATTTAACGCGGTGTCCGTCCGTCTCGGAAACGGAAATTTTCAGTCCCATACACTCAAATCCGTCTCCTTTCACAGGGATCTTATTCAGCTGTTCGGTAATCCACCCGTTGACCGTACTGCAATCACTCTCGATCTTTACGTCAAAAAATTCACAGAAATCATCCATATTGACGCCGCATTCCACGAGATACTTGTCTTCGCCGAGTTCCTTGAAAGATTCCGTCACGTCGTCGTGTTCATCCCAAATCTCCCCGACCAGTTCTTCAAGGATATCCTCCATCGTCACAATGCCGAATGTTCCGCCATACTCGTCGATCACCACAGCGATATGCGATTTGCTGGATTGCAAAAGTTTGAGTAAATGACTGATCTTTTCCCATTTATGTATGAAAATAGGCGTAGTCACAATCTCTTCAAGCGGTTTGTCGGTGATCCCTTTGTCCGTGTAAAAATCTTTCAGATGCAGTACCCCGACAACATCGTCAATATTATCCCGATAGACAAGCAGCCTTGAAAACTTACTCGCGGCAAAACGACGGGCGATCTCTTCCTTGGTCGCCGTGACGGGAATCGCTTCGAGATCAACGCGATGCGTAAGAATATCTTCTGCGCGCAAATCGCTGAATTCGATCGCATTTTTCAGCAGGTTCCCCTCGTTTTTATCGATACTCCCGTCTTCCTGAACCTCCTCTACGAGCATGAGCAGCTCAGCCTGAGACATCTTGTCCTCTCCTTTCTTCTTGAAGAAAAGAGAGAGGAATTTCTTCCACATCGTAAAAAGAAAATTCAGCGGCAAAAACACCCAAACAAACAGCTGAATGAGCGGCGCGGCAAACATACTGAATTTTTCGGGAAAATCTTTGGCAACGCTTTTGGGAGAAATTTCGCCGAAAATCAGTACCACGATCGTAACAACGACGGTGGAAATCGTTGCACCGACGTCTCCGTAAAAATTGACAAAGAGCATGGTGCCGAGCGAAGCCACCGCTATGTTCACGATATTGTTTCCGATGAGAATGGTAGAAATCAGCCGGTCATACCGCTCCGAAAGGGAGAGAGTAAGACGGGCCCGGCGATTCCCCGCCTCTGCCATAGTCTTGAGTCTTGTTCGATTAAGAGATGAGAATGCGGTTTCGGTCGCAGAAAAAAATGCCGAAAAAAGTACACATACCAGCATTCCGATGATATAAGCAATTATTTGTCCTTTCGATAAATTCATAATCTTTCTTTATCACTCCCGATTTTCATATTTGCAGACCGATTTTAAAAAATCACCGCAAAACTTTTTTCAGAACCAAAAAAGAAAACCGTTTGTGCTCGGTATAAGAACAAAAAAGACCGATATGATTCATGCGGGTCAACAAAAATCGTCGGCTACATTCGCCGCAATCCCCGCTTGGATCGCTTTGCATGAGAAACAATCAACCCCTTTCCTTTTTCAAAGATTATAATAAAAAAAACCGACCTCGTCAACTATCTCTGCAAAAATAGCTTACGGATATGTCGTTTTTACAAAAAAACATAGCAAAGTCATGCCTTGCTTATATCGTCCGCTGTCCGTCTCTTCCTTGCCTTTTTTGTCGATCACGGGAGCAGAGCGGCATTTCCGGTTTTCTTTTCGCATAAGCATCCCTCAATAATTTTATTTCAATTTGCTCTCTCCTCTTTTCCGCAAAACACTGCCCTCCGACAGATCTGTGCCGATCCCTGCCGTCATGAAATATTTTCCTGCTGACCCCACGGCATTTTACCTCAATCTGTTTTTCTCGTTCTGCAACGGCGCGCAAACCGCGCACAGGGTTTGGCAGGGTACGCGATTGTTTTCCGTCTTCGTCAACGTATTTTTCGGCCCTATCGTTTTGTGACAGCAACTCCGCTCCGCTTTTTTTGCTTTTATCTCGTTTCTTCCGTTTTTTCCCACTTTTTATCTTATCCTTCCCCTCTCTGAGTTCTTCTTATTCATCGGCAAAGCCCGCCTCGCCCCCAGACGATTGCGGTGCTTTAAAAGAAAAACGTCATCGTTTGCAACACCGTCTGAATGCAAAAAACCAAACCTGTTTTTCAAACGATACCCATAAATTGTACGGTTTAATATTCTGCAACGACTTTCAAGCTCGGCTAATTATTGCACATCAATAACGCACTACTGCTAATTTGCCCTCCAATATCCAAAATATGGTAAACTTCTTTTGAAACCCATGAAAATATAAAAATAAACCGTGATACCGATACGCATTGTGTCAATATCACGGTTTATTCTTGGGTTTAGTGGATAAAAATGCTACCTCTGTTACTATTGGCGATTTATATTTTTTTTGAACATTTTATCGCAAAAAACAGAAAAACATCTATTGCTGTCCAACTACTGGATTTCGGATTGCAATAGGTGTATCAGTACCGATATATTCAAAAATATAATAACTGTACCCCAAAGCTCCATTATATAGTTTTATTTCGATATAATCGCCGATCTCTGTAGAATGGTAAACGTCAACAGGAACTTCGATTTCTTTTTCTTTCTCTTCTATTTTGACTTTTAAATAAAAAGAAGTCACTTGCCTTGCGCCTGATTGAATATTTTTATCCACTACTTGTACGCTTACCGGTGTTGGAACATCATCGAATGCATAATTTATTGTGGTAATAGTGACAAAAGAAATAGAAAAGCACAATAAAATCAATAATATACAGGACATAATCAATTCGCTTTTGCTTTCCAAAAAATAGTCAATATTTTTAAAATATTTCAAAAATATAAAAAGAGTAAATATTGCCAAAATTGTTCCGCCGATTACAACAGGCAACCACATTCCTTGCGAACCAATATAACTTTGTCTTGAAGCAAGCAACACAAGAAGTAAAAGTGGCAACATAGCAACAATGGGTTCGTATTTTGTAATGAAATATCTATAGGGCGTCTTTATGTATTTAAATGCCAAAATAATTAATAGAATTATTGCAACGATAAAACTTAATAATAATACAATCACCCATAGTCTATTCGATACAAAAGGCCGAACGACAAATACCAACGCAAACAAATTAAAATAAGTAAGTGTAAATATTTTTCCATAACACGTCGTTTGTCTTAAAAAAGTTTGTATGGATCTGACAAAAAACATTAATACAACTAAAGCTAAAAATAAAATGTCAAAAAATAATGAATTAAAAAATTCATAGGCAAAAAATGAGGTACCGAAAAGACCTATAACGGAAACAATTAAAAAGATTATAATGTAAAATATTGTATATCCGATATCCCGTTTGTTTTTAGTTTTTATATTTTCCTTGTTTTTCATATATAGATATTATAACAAAAACTTAAAAATAGTCAAATAATAAAGTTATCGGTTGGATACAAACGCAAACCATATAAAGCCGCTTATTGATAAGTAAAAGTTGATAATGAGGATCAAAAAATCCTAAACCAAATCAAATGTTCGATTTAGGATTTTTTGTTTAGTGGATAAAAATGCTACCTTATAACATAGTTTTTACATAAAGAAAAGTCGACACTTTCTGTTTTCAGAAAATGTCGACTTTTTATCTTGGTGCGGACGAAGGGACTTGAACCCCCATGGTCTCCCACAGGAACCTGAAACCTGCGCGTCTGCCAATTTCGCCACGTCCGCATCTGTGTTTTTATTCTGCACGGAGAATCTCAAAAGCCGAAATCAAAAACCGTCTGCCCGCTCTTCGATCAAAAAATGACTTTCTCGACCGACTTGCCGGAAGAAGCGTCCAGCCGATAAACTTTTCCGCCGTCTGAAATGCTTCCGACGGGAACGCCTTCGACAAGTTCCAATGCCGCCGCATTCTCCACTCCCCATGCGCAAGAACGATTATACAACAAAATTCTGTCGAAGTCAAGCATTCTTTCGTTATAATGCGGAGAAATTTTCCCTTTTATCCAGCCAAGGCCCGGATAGATGGCATATTCTCCTTCGATTACGGAATCGGAATACATTTCCTCAAACCAGCAGATCGCCCCTGCGGACAGCCCGCAGATCATTACGCCCCGTTCATAGGCATCTTCGATCAGAGAAAGCAACCCGGTTTTCTTCCATGAATCGAGCATAAAGACGGTATCGCCCCCGCCCACATAGAGAAAATCTGCTTTCTCAAATTTTCCCCGCATTCTTCCGAGGTCGACTTCGCGGTTGACAGTCAGAGCCACGTCCGTCTTGATGTCGAAAATACCCGTATATACTTTATGGAAGGTATTATAGTAAGGCATACAATCATGACTTGCCGTCGGAAGAAACAGCCCGCATGCGCGGCGGTCGCCCGCCGCTTTTTTAGCCTCAGCCGCAATATAAGAGTCGATTCGGAACGTCTCTTTGTTTTTCAGTTCTCCGCCGCCGATGGCAACGATACGTCTTTCAGGCATTTTTTCCGCTTCCCTTCCGTTCCGTATCATCTTCCGCAACGGCAATTCCCGCCGTTCTGTCGACGGGAAGAGAGAAAATGACGCCACCCGCCTCCGTCTTCAATCCGATCTTATCCGAAAGCGCCTGCATGATTGCCAATTTTTGCTCCCGCTTCGCCAAAATCAGCAACAGTTCCTGCTCCTTAGCGAGGGAGATCCCGATAAACTGCTCCGCTTTTTCATTCTCGACCGAACGCGCACGGATCATGGTCCCGCCCGCGGCGCCCGCGGCGCGGGCCGCTTCCATCGCCTCGTCAAGATGATTTGCCTCCATCGCCGCAATAATCAGATCATATTTTCTTTCCGCGTCTTTCATCACCTTTTTCCTCTCCGCCGTCTTTTCCTTTGCCTCGGCGGCAATCCCGTTTGCCACGATCTCCGATACGCCGGAAAGCGGAATCGTAAAGGATATCCCCTTCCCGACAAGATAGAGGCTGAGTTCTTTTCCGATTTCCCGAATGATCGTCTCTTCGTCGTTTTCCGGAATAACGGCGATCACGACCGCCTTTTCCGTCTCTCCGATGCCCAGATAATCCAACAGCGCAGAATGCGCCGTTCCCGTTCCCGCGAACTTAAAACTCAATCCGATGGAACTTTCGTTCAAAAGCTCCGTAAGTTTTCTGTCGTCTTTCTCGTTGACAATGCTGACGAGCAATTTGACCCGTCCCGGCTGACGGATAGGCGACGGCTTGATTACGCGCTCTCCCATTGACTTCACATTTTCGACAACGCCCTGTAAAATCGTCGTTCCCCGACCTTCCTTCCTCTCGTTTTCCGCCATATCACATCACCTCGTATTCGAGAATCCTGTCCTCGACGGAAAGGAAATTCTTTTTGATCTTCTTTGTCTTTCTGCTGTATCCGATCCCGAGCACCTGAATGGAGATCAGCGGCGCAAGTGCAATAAAGGCAACGCATCCGAACGCCAGCGTCATAATCGCACTCTCTCCCCTCAGGGCGCTGCAAGCCCCGATCGCCATGGGAAGAATGAACGAAGACGCCATGGCTCCGCTCGCCACGCCGCCCGAGTCGAATGCGATTCCCGTAAACAAAGGAGGCGTAAAAAAGGTCAGCCCCAACGCGATCAGATATCCCGGCACCAAGATCCACATGATGCTGATCCCCGTAAGGATCCGCACCATCGCCAGACCGATCGCACAGCATACACCCATACACAGCCCCTTTTTCATGGCGGAAGAGGAGATCGCTCCCGCAGACATCCGTTCCACCTGTTTGTTGAGGACGTGTACGGCGGGTTCGGCGGCAACGACAAAATATCCGATCACCATGCCGACGGGAATGAGCAGCCAGCCGTCCAGAACCTGTGCAAGCGTGCGCCCGATTTCCGTTCCGACCGGCATAAATCCGACGTTTGCCCCCGTAAGAAAGAGCACCAGGCCCACGAAGGTATACAAAAATCCGACAATGATCCGCAGCAACTGTTTTCGGTGGAACGACCGCGTCGCAATCTGAAAAACAAGGAAAAATGCAACGATCGGACAGAGGGCGACGAGCACTTCGAGTGTGTAATCCGCAAATCCGTGAAGATACTGCACCAGAGCGCCGTGCGTATTCTCGACGGCGACGAGCTCGCTGAGGGTATATTCCACATTCTCGATGTCAAACACGATGCCGAGCGTCAATACGGCAATGATCGGCCCCACCGAAGAAAGCGCGACGAGACCGAACGAGTCATCCTGCCCCTTTTTATCACTTCGGATGGAGGCAACGCCGACGCCGAGCGAGATGATGAAAGGAACGGTCATGGGGCCCGTCGTCACGCCCCCCGAATCGAAGGAGACCGCCCAAAACTCCGGAGCCACAAAAATGCTCAGTGCAAACGCGATCGCATAAAAGAATATCAGCAGCACAGACAGGCGGATGCGGAGTACGATGCGAAGCATGGCGATCATGAGGAAGATCCCGACGCCCACCGCCACCGTGAGAATGAGGAGATAGTTCCCCAGCGCCGGGATCTTCTGCGCCACGGCGGGGACCTGCTCCGCAAGGATCTGCAGATCGGGTTCGGCAATCGTGACAATGATGCCGATGACAAAGGAGAGCAGCGCGATGAGCCACACTTTCCTGGAATGCGTCATGGCGGAACCGATCTTCTCGCCGATCACGAGCATCGACATGTCGGCGCCGAGCGTAAAGCACCCCGTACCGACGATCAACAGAAAAACTCCCACAGAAAAGAGCACGAACGTCCCCGTATCGAGCGGCGTGAGCGTGATGCTCAGCACGATGACGATAAGGGCGATCGGCAATATAGAGGTGAGAGATTCGATAATTTTATCTTTCAGCGCTTTTGTCATGGACTGTCCCCCCGATAGACCGCTCCGGCAGCCGACGCCGGAAGAGCGCCGCGGCGCAGCGTTCAGCCGAGATATTTTTTCTCAAAGCCGGTGATCTTGTCTATTCTTCTCTGATGTTTTTCCAGTTTGGAGAACTCCGTCGAAAGGAAGGTATCCACAATGTCAAACGCGAGATTTTCCCCGACGATCCCGCCTCCGAGCGCGAGCACATTGGCGTCGTTGTGTTCGCGGGTGAGTCTCGCGCAGGTCGCATCCGTACAGAGCGCGCAGCGGATCCCCTTCACCTTGTTTGCGGCGATGCTGATGCCGATCCCCGTAGTGCAAACGAAGATCCCCCTTTCGCACTCTCCGCGCGCGATCGCCTCCGCCGCCGCAAAGGCAAAATCCGGATAGTCGCAGGAATCGTAGTTTTTTGTTCCGAAATCCACCGTCTCGTATTGCGTTCCCGCAAGATGGTTTGCGATCGCGTTTTTCAGCGTAAGCCCGCCGTGATCGCTGCAGATTGCCACTTTCATTCTGTTTCCCTCCTGATCTGATTTGTTTTATGTATTCCGGACCGTACGGTCTTTCTCCGGTCTTTTCCCGCTCTCCTGCCGGGCTGCCGCCGCCTGCGCTTTGCGCGCCTTTTCCTCCTCGCTGATCGCCTCCATCCGAAGTGCGGCGATGATCGCGGGAAAACATTCCCGAATACGGCGGAGCGTTGCGCGATAGGCGTCGATCCCCGCCCCATAAGGATCCGGGATCTCTCTGCCGCAGAGCGCATAGAAACTCGTCACGTTCGAAGAATATTTCTGCAATCTCCTGCGCTGAAGATCCGTCATGCACACGACGGCGAACGCCCTTGCGATCATGCGCTGCGTGAGCTGTTTGGAGGCAAATTTCTCGCGGAAAGGAATCTTAGCCTCGCGCAGCGCCTGCACGCTTTCTCCGCTCATGGGCGCCCCCTCTTCCGCATGCAGTCCCGCCGAACGCACGGAAAATCCGACGATCTTCCGCCGCTTCAGTTCTTTTCGGAATGCCGCCTCTGCCATCGGAGAACGGCATGTGTTACCCGTACAAACGAATATGATCTTCTTATACGCCATGACCCCCTCCGCACGCCCGCGTCAGACGATTGAGCACGCCGTCCATTACTCCGCCCTCCTGCGGACGGGGAAGCACTGCAATGAGGAGCGTAGCAATCTCCTCGGCAGTATGCAGATGAAGATACAGTCTGTGTGCCATCTGCTCCGCATTTTCGCCGAGATCGAGAACGGCATATCCCGCAAGCTGTTTGACCAGACCGTTCTCACAGAGAAAACAGGGCTTGCCCCCCTCCTGTTCTTCCTTTCGATAGAGCGCAACGGCATCGGACAGTTCTTCCGCCGAAAAACTCGCCGTCTTGCAATGGGGAACATAGTGTCGGTATGCAAGCCCCGGGCTTTTCGGCTTTTCTCCGCTGCGGAAGGAATAGACTTCGCATGCTCCCGCAACGTCCGCGATCATCTCCCGGGTCACAAGTCCTGCGCGCAGAATGCGCGGGACGGGACCCGTACAATCCAAAACCGTGCTCTCGATGCCTCCTTCGCAAACTCCCCCGTCGAGAATCAGGGGAATTTTTCCTTCGAAATCCTGAAACACATGCTGTGCCGTTACCGGAGAGACGTGTCCCGAAAGATTGGCGCTCGGCGCAACGATCGGGAGATTGACTTCCCGCAGGAACGCCTGTGCGACCGGAGAGGAAGGCACCCGGATCGCAAGCGTATTGAGTCCGCAGGATACAAACCCGCTCACCTTCCCTGTCGAAGGACATACCAGCGTGAGCGGTCCGGGCAAGAAGGCGCGCCGAAGTTTTTCCGCATAAGCGGGAAACTCGTCGACAAGCCGCTTGATCTCATAATCCGCATGCACGTGCGCGATCAGCGGATTATCCGCCGGCCGCCCCTTGAGCGCAAAAATACGCCGCACCGCTTTGTCGTTGCGCGCATCGGCGCCGAGTCCGTAAACGGTTTCGGTGTGAAACGCAACGACTTCTCCCGCCAAAATGTATTCTTTTGCCCGTATGAGCCAGTCCCGTTCCGGTCCCGCAATCACCGTCTGCATTCTGCCCTCCGTCAGTCGAACGGAATTTCCCCTCCGTCCTGCGGCGGAAAGGATTGCTCCGCACTCGGATTTTCGCCGAATTCCGGCGTCCTCCTCACATACTGAGGCTCTTCGTTCGGTTCTCCCTGTGCATCCACGTCGACAAATTTAGTACTCTCACCGATAAACCGCAGCTGAATTCTGCCGCAGCTTCCGTTTCTGTGTTTGGCTATAATCAATTCCGCCGCTCCCTTGACGATGCTCTTTTTTGCCATCTCTTCCGGCGTCGCCGTCGCCTCGGGACGGTTGATGAACACTACAATGTCCGCATCCTGCTCGATTGCGCCCGACTCTCTCAAATCGGAGAGCTGCGGCTCCTTGGTCTGAATCCGTCTCAGCTGAGAGAGCGCAAGCACGGGAACGTTAAGCTCCTTTGCCATGATCTTGAGATCGCGGGTGATGGAGGCGATCTCTTGCTGACGGTTCTCGCTGTTCGAATATTTGCTTTCGCCGCCCATAAGCTGGATATAGTCGATCATGACGAGATCCAGCCTGCCTTCTCTGCTCTTCAGACGGCGGCACTTGGAAAGAATTTCCGTGGGCGTGACGCGTGAAGAATCGTCGATGAATACCTTGCTTTTCTGCAGACGATCGCTCGCAAGCATGAGCCGTTTCCAGTCTTTTTGGACAAGTTTGCCCGAAAGCGCTTTTTCCATGCTCACGTCGGCATACGAACACAAAAGACGCTGTACGATCTGAACTCTCGGCATTTCAAGGGAAAACACGGCGGCGACCCCGTTCCGTTTCAGACAGGCATTCTCTACGATGTTCATCGCAAGGGAGGTCTTTCCCATTCCGGGACGCGCCGCAAGCACGATCAGATCAGAAGGCTGCAATCCGTTTGTAATGCGGTCAAAGGGACGAAATCCCGTTTCGACGCCGCGAAACGCATTGGGATCTGCCTGAATGTTTTCGAATTTCCCGATCACCTGCTGAATGATCTCTCCGTCCGTCATGTCTTCGAGCGTGGAACCGTCTTCCTTTTTCGAGATATCGTAGATGAGCTTCTCCGCAAAAGCGACCGCCTCCCGCTCTTCATATCCCTTCATGCTGTTCTCGACAATTTCTTTCGCCGCACGAATCAGCGCGCGATTGACCGCGTCTCTCCTTACGATCTGAAAATACTGCCGATAATTAGCGGCGGAGGGCATGAACTGCGCCAACTCCGTGATGTAGACAATGCCGCCCGCGCGCTCAAGCTTCCCCTCCCGTTCGAGCCGATCGGTAAGCGTCACGATGTCGACAGGCTTCCTGCTCCCGTAAACTGCTTTCATCGCGGCAAGGATGACCTGATGAGATTCCTGATAAAAATCCCCTTCGCGAAGCATTTCCAGCAGATCCGCCTGTGCTTCCGAATCGATCAGGATGCAGGCGAGGAGCGCCTCTTCGGCATCCGAATTATGCGGCATTTGATTGATTGCCATTCTCACATTTCCTCTCTCGTATAATCTCAGCAGAACGCTTCAAAGGCTTCAAGCGTATCGCGGAATTCATCCATTGCGGCGGAAAACGTCTTTCTGTCCGTAAGGTCCGCTCCCGCAAGCCGCAGCAAAGAAACGGGATCCGTGCTGCAACCGCCCGAAAGGAAGGCAAAATAATCGGAAACGGCAGGCTCCCCTTCCCGCAGAATTCTGTTCGCAATGCAGATCGCCGCGGTGATGCCCGTTGCATATTTATAGACATAAAACGAACGGTAAAAATGGGGAATGCGCGCCCATTCGATTTCGATATCCCGATCGTGCGTCACCGCATCACCGTAATATTTGCGGTTGAGTTCATAGTAGAGCGCCGAAAGATTGTCTTTGTTGAGCGGCTCGCCCCGTTCTGCCATTTCGTGCGCCCGCTCCTCGAATTCGGCAAACTGAGTCTGACGAAAGAGCGTCGTACGGATCATATCCATAAAGTAGTTGAGCAGATATTTTTTGAGCTTACCGTCCTGCGTCGTTTTGAGAAGATACTTCAGCAACAGAACTTCGTTGACCGTGCTCGCAACTTCCGCCACAAAAATTTTATAATCCGCCTTGGAACAGGGCTGTGCCGAATTGGAAAAGTAGGAATGGAGAGCATGCCCCATTTCGTGCGCGATCGTAAAAACATTGTGCGTCGTCTTCTGATAATTGAGCAACACATAGGGATGATTGCCGTAGATGCCGATGGAATAGGCGCCGCTGCGCTTTCCCTCTGTCTCGCAGACGTCGATCCAACGCTCTTCTCTCCCCTTTCTCAGAAGGACGAGATACGATTCGCCGAGCGGCGCGAGGCCTTTGAGAACGAGTTCATAGGCATCCTCAAACGAGAGCGCAAGCTCCGCGTTTTCCACGAGCGAGGGATAGATGTCGTACATATGCATTTCTTCATAGCCCAGCACCCTCTTCCGCAGCGCCATATAACGATGCATGACAGGCGTCGCTTCATTTACGGCAGCAATCAAGTTGTCATAGACGCTCCGGTCCACGTCTTCTTCAAAGAGCGCCATCTGAAGGCAGGAATCGTATCCGCGCACATTCTTGTAGAAAATGTCGTTTTTGACGTTGCCGTAATAGGTCGTCGCGAGCGTATTGAGGATGCCCCTGTAAGCTTTATAGTATAACTCAAACGCCTCTGTGCGCTTTGCGCGATCCTGCCCGCTCATGATGAGGGAATAGAGTCCGTGGGAGAGCGGCACGCGTTTGCCCCCGTATTCGATCTCGGGCAAATGCAGCTCCGCGTTATCGAGCATTTCGAATACGTCGGACGCCGTCGACATCGGCTCCGCCGTCTGCGCAAGAATGCGCTCCTCCCGTTCGCTGAGGATATAGCGTTTTTTGGCAAGAATGCGGCGCAGTCCATAATCGTAATCTTTCAGACGATCGTCCGCAATCAGTTCGAGCAGCTTTTCTTCGGGCAGCGCGGTGATCTCCGGAACGGCAAACGCAGTCGCCGCATCCAGCCGCGCAAAAAAATTCATGACGCGCGCCAACGCAGAATTATATTTTGTGACCCGCACATCCTCGTCATGTTTCAGAAAGGCATAGAGATACACCTTCATCGCCTTGACGGTCAGCGATTCCTGCGCCTTAAAGTAGGAGAGCAAATTTTCTGCCGTGTTCAACTTGCCGCGGTAAACGTCGAAATTTTCCCGCCCTTCCAACGCGGAAAACGCTTGCTCCCACGCCTCGTCGCCGACAAAAATATCGTCCGTATTCCATTTGTATTGCAGACTGACTTCCGATCTTTCCACTTGATATTCCTCCGCTCTGTCAATTTTTAAAACTGTGGATGGGCGCGGGGATCAACCCCCCGCGCGAAATAAATTTTTCCGCCGAACCGCCGTGAACGGGCATGACAGGCGCTCTTCCGAGCAGACCGCCAAAATTCACCTCGTCGCCCACGCGTTTTCCGATCGCAGGAATCACGCGCACTGCCGTCGTCTTCTGATTGATCATGCCGATCGCCGCTTCGTCCGCAATGATCGCAGAGATCGTGGAAGCGGGCGTGTCGCCGGGAATGGCGATCATGTCCAGTCCCACCGAACAGACGCAGGTCATCGCCTCGAGTTTGTCCAGCGTAATCTTTCCCGCCGCTGCCGATTCGATCATGCCGATATCCTCCGACACGGGAATAAATGCGCCGGAAAGCCCTCCCACACGGGAGGACGCCATCACGCCTCCCTTTTTCACTGCGTCGTTGAGCATGGCGAGCGCAGCGGTCGTACCGTGACCGCCGACGACCTCCAGCCCCAATTCTTCGAGAATGTGTGCAACGGAATCGCCGCGCGCCGGCGTAGGCGCAAGAGACAGATCGACGATCCCAAACCTTGCATGCAGTCGATTCGCCGCCTCCCGCGCGATGAGCTGACCTGCCCGCGTGATCTTGAACGCCGTGCGCTTGATGATCTCCGCCGCTTCGGTGAGATCGGCTTCGGGCGCAAATTTCAAGGCGTGCTGCACGACGCCCGGACCGGACACACCCACATTGATGACCGTATCCCCTTCGCCCGTTCCGTGAAAAGCACCCGCCATAAAGGGATTATCCTCCACGGCGTTGCAGAACACGACCAGTTTGGCGCATCCCATGGAATCCTGCTCCTTCGTGAGCTCTGCCGTCTCGCGCACGATCCCGCCCATCTGGCGCACCGCATCCATATTGATACCGGAGCGGGACGATCCGACGTTGACGGAAGCGCAAAGCCGCCGAGTCGTACTCAGCACTTCGGGAATGGTCTGCAAAAAAATCTGTTCATAGTCCGCCGTTCCCTTGTGAACGAGTGCGGAGTATCCGCCGAGAAAGTCGACGCCCAGTTCGTCCGCCGCCTGCGCAAGCGCCCGTCCGACGATCGGACTTTTCTCGGGAAACGCCGCCGTGATCAGACTGACAGGCGTGACGGAAATGCGTTTGTTGACGATCGGGATCCCGTATTCGCGGGAAAGCTCTTCCGCCGTGCCGACCAGCCGTTCCGCCTTACGGCGGACCAGATCGCAGACGGCGTCCGCCGTCTTTTTTGCGTTTTCCCGCACGCAGGAGAGGAGAGAGATCCCCATCGTCACCGTACGGATATCGAGATGTTCCTTTTCGATCATCTCGATCGTTTCCAAAATATCGTATTTGCTCAGCATGTCGGCACCGTTCTCAAATTTTATGCATGGCATTGAAGAGATCTTCGTGCTGCAGACGAACGCTCATGCCGATCTCTTCTCCCGCCTGCTCCAACCCGCGCGCAAGCGCGGAAATACTTTCCCCGCTCTCCGCAAGGTCGACGATCATGATCATGGCAAACTGTTCTCCCAGCACCGTCTGAGAGATGTCTTCAATGTTGATCTTTCTTTCATACAGAAAATTGCTTACCTTTGCGATAATGCCGCATCGGTCCGTACCCGTGACCGTTATGACCGCTCTCATTCACATCCCTCCCCGTCCTGCGGTTTTCTGTCGATCTCATAGGCGATCAAAAGATTTCCGTGCGTGATCATGCGCACGTGATCCCCTTCTTCAAAGGGCGGAAAATCCTTCTCTCCGTCCACAAAAATCTGCCGTTTCATTTCTTCGTCGCGTTTCACGCCCCGCACGGTAAATACGGCGACGTTCACGTCGACGCCGTCGTGCGTCGTCCAATCGTCCACATAGGCAAAGGGCGCCACAAAATATTCTTTGAGCCCGACGGAGATATAAGTGAGCATCTTATAATACGCGCGGCAGCGTTTGTAGGAAATGCCGAGATAGGGAAAACAGAACAAAAGATAAAGTCCCGTCCATACGCATGCGGCAACGGTATACCAAGTTCCGTTCGGGTCGTTGTATGGCAGCATGACATACAGCGCAATGCATACGGAGAATCCGACCAGCCAAAGTGCCGTGGCAAACAAAAGTCCGAACAGCAGCTTCCTCTTCTGCCGATATGCTTCGTATAAATCTCTGTCAGAATATAACTGCGTCACAGTATTCTCCTCTCCCGCGCGGGAATCTCCTCATTCTTCTGCGATAAAGAGCACGCCGAGCGTATTTCTGCCGCAATGTCCCGTGATGACGGAACCCGCGACCGTCTCCAAAGTTTCTTCGAAATCGAAATTTTCCCGTACCAGTTTCCGCGCAACATCGATCACGCTTTCGTCGGCATGGCTGTGCGTGATAAAACAACGGGTGCGATCGTATTTCGGATATTCTTTAACGAGATCGCCGATGTAGGCGGCGATGCATTTTTCCATGCTCCCGCGGTACTTTGCGCCCGGAATGAGCTGGCCTTCCCGCATCCGGATAAGCGGATGGATCTTAAGAAGGTTCGCGCCGTACATCGTCAGGCGGGAACAGCGGCCGCCCTTATAGAGATAGTCCAGCCGATCGGGGACAAAAGAAGTATTTACCCGCGTTGCCAGCGTTTTGACGGCGGAAACGATCTCCTCCGCACTCTTCCCCTCATCTCTCAGATCCGCAGCCTTCATGGCAAGCAATCCCTGTCCCGTGGAGAGGCCGAGACTGTCTATGACAAAGACTTTGCCGGGAAATGCTTTTGCCGCCTCTGCCGCATGCTCGTGCGAAGAAGAAGCCTTGCTCGAAATGCTGAAATGAAGTACCGTCGTATCTGAATCCGCATAACTTCTGAACACCTCCTCATAGTCCCCGATGCTCGGCGCGGCGGTCTTGGGCAACTCTCCCGTCCTTTCCACATAGTTGAAAATATCCTGCGGTACGATGTCTTTGCCGTCCAAATAAGATCGGTCGCCCAAAATCACAGTGAGCGGAACAATCTCGATTCCGCGCGCCGCAGCGTTGACTCCCAGATCGCAAGTGCTGTCGGCAGTAATTTGAATTTTCATACAACAAAATCCTCCAATATGATTTATTCCTCAGTCGTTCAGAAGCCATCCGAACAGCTTCTTTTGCACTTTTTCCGATGTCTGATAAAAGCCGGTCAGAACATCCTTGCAGAATACGGACCACTCCGGCACAACTCCCAAAATGTTTTCCTCGGGAAGACACCCGAGAAAATTGCCCGAATCCTTGCTGTTTTCGCGATTATCTCCCAAAAAAAAGACTTCTCCCTCTCCCACTTCGACCGGACCGAAATCACGGGGGCTTCCCAGTGCATATGGCTCATCCTGCACCGTAAATTCATTCTCCCCCGCATAACGGACGGAGACCACGCCGTTGTCGCAGCGAACAACGTCTCCGCCCTTGGCAATCAGACGTTTGATATACAACGTATTATTTCCGCTGTCGTCTTTCCCGACTGCAGGTGTGACGTCTATGACAATAATATCCCCCCGTTCTGCCGTTCTGCCGATCTCGATATAGAGAAAATCCCCGTCTTGCAAGGTCTCCTGCATAGAGTCCCCGTCGACTTCCACGAGAACATAGTGGTTGAGAAACCAAATGTGAAAGAGAAAAAAGCCGCATAACACGACAATCAGAACGCAACTGAAAATCTGTGCCGCCCGCGAAGCATTTCTCCGTTTATTGAGCATTTCGGGACGAGAATAAAGCAATTTAATTCTCCTTTCCGGATGATTTCATCCGCTTTTTCAGTTCGTCGGGCGTCAGCATGACCACTCTTCCGCAGGCAAGGCAGCGGATTTTGATGTCCGCCCCGATCCGAACAATCTCCCATCGGTCGGAACCGCAGGGATGCGGTTTGCGTGTGCGAATGATTTCTCCGAGACGCATTTCAAAGCCAGATGACGTTGTTGATGAGAACATCGTTTTCTCCCAGGAAGACGACCGAAACCACCTTGGAAAATTCCGAAAGCGTCACACCTCGCTCCGATTTAAATTCTGTGCTTTCGCAAGAAAACTTTTTCCATTTTCCGCCGCCCTCGACAAAACAATGCAAACTGTACCCCGTCCGTTCCTCGGCATCCGTATAAAACACAACTTCCAGTCCCGCATCCGCGGCACAGTAAGCATCGAATTGGAAAAGCGCTCCTTCCGGCGGCGCGTAACGCGGTTCACTCACGCGATAGGAGATGATGCCGTTCAAAGAAGAAATCCCCATGATCCCGCCGAAACCGCGGCGCAACGTCACCTCCGAACGATTTCCGTCGGCAAAGCAATCCGCAATGGAAAGCGCGCGGCGGCGGAACGCTGCGAATCCGGTCGTCTCGTCCTCGCTCGTGTAAAGGATCCGGCTCTTCAACACCCCTTTCTTTCTGTTGCTTTTAAGCTTGATCTCCTGAATTTTCGAGACGATGCTGAACCCGTTGGAATAGCGCGCAAACGTATAGACAAGCATTTTGTTACAGCCGACGCAGACGTCGAGGGGAATCGTAACAATGTTATCCGCCCCGCCTTCCTTGGGATTCCCCATGACACGCGTCCAATCCCGAGCCTGGAATTCCGATATTTTTTCGGTGAAGAAAACTCCGCATTCCTCGATCTCTCCCTGCGGATCATAACTCGCACGGATCTTCAGGTCTCCGTCCTCTTCCTCCGTAAAGGAAAAATTTGCGGGCTTGCTCAGATAAACCGACCGTCCTTTGAGGAATTTATCGAGAAACAAATTGATATTCAGCACGGAATGGCTGCCGATCAGCCCGTTTCCGTGCGCGGAATAGAGTATCGCCTTTTCGACGTCGGGATTGATCTGCTGAAAGGTATCGTAGACCCGATCGTAATTGCATTTTTTGTCGTTGATCGCCGAAAGCATCAGGACGGGACATTTGACATACGGCGCATAACTCTGCGAATCGATGCCGGCGATAAAACGATGCCGCTCCTCATCAAAAATGCGGTTCTCCTCGTCGGCAAATTTTTCCATATCCCGATAGGCAAGCCATCCCGCCGCACAGACGGAAATGAAGCAGGAGATCGGTGCGTAAGGGGCAATCTTCCACAAAATTTCCCCGCCCGTCCTGAGTCCGATCGCGCCGAGACGGGTTACATCGGGACAATCGGCAAGATAACGCGCCGCATAACGCGCAACCGCCGTCCATTCGTACCAGCTTGTCTCTTTCGCCGTCTCGTCCACATAGTCCATTGCCCGTCCGACTCTGGAATAATTGGCATAATCGACGTCTCTGGGATAGATCGTATGCCGCCCCGGCATGCCGACGTCGCCGCAATAATCGACAGCAAGCACGGCAAACCCGCGGCAAAGCAGGTACCCGACAAACTTTTCGTCGCACGGAAATCCCGCTTCGAACATCACGAGTACGGCGGGACACTCCTTGACGGAGAGAGGACGGTAATATTTTGCATAAATCTTGACTCTGCCGTACTCCGTCTTTCTTCCGAGAAAATATAGTTCGCGATAAAGGAAACTCTCTCGCGTCTGCTCAAAGAGCACCTCCTCGCAAAGGGGAAGCGTATCGTCAAAATCCTTCCATAAGGTTACGGGTGTTAAAATCGTATTCACAAATAGAATCCCTCATTCCGCATATATTCTCGATCCATGCTCTTCGTTCGCCTTTCTGACGAAGAGCCTCCGCTCGATGCGGTGCTTGAGCTCCTCGACGTGCGTGATGATCCCGACAGAAAAGTTCTCGTCCCTGAGGCGTTCCAGGCTGTCCATCACCGTATCGACGAGCCGCTCGTCCAACGTTCCGAATCCTTCGTCGAGAAAGAAAAACTCAATGGGCCGCAGCGACTTCGCACAGATCTCCGCCGAAAGAGCCAGCGCAAGAGAAAGAGAAACGAGGAAGGTCTCTCCGCCCGAAAGAGTATAGACTCCTCTTTCTTTTCCTCCGTTAAAGTTGTCCCCGACCATAAAGCCGGATGCCCCGCCCTCGTAGCGAAGAAAGTACCTTCCGTCTGTCAGAGTCAGCAACCGCCCGCTCGCATTGGCGGCGACATTTTGCAGATACTCTTCCGCCACGAAATCCATGAATTTATTCCCTTCCAGCAATTTCTTCAGTCGTTCCGCCGTCTCCGCCTGTTTTCCGAGCCGCACGCCTTCCCGCTCGAGTTCCCGCTTACGCTCCAGCTCCTCGTTCATACGGCGCAACTCTTCCCTGCCGAGCGCCAGTTTCCGCACCGTCTCTTCATACTCGCTCTCGCGCTTTGCCAGCGCCGCCCGCAACGCTTCCAGCGTCTGTTCCGTCTCTTCGGGCAGGATCTCTCCCTTCAGCTCCTCTCTCCTCGCGCACAGGGCAGCGGTTTCCTCGCGGTAGCGGCGCAGACGTTCGGCGGACTGTTCCGCATCTCCGTATTTGCCGATAAGCGCTTCCGCTTCCTCCGGTCTGCGCATGCCGCATGCCGAAAGCACCTCGCTCAGTCGCGCTTCCGCTTCCTTTGCCAAGCGCCGGGCAGCGGCGCGTTTTTCCTCTGCGGCCGCAAAAGCGGCACATGCATCCGCATATTCCCGTTGCGCGGATTCCTTTTCCCTTGCAAAACGCGCGCGTTTCGCTTTTTCTTCGGCAAGACGCCGTTTCGCTTCCTCCGCACGCGGCAGTTTTTCCGTTTCCTCTCCCGCCGCGGACAGTTCTGCCAATTCTCTTTTGAGGCGGGCGCCCTCCGTCTGGAGCTGTTGCAGGCGCTCCCGATGCGCACGGCAGATCCCGTTCTTTTTTTCCAGTTCCACGAGCGCTGCGTTCCATGCGCTCCGTTCCTTTTCCCGTTCCCGATACTTTTCTCCGAGCGAGGAAAAATCTATTTTCTCCCCTGCGGACAGCGCGGTATATTTTTCGATCAGCGGGATCAGTCCCTCTTCCGCTTCCCGATAGCGGGAGCGCACGTCCTCCAGCTCGCCCGCAAAGACCGCATATTCCTCCCGCAGGAGCGCGGCTTTTCCCTGTTCCCCGGCGAACGCGAAAAAATCTCCGTCTCCGAGTTTCGAAAGCCGTTCTTCGATCGCCTGCCGTTCCCGCTCGTAAGAAAACTCTTTGAACCGCTCCGCTTCGGCGGCATATTCCGCCCGCGCCTTCGTGAGCGCGCGCTCGGTTTCCGTCTTTTTTCTGAGATTGTTCTCTTCCTGTTCCGCCCGAACGCAAAGTTCGGTCAGACGCGCAATCTCTTCGTCCGCCCGAGAAGCGTCCCACTGCGCGATCGCCTCTATGCGCTGCCGCGCGCGTGCTTTGCATTCCTCCGCCCGCGTATATCCGCTCTCGCTCTCCGCATGGCTCTGCAGCGCTCTCCTCGCCTCTCTTCCGACTCTCACCGCCTCTGCGGCGCGGTCGAGCCTGCCGAGTTCTTCCCCGAGGATCCGCATCTCTTCCCGCTGCTCTTCCAGCGCGGAAATGCGGCGCATGATTTTTTCCAATTCGAGTTTTTTTGCAAACAGAGCAGCACGGCGTTTTTCCTCCTCCCGCAACGAGAAAAGCGTCTGCTTGCGCTCCTTTTCCTCTTGTTCGAGACGGGCGATCTCTGTTTTCCGCTCCTCTACCGCCCGTTCTGTTGCGTCGGCATACGGCTCCAACCTCGCCTGCAGCAGACGCAGCGCTTCCGCCGCGGCCGCACAGCGCGCGTTCGCCTTTTTTACCAGCCGTTCTCCGTAATTTTCCAAATCAAACAGCCTGGAGATGAGCTTGAGACGATCCGAACGCGAAGATTTTACAAACTGCGCAAATTCTCCCTGCGGAAGAGCAATGCACTTCTCAAAATCCTTCTGCTCCAGCCCGATTATCTTCTCCAGCAAGGCGTTGCTCTCGCGCACGCCTTCCGAAAGAGCAACGGCGGCATTCTTGTCGTTATATTCATAGACCCGAACGGACTGAACGGCATTTTTCCGTTTCAACTCCCGTTCCACACGAATCCGCCTGCGCTTTCCGTCGTAAACGATCTCAAATTCAAACCGAACATATGCTTTGTCCGAACGATCGTTGATCACATCGGCAACGCTCCCCGATCTCGAACGCGCCACGCCGCCGTAAAGCGCAAACCCGATACAATCGAGAATGGTGCTTTTGCCGGACCCTGTATCCCCGAAGATCCCGAAAATGCCGTATTCCAGCAGAGAGCGGAAATCGATCTGCGCGGGTTCCGAAAAAGAATTGATCCCGCAAAATTCAAGAAAAACCGGTCTCATGCCTCCGCCTCCAACAGCTCCAGAAACGAAGTCACAAGCTCCGCCGCGGGGTCTTCTCCGAACAGAGAACGGTAATACTGCACGAACAGATCTTTGGAGCCGAGCGTTGAACGGCTGACCGCCTGCATGCGCTCTCCTCCCTCTACCCGCACGATCAGAGAAACGAGTCCGTCGTTCGCTTCCCGAAGCGCCTGCGTTTCCTGCGCGGAAAGCGGCGCGCCGAGGCGAAGAGTCAGCTCGACAAAACATCCCTCGTAGCGTCCGAGAAGACCAAGCGCCTCCTCCACGCCGTTGCACTCGAGACGGACTAATTTTTTCCCTGCGGAAAGGGGAATTTCGCAAAACTCCGCGATCTCTTTTCCGCGCGTTTTGATCAGGGCAACGCTCTTCTGCGTATTCGCCTCATCGAAAGAATACTGCAAGAGCGATCCGCTGTAATACCCGTTTTCACCGACGCGCTGGCGGCGATGCAAATGCCCGAGCGCAACATATCCCTCTTTGGGAAGGACGGAGAGCGGCACGGCGCGCGCACCGCCGAGATCGATATCCCGTTCGCTGTCGCTCGTCCTGCCCCCGGCCACAAAGAGGTGGGACAGAAAAATATGCGGCATGTCGCCGCGATACCCCGCTTCGCCCCGCGCGATCCAGCGCTCCATCCTCTGCGGAAAGCTCTCCTCCGTCTTTTCTTCGCGCAATCTCGCTTCGCTCGGATAGGGAAGCGCATTGAGATAGACCTTCTCGCCCGCCGCATCCCGAATCACAAGGCTGTTTTCCCCCGCCTCCACGGCGCATACGGGGCGATCTCCGCCCGTTCGGAAAACGCGCGGCTTATTTCCGAAAATATAAATCCCCTGCTCTTCCGCAAGCGAAGAGGCGGCAGACAAGCGGACTCCGTCGTCGTGATTCCCGCTTACGATGACGACCGCACGGGAAGTTCCGGCAAGTTTTTTTACGGCGCGGTAAAAGGTCTCTTCCGCCTCTGCGGACGGAAGAAAGGTATCGAATACATCTCCCGCGACAAGCACGAGCGAAACCTGCTCCTTTTCGCAGATACGGACGATCTCGTCGAGCGCCTCCGCTTGCTCGGGAAGGCGCTCTCTGTCCATGAGACGTTTTCCGATATGCCAATCCGATGTATGAAGAATGTTCATTCCCTTTGCCGCAAGCTCCGATCTCTTTCCCGCGCAAAAAAATCTTTGCTTTTGCGCGCAAGATGTGTTATACTGATTATACATCAAACGGAAGAAAAAATCAAGTATCTGCCGGAGATAATGTATGGCTTTCAGCACCTTTTCTAAAGAATTCACCGCAAATATGTACACGACGGTGGAAAATCAGTTCATCACGAAATATCTGCCGCAGGCAACGGGAGACGCCGTACGGGTCTACCTCTACGGGCTGTATCTGTGCAGCTGCGGAGAGGATTTCGATGCCGCGTCCTGCGCAAAACTGCTCAAAATCTCTCCCGAACAGCTTACGGAGATTTTCGGCTTTTGGGAGGAATGCGATCTCGTACGCATCCTCTCGCGCGATCCGCTCTTTGTAGAGTATCTTCCCGTCAATGCGGCGATCGGAAAACCCAAGCCGATCCGCGCGGAAAAATACGCCGAATTCAACAAAGAACTGTACAAACAGCTGCAAAAAGCGGGAAAAGATTTCAAACCCTACGAGATGCAGCGCATCTTGGAGTTCCTCGAAAACAATCCCATGGAACCCCAAGCGCTGCTGCTCATCTCCGAATACTGCGCAAAAAAAGACGGCGCAAAACTTTCCGCTTCGCATATCCTCAACAAGGCAAAAAAACTCTGCGGAGAACATAAATTCACCTACGAACAAGTGGAGCGGGAACTTGCCGACTTTCATTCGCATGAGCGGGAACTTTCCAAACTTTTCGCTCTGCTCGGAATCTATCGGAAACCGCAGGAGAGCGACTACAGTTTTCTGGACAAGTGGCGGGAAGCGGGAATCGAATTTTCCGCCCTATGTGCATGTGCCGCCACGCTGAAAAAAGGATCCCTTGCCTCCCTCGATCTTATGGCGGAAGAACTGCGCGAACGAAACCTCTTCACCGAAGCGGAGACAAAGGAATACCTCGCGCGCAGAGAAGAACTTGCCGACCTCGTCTTCCTCGTCGCGCGCAAGCTCGGCGTAAAGGTGCAGAATCCCCGCGCCTACATGGAAGAATATGCCGTCCGCTGGACAGAACGCGGCTACGATAAAACAAGTCTTTCCGTCCTCGCCTCTTTTGCGTTTAAACTCCGTTACGACTTTTCCGAATTCGACGCCCTTCTCGACAGCCTTTATGCGGAGGGAATCGTGGACGAAGGGAGTGTCAGAGAATACTGTGCCAATAGAGAGCGGCAGCTCAAACTGCTGCAATCTCTCCAATCCGTATGCGGCGCCGTCAAAAAAACACAATCCGCGCTCGACATGATCCGCGCATGGAAGAGCTGGAATTTTTCCGACTCCATGATTTTGGAAGCGGCAAAGCGGAGCGCAACCGCTGCCGTTCCCCTGTCCTATATGAACAAACTGCTTTCGGAGTGGAAACGAAGCGGCGTCTTTTCCGCAGAACAAATTCCCGAACGCGCTCCCGCCTCAAACGCTTCACAATCTCGCAGCGAATCCGCCGTTGCCGCCGATAAGAAAAGCGATCGGGAACGCCATTATGCAATACTCCGCCAAAAAGCCGAAGCGTATGCGGAACGAGCAAGGGCGGAAGCGGAAAAAGATGAGCGGTTCCGCTCGGCAGATGCCGCACTCAAAAAGGCGGAGGTCGACCTTGCCCGCGCCGAAGTGTTCGATCCCGCCTCTCTTTCCGCGATACAAAGCAGGATTTTCGCGCTGAAAGCAACGCGCAGCGAAGCGCTCCAAAGACTGAATATGACCGAAGAAGACCTCTTGCCAAAATATTCCTGCAAAAAATGTTCGGATACGGGCTTTTTGCCGGACGGAAGATTATGCGACTGCTATCCGATCTCCGAACAATCCTAACAAAAAGCCGCCCGTTGATTCAAAACGGGCGGCTTTTTCATGTCAAACATGCATTATGTATAACATAATACTATTCAAAGATGAACTTTTCGCTATTCGTATTCCCCGAAATCCCTTCTTTCCGAAGAAGAGGCGCTCTCTTGCGAGAAGAATCCGTCAAACCACTTTCCCTTTTTCTTTCCCTGTTTGGGCGCAGACTTCAAATCGACGAGCACAACATCCACGCCGATTTTATTTACCTGTTTCAGCTCTATAAACACGCTTGCCTTCCCCCAGCGACAACCTTTTCCGCCGGGCGCCACGATACCGAGCACCTTCCCTTCCGGATACGTGAACACAACATCGCAGACTTTTCCCAAAGATTTTCCGTCACAAAGATTGACGACTTCCTTTCGTTTTAATTCCTGAAAGCTGGTTTCCACACTGTATTCTATGACGGCGCACAAAAAAAAGACCCGTTTTTTACAAAAAAAGTCCTCTTTCGGGAGGACTTTTTGCATATTGCCTTGTCATTTTTTCGGTTTCACGATCTCGATATGCACTTCTTCCAGCTGTTTGCGTTCTACCGGGGAAGGCGCGTTCATCAGCAGATCCCGCGCCTTGGCATTCATGGGGAAGGCGATGACTTCGCGTATGTTCACCGTATCGCAGATGAGCATGACCATCCGATCTACGCCGGGCGCAACGCCGGCGTGCGGGGGCGCGCCGTATTCAAACGCCTGGTAAAGCGCGGGAAATTTGCTCTCCACGGCGCTCCGATCCATTCCCACGAGCGAGAACGCTTTGAGCATGATCTCCGGATCATGGTTGCGGACGGCGCCGGACGACAGCTCCACGCCGTTGCAGACGATATCGTACTGATAGGCAAGCACTTCGAGCGGATCCTGCTCCTCCAGCGCCTTCATGCCGCCCTGCGGCATGGAAAACGGATTGTGACAGAATTCCAGCTCGCCGCTCTCCTCTCCGATCTCATACATGGGAAAATCGACGATCCAGCAAAATCGGAAGACATTTTTCTCAAGCAGCCCCAATCCCGTACCGAGCATGGTCCGCAAGATCCCCGCCCGCTTCTGCGCAAGAGAAAGTTTTTCTTCCGCGACAAGCGCAACGAAATCGCCTGCCTTCAGGGAAAGTTTCTCCCGAAGTGCGGCAATCTTTTCCGTAAGGAACTTCGAGACCCCTCCGACCGGCGCTCCGTTTTCGTCGAGTCGGAACCAATACATTGCACCGCCTTCCGTCTTGATCTTGAAATCCTCCGCCGTCTTGTCGATGAATTTTCTGGTCTGAGAAAAAGCGGGAACGACGACCGCTTTGACGACCTTGCCCTCCAACAGAGCGAATCCGCAACCGTCGAGCAGCGCCGAGACGTCGGCAATCCGCAGAGGATTGCGAAGATCCGGTTTATCCGTGCCGAACTGTTCGAGTGCGTCGCGGTAGGCAATGCGCCGAAACGGCGGCCGATCCGCAGCCCAGCCGGAATATTTGGAAAAGACGGGAGGAAGCACTTCTTCAAGGACGCCGAACACATCCTCCTGCGTTGCAAACGCCATTTCGATATCCAGCTGATAGAATTCCCCCGGAGAACGGTCTGCCCGCGCATCTTCGTCGCGGAAACAAGGTGCGATCTGGAAATATTTATCGAAGCCGGAACACATCAAAAGCTGCTTATATTGCTGCGGCGCCTGCGGCAAAGCATAAAATTCTCCCGGATACACGCGGCTGGGCACGATATAATCCCGCGCTCCTTCCGGAGAAGAACTTGTCAGAATGGGCGTCGAGATCTCAAAAAACCCGCGCTCCGTCATCAGGTTCCGCAGATCGGAAATAATACGGGAGCGAAGAATGATCTTGTCCCGCACGGCAGCATTGCGCAAATCGAGAAAACGATATTTCAAGCGCGCGTCCTCTCCCGCTTCGGTGGAATGAGAGACCTCGAACGGGAGCGCCGCAACACTTCTTCTGCCCAGCACTTCCACTTTTTCGGGTACGATCTCGATAAGTCCCGTGGGTAATTTTTCATTGGGGGAAGAGCGCAAAACAACTGTTCCCTCGACGGATACCGTAGATTCCGTCGGAATAGAGCGAAGCTGAGACAGGCAGGGCTCTTGAGAACAGACGACCTGTGTCACTCCGTAAAAGTCGCGAAGCACGGCAAAGAGCAAACCGCCCTTGTCGCGCTTGGAATCCAACCAGCCGGAGAGCTTGACCCGCTTTCCGGCATCCTCTTTGCGCAATTCGTTGCAATGATGCGTTCTGTAATACATAGCAAGACCTTTGGTTTTTTCTTCTATTTTAGCGCCTGACAAAGAAATTGTCAACAAAAACCCTCCCCTTCTTCCCCCGCACGCAGAAAAAGAAGGGCGCGCTCAGGTGAGAGAGGGAATCGTCGCAAATCCGCGGGCAAGTTCTTCCTCTTCGGGCATAATGTCTTCCAGCGTCCCGTCGTTGTATTGGCGGTATGCCGAAAGATCGAAATATCCCGTACCCGTCAAGCCAAACAAAATCACTTCCTTGCGTCCCTCTTCCCTGCAGCGAATCGCTTCGTCGATCGCGGCGGAGATGGCATGCGCGCTCTCCGGAGCAGGCAAGATCCCCTCGCAGCGCGCAAACTTTACTGCGGCATCAAACACTTTCCTCTGCCCGACAGCCACCGCGTCGAGACAGCCGCCGTGATAAAGCGCGGAAAGAATGGGACTCATGCCGTGATAGCGCAACCCTCCCGCATGATTGTGCGAAGGCATAAATCCGCACCCGAGGGTGTACATCTTTGCAAGCGGCGTCATCTGAGCGGAATCGCAAAAGTCATAGGCATATTTCCCCCTCGTGAGCGAGGGACAACTGCTCGGCTCCACCCCGAGAAAACGGGTCTTCGCCCGTCCTTTCAGCACTTCGCCGAGGAAGGGTGCGAGCAGACCCCCGAAATTCGATCCGCCGCCCATGCACCCGATCACAAGATCGGGGACAATGCCGTATTTGTCAAGCGCGATTTTGCTCTCCAGTCCGATGATCGATTGATGCAGCAGCACATGGTCGAGCACGGAGCCGAGCACATAGCGGCAATTCGGGGTCTCCGCCGCCCGTTCGACCGCCTCCGAAATCGCGCAGCCGAGCGAACCGCCCGTCCCCGGAAACTGTTCCAGCAGTTTTCTTCCCGCGCGCGTCGTATCCGAAGGCGACGGAATGACGTTCGCCCCATAAGTCCGCATCACTTCCTTGCGGTAAGGCTTCTGCTCGGAGGAGATCTTCACCATAAACACGTCGAGATGCAGACCGAAAAAAGCCGCCGCCATGGAGAGCGCCGTTCCCCACTGTCCCGCACCCGTCTCTGTGGTGACGGAAGTCAAGCCCTGCTTTTTGGCATAATATGCCTGCGCCGCCGCCGAATTGAGCTTGTGCGATCCGGAAGTATTGTTGCCCTCGAATTTATAATAGATTTCTGCAGGCGTATCCAGAAGTTCTTCGAGAAAATAAGCACGTACGAGCGGCGAAGGGCGGAAAGTCAGATAAAACCGCCGCAGCTCCTGCGGAATCTCAATCCATTCATCCCGTTCGTTAAGCTCCTGCGCCACGCATTCCCTGCAAAAAACCCGTTCCAGCTCCTCGGCCGTGCAGGGCAATTTCGTCTCGGGATTGAGAAAGGGAGGATGCCTTGCCGGTTCATATACTTTGAGGTTATACCAGCAGCGCGGCAGCTCCTCTTCCGACAGATACATCTTGTACGGAACTTTTTTTCCACTCATAACACACCTCCGTTTAGATTATTTGACAAAAAAACACGGTATGATTCGTTCGGGACGAATCATACCGTGTTGCCACCCGATTTCATGATCTTTGCGATTCGCAGTCAGCGCGTTTGCAAGATCACCTCTGTTCAGACACTGAAATGTCCTCTCTCTGTAACGGGAGAGTCCCGTCGGAAGATACTCCCTGTCGGTTTCCCCTCCGCCCTCGGCAGTCCATTCACGCGCATCGGATCTGCTTCCATCACACCGTCGGAAGCTCTCTGAAAGATCCGCAGACAGCCCGCTACTTCTCTGCCTCATCGGTTTATTAAAAGTAAAATAACAGATATTGTTCTATAAGTCAAGCGTTTGAGCGCAAATTGTTCAAAAAACGGCGTAAAAAAACGTCCGCAGAACAGAATCCCGTTCTGCGGACGTCTGGTTGAGGTGACGTGACTTGAACACGCGACCTCTTGGTCCCTAACCAAGCGCGCTACCAAACTGCGCTACACCTCATCGACTGCGATCTCACGATCACCATTAAATTATACCGATAATAAAAAATGTGTCAAGCAATTTTACGGCGTTCAGACAAATTTTTCCCTCCGCACGCTATTTTTCCGCATGAAACCGAGATTCGAGGAACCGCGCCACGCCGTCCCGTTCGTTAGATCCGATCACGCCTGTCGCCAACCGCTTCAGCTCTTCCGCCGCATTTTCGACAGCGTAGCATTCGTCTGAAATTTCAAAAAGAGGAACGTCGTTTACCTGATCGCCGAAACAGACAATGCGCGTACAGCCGAGCGCCTCTTTCAGGGCGAGCGCGGCATGCGCTTTGGATGCTTTCTCCGGCATGATCTCCAGCCAGCATTCTCCCGTGTAGATATCCCTCGAAAGAAGACAGCGGAACCGCGTCCGAAGCTCCTTGTCGATGCGGGAAAGTTTCTCCTCCCTGTCGATGCAGGTAAAATAAAACACCTCTCCGCTGAGCGCATCCGCCTCCGAAAAGACCTCCCGTTCCCGTTCATCCCCCCTTCGGGATAAAATGAATTCCCATTGCGCCCTCCCGCACGCCTCCCGCAGATAGGAAAAGATCTCCCTTCCGGAATGGACCGAGTAGACGACGGGAAAGAGCCCTTCTTTGCGGAACGCAGAAAAAATTTCCGCGCTTTCGCGCGCGGAAAACTGTGTCTTCGACAACACGTGTCCGTCCTCCGCGCCGACGGTCAGCGCCCCGTTGTGCACGATGACGGGCGCCCCCGTCCTCAGTCCCGCCGCAACTTTGGACGCCGTCTCAAAGGAGCGCGCCGTCGCATAAGAAAAGATCACGCCCCGATCGACCAGGCGATTGACGACAGAACGCGTGTAATCGCTCAGCCGCTGATCTCCCCGAAGAAGCGTTCCGTCCAGATCGCTCAGATACAGCGTCTTCATATCTCGATCGACATCCCGTCATAGGCGGCGATCACGCCGTATTCCCGTTCCGCCCGCCGCAATGCCGCCGAAGTGGGCGCTACATTGTGAGAAAAATGCGTGATCACCTTTTGCGTATGCCCGTCGGCAAGACCGATCTCCTCCAATCGGCGGAACACCGTTTCGTTCTCTTTTAAGCCCATGTGCCTTAAATTCTCCCCTTCCGATTCCCACAGGAAGGTGCAGTCAAACGTGATGAGATCGACGGGCCGCCGCTCGAGAGAACGCAGATAGTCGTCGTTTTCTTCCGGAAGGACGCCCGTATCCGAGAGATGAAGATAACGCTTCCCTCCCTTTTCAAACAGAAAAACAAGCGGATCGACGGAAGTATGCCGCGCCGCGAGCGGATAAACGGTCCATTCGCCGCAGGAGAACGATTCATAGGCGTCGACGGGATGCAGCGAAATCGCCGCGCCGATCTCCTCGCGCATCTCCCGCCGCACGCTTTCGCGATAGACCTCGCAGACCTCCTCGTTGCCATAGATCTCCAGCCTGGGAACGGTCATCTGCTTCGCGTATTTATATCCGCGCAACACGAAATCGTGCGCATAAAAATGGTCCATATGCGAATGCGTCACGACCAAATAACGGATGGCGGACAGATCGGCACCCAAAACTGCTGAATGATAGAATGCGTCCGGCGAAAAATCAACGGAAAGTTCGCCGTCCAGCAGCACCTGCGCACGGGAACGCACTTCCGTTCCCTTAAATTTCTTTTTTCTGACTCTTTCGCAATAGGGACAATGACAGAACTGTGCGGGGATCCCCTCCGCCGCGCCCGTACCGAGATATGTGATCTTCATCCTAGTCTTCCTTCTTTTGATTCCCAAACTTCCGATTTCAGATTTCAAAGAGAATTGTCACGGGACCGTCGTTGTTCTGCACGATTTGCATATCCGCCCCGAAGACACCCGTCTTGACGCGGATGCCGAGACGGCACAGCGCTTCCGTACAAAAGCGATACAGCTCCTCCGCTCTCTGCGGAGTTTCCGCCTCCGTAAAAGAAGGGCGGTTCCCTTTCTTTACGCTCCCGTACAGCGTAAACTGCGAAACAAGCAACACCTCCCCGTCTGCCTCCGAGACGGAACGATTCATTTTCTTGTTCTCATCTGCAAAGACGCGGAGCGCGGCGATTTTTTCCGCGCATTTTTCCGCCTGTTGTTCGGTATCGCCGACTTTTACCCCATAAAAGACGACGAGCCCGCGTCCGATTTCGGAAACGAGCTGACCGTCTGCATACAGGGAGGCGCTTCTGACTCGTTGCGCAACGAACCGCATACGCCGTAACCCCCTTTTCTCCGGGACTCAGACCCGGCTCATATATTCGCCCGTACGCGTATCGATACGGATCGTGTCTCCTTCGTTGACAAACATGGGAACCTGGAACGTTGCGCCCGTCTCCACCTTTGCCGCCTTAGTGACGTTGGTAGCGGTATTCCCCTTTACGCCGGGCTCCGCCTCGATGACCTTGAGCTCTACAAAATTTTCCGGTTCCACAGAAAACGCACTGCCGTAAAGGAACTTGACCGTGACCGTATCGTTTTCACGGATATAGCGAAGCGCGTCCTCCACCTGGCTCAGATTCAGCGGCGTGAGGTTGAATTCTTCGTCCATGAAATAGTAGAATTCGCCGTCCGTATAGGAATAGGTCATTTTCTTGGTTTCAACCTGTGCAGTCTCGAGCTTTGTCGTCGGGTTAAAAGTCTCGTCCGAAAGGACCTGCCCCGTCACAACGTTTTTGAGTGTCGTACGAACGAACGCCGCACCCTTCCCGGGTTTGACATGCTGAAACTCGGTTACGGTATAAACGCCGCTCTTATATTCGAACGTGGTCCCCTTTCTGATATCGCCTGCCATGATCTGTGCCATTGTTTCGATCTCCTTATAGATAATTCTTTCTCAGTTTTTATAAGATCACGAGATTTCTCTCCGTCTTTCCCATGAAGGATTGCACCCTTCCGTTCCGCATCTGCACGCTGTCTTCGATCCGAATCCCGAACTCTCCCGCAAAATAAACGCCGGGCTCATCCGAAAAGACCATCCCGTCTTCCAAGACGCTTTCGCTGCGAGGCGAAAGCGTCGGATATTCGTGGATCTGCAATCCGATGCCGTGTCCGAGAGAATGGGTAAAAAACCGATCCAGCCCCGCTTTCCGCAGACTTGCCCTTGCGACTTCATCCGCTTCCCGCCCCGTCATACCGGCTCTGACTTGCTCTTTCACAAGTTCGTGCGCCTGATACACTTCCGCATATGCCTTCTTAAAATCGGCGTGTTTGCCGTCGTCCCCATAGAGAAAGGTCCGCGTGATATCCGAACAATATCCTTCCGCTTTGCACCCGAAATCAATCAGGACGGGATCGCCGAATTTGAGCTTTGCCGAACCCGTTGCATGATGCGGCACGCTCCCGTTTGCGCCGAACGCGCAAATGGTGTCGAAAGAGGTGCCTTCCGCGCCCAGTGAACGCATATGATATTCGAGCAGAGCCGCGGCATCCCGCTCCGTCATCCCCTCTTTGAGTTCCGGCAAAAGAAGATTAAATGCATCTTCTGCAATTTCGCACGCTCTCTGAATGAGAGAAAGTTCGCGCTCCGTTTTATAGAGCATCGCCTTTCTGAGCGCAGGCATCGCATCTTTGAGAATATGTCCTTTTTTTCGCAAGGCTTCCGCCCGCTCGAATGAAAGGCAGGGATAGGGAACGCCGAGGACCATATAGCCCTCCAAAAGCTCCTCCGCCTTGGAAAGCGATCCTTCCACGACGGAGATCTCGCTTCCGCGGAGCGCCTTTTCCGCCGCCTCATAATACCGCAGGTCAACAATCAGACGGCAGCTCTCCTCGTCGAGCAGCACATATCCGTCCGTCGAATGAAATCCGGTGACATATCTTCGCAGATAGTCCGTCTCCAAAAAAATCGCATCCGTGCCTGTTTCACGGAAGATTTGCCGTAATTTCTCCGTCAGCATGGCTTTATTATACCAAAAAAGGGGTTGCAAGTCAATAAATTTCGTAAATCTCGAACAGGATTTTCCCTTCCCGAGAGGATTTTCTCATTGACCGGCACGCGCCATGACATCGGCATAAATGCGTTTCATCTCCGCCGCGTCCTCTGCCTGCGTTCCCGCAGACTCGCTCACGATGTAGGGCTCCAATTTCAATTCCGCAAGCACTTCCGCAAGCGGCTCAAATTCCGGACCGTACACATCATCCGCAAACGTCAGGTGTCGGATCTCCCCCTTCGGTCCGTACATGATCTTGGAAAAATGAACGTGCATATGCCTCATGCGTTCATATCCCAGCCGCTCGATCATCGGAAGGAGAATTCTCCTGTAATCCTCTCTGCCGCGCAGACAGCCCTGCCCGCGGGCGTTGAGATGCCCGAAATCGATGCAGGGAGTAAAGACGGGATCGATCTCGCACAGAGCAGTGATTTCTTCGGCCGTACCGATCTGCGCAAATTTCCCCATCGTCTCGGGACAGAACATCAGACTGTCCAGTCCGTTGAGATACAGCAGATCGCGCAAAACCTTCATGCGATCCGCAGTGCGGGCAAATGCCGTCTCGCGCGCGTCTTTTCCCTGTGTGGCAGGATGAAAGACACAGCGCTTTCCGCCCATTGTGCGAAGCATCCTGCCGCTGTCAAGCACATAGCCGTAGGATTTTTCCGCCATCTCTCCGTCCGGATTGGCAAAATTGATGAAATAAGGCGCATGAACGGAAATCTCCACCTCCCGTTCCGCAAACGCCGCGCCGATGCTCTCAGCCTTCGCCTTCGTCATGCGAACGCCCCGCCCGAAGGAATATTCAAAGCAGTCCAGCCCCCGCTCCGCAACAAATGCGGCGGCGTCCTCGGTATGCTCAAATCCCGCCTCGAAAAAGCTCTCGCTGTTCCCGCTCGGTCCGAACTTAATCATTTTACTCCTCCCGCGCCTTCTCTCGCAGCCGCTTGATATCCAACTCAAGCTGCTCCTTCAGCGCTTCTTTTGTATCAAACTTCCGTATGGGACGGTAGAACTCCTTCGGAACGATCTCCACCGTTTGATCGTAAAGGTCTCCGGAAAAACCGTCGAGATAGGCCTCCGCTTTTCTCTCCTCCACGCCGAACGTCGGACGTGCACCGAAATTGATAATCGCGGGATAGTTTCCCGTATCCGTTTGGACCACGCCGCCGTAGACGCCGTCGGGAAGAGAAAATTTCTCTGCGGGCAGTGAAAGATTGACGGTGGGAAATCCATACGTTCTGCCGACTTCCCGCCCATGTTCGACAATTCCGTGTAAAAAATAATTTACGCTCAACAGCTTGTTTGCCGCAGACAGCTCCCCCGCCCCGAGAAGCCGTTTGATTCGCCCGGACGCAACCTTTTCTCCGTCCTCATATTGCAGAGGCAGTACGCGGACGGGACAGGGCGCAAGCCGTTTCAGCAATGCCGGCGTCCCCTCCGCTCCCTTCCCGAATCGGAAATCTTCTCCGCAAACAATCAACTTAACGCAAACACGATCGAAAATCTGCTGCAAAAAATCCTTTGCCGAAGTCTGCTTCAGTCTTTCCGTAAACGGAAGTTCGATGCAGAACGAAAAGCCGAGCCGCTCAAAGATGCGCTCCCGTTCAGAAAAGAGAAAGAGCTCTCCCCCCGCCTTCCCTCCTCCGACGGCAGTCAGTCCGACGGGCAGCCCTATTTCGCGTGCCGCCCGCAGCAACGTTTCGTGTCCGATGTGAAACCCGTCGAATCCGCCTAACAGCAATGTGCAAGGACTGTCGAAACGGTCTCCGAGTCTGAGAACGTTCAGCATAACTTTTTCTCCGCCTTCAAAAATCCCCCCTCCGCCCGCGCAAGACCATAAAAGGATTGCGCAAAAAACAGCTGATATCTCCCGTCTTCCAACTGCGTCGGAACAGATAATCCGTGCAAGAGCCGCTCGTCCGAACTCTCGCAAACGGGGAAAGGAAGCACGTCCTGCACGGAGATCATAAATTCTCTCCAATTTTCCCTGTTCAGCGAAGAAAGCCGCACCGCCCGCTCCTGCGTAAAAGCACCGCATGCCGTCCTCACCAATCCGCTCATATAGGCATTGGTTCCGAGCACCGCCGCCAGATCGCGGGCAAGCGCGCGAATATACGTCCCCTTTCCGCAGACAATTTCGAAGCGGAATTCGTCCGCCGCAGTCTGTTCAAGAAGGCGAAAGGAATCGATGTGTACGGAAACGGGCGCGAGCGCGACCTCTCTGCCCGCACGTGCCAGCTCGTAGCTGCGTTTTCCGTCCACATTCTTTGCACTGTAGGCGGGAGGGACCTGAACGATCTCTCCCGTAAACGCCTTCAAAGCCTCCTCGATCTCTGCCGCAGACGGGATCCGGCCGCCCGGCTCGACGTCGCTCTCCCGATCAAGCGTTCTCGTCGTCGCGCCGAACCGAAAGAACGCGCAATATGTCTTGCTCTTTTGCAAAAAATAATCGAACAGCCGCGTCGCCTTCCCGATCCCGACAGGCAAAATTCCCGAGGCGAGCGGATCGAGCGTTCCCATGTGTCCGCACGGCTCTCGTGTCAGCCATTTGACCCGATTGACCGCCGCGGCAGACGAGACGCCCTCTTCCTTCCAAATATTGAGAAATCCCGTCATGCGTCCTCCAAATGACGGGAGACGGCAAACGAAAGGCGGTCGAGCACTTCTTCGAGTGCTCCGAACAGCATACAGCCGGAGGCAAGCATATGTCCTCCTCCCCCAAATCCGCCCGCAACCTCGTTGACGTTGACTTTCCCCTTAGAACGCAGCGACGCCTTATACTGACCGCGCTTCACTTCCATAAGACAGACGCTCGCCTCCACACAGTCGATGGACAGCGCAAAGTCGACAATTCCCTCCGTCGCATCCTGCCTGAGTTTGTTTTCCTCCAACGATTTCTGTGTCACAAGCGCGACCGCCAATCTGTCCTGCAAAAAGAAGCGGAGACGGGAAATCGTCTCGGCATACAGCTGCGCCCGAGCTCTGGACTGCTCGCGGAAGAGACGGTACGTGATCTCACATACGCTTGCACCCGCATCCGCCGCCCTTGCCGCCGCCCGAAAGGTATCCCCGTTCACATCGTCGTGCGAGAATCCTCCCGAATCGGTGACGATCCCCGCCATCAGACAGCGAGCGATTTCCCGATCGGGCGAAATCCCCATCGCGGCAATGAGATCGGCGATGTTTTCACAGTTGCTCGCCCTCGAACGGACAAAATTGTACTTTGCATAGCGGGTATTGGAAATATGATGATCGATGTTGACGGTTACCTTTCCCTTTCTCGCTCCCGCAAGATAAATTCTCTGTAACTCTCCGAGGCGCGCCTCCTCGCTCGCATCGACGCAGATGTATCCTTCGGCATCCGACGCGGGGATTTTTCCGATGCGGTCAAATCCCGGCAAAAACAGAAATTTTTCCGGAATTTCCCCCTCATTGACGACCTCGTTCCTGATTTTAAGCAGAGAAAGAGCGCGTGACAACGCCATGCCGCTTCCGAGAGTATCCCCGTCCGGCCGCATATGCGTAAAGATCACCGCGCTCTTCAATCGTTTCAATACATTGGCGATTTCTTCGATTGAATTCATGATTCGTCCTTTTTCAGCGCTGAAAGAAGTGCGTCCATTCTGGAACCGTACTCCATGCTTCCGTCTTCTTCGAAAGTCAGACGGGGAACCGTGCGTGTCCGCATCACACCCGCAAGTTCGTTGCGGACAAACCCCGCATTTTCGCGGAGAATGCGCAAAGAGGTCTTCTGCTCCTCCTGGGTCGGAGCCAAAACGCTCACATAGACCTTCGCCGTCTTGAGATCGGGAGCCGTATCCACTTCCGTCACGCTGATGATGCCTTTGAGCAAAGGCTCCTTGTTTCGGAGCGCACCTGCGATCGCGGCGGAGATCTCCCGTTGCAATTCGCTGTTTACCCGTTGGATCCGCGTTCCCTTCATACCGCTTTGATCTCCTCCACCAGATAGCACTCGATGAAATCCCCGACCTTGATGTCGTTGAATCCCTCGATCGCACAACCGCATTCAAAGCCGCCCGAAACTTCTTTTGCGTCGTCTTTGAAACGCTTCAGTTGCTTGACGCCGCCTTCGACGATCATGACATCGTCGCGGTAAATACGCAATTTCCCGCCGCGAACGAGTTTTCCTTCCGTCACGAAACAGCCCGCAACCGTGCCGACTCCCGTGATGTTGAAGGTCTGCTTGACTTCCGCCTTCCCCATATAAACTTCTCGGTATTTGGGCGCAAGCATTCCCTTCAGCGCCGCCTCCATATCGTCGAGCAGTTCATAGATGATGCGATAAGTCCGCACGTCCACCTTGCTTCGTTCGGCAAGCGCCTTTGCCTTCGTGTCCGGCCGCACGTTAAATCCGATGACGATCGCATTTGCGGAATCGGCAAGCATGACGTCGCTTTCGTTGATCGCGCCCGCGCCCGCATGGATGACCCGAACCCGAACCTCATCATTGGAGAGCTTTTCGAGCGAACTTTTCACCGCCTCGACGGATCCCTGTACGTCTCCTTTGACGACGAGATTCAGATCTTTGATCTTTCCGTCGGCAACCTGTGCAAATACGTCGTCCAGCGTAACTTTCGTCGTCTCCCGGATCATGGATTCCCGCTGCTTGGTCTTGCGTTCCTCCTGCACGTGTTTCATCAGAGACTGCTCCACGGCAAAGATCGCATCGCCCGCATTCGGCACATCCTCCAATCCGAGAACGGAGACCGCGGTAGAAGGTCCCGCCTCTTTGACCGTCCTTCCTTTGTCGTCGATCATGGCGCGGACTTTTCCCATCGTCGTACCGGAAATCAGGTTGTCTCCCGTGTGAAGCGTTCCGTTCTGCACCAGCACGCTCGCCATGGGGCCCTTCCCCTTGTCGAGTTTCGCTTCGATGATCACGCCTTTCGCGCGGCGATCGGGATTTGCTTTAAGCTCCCGCATTTCCGCAACAAGATAAATATTTTCGAGAAGCTGATCGATGCCCTCTCCTGTTTTTGCGGAAACGGGGACCACGATGACATCGCCGTGGTACTCTTCGGGGACCAATCCGTAATTCATGAGCCCGAGCTTGACTTTTTCGGGATTTGCCTGCGGTTTGTCCATCTTATTCATCGCAACGATGATCGGGACATCCGCGGCGAGCGCATGGTCGATCGCTTCCACCGTCTGCGGCATGATCCCGTCGTCCGCCGCCACGACAAGCACGACAATATCCGTCACCATGGCGCCGCGAGCGCGCATGGCCGTGAACGCCGCATGCCCCGGGGTGTCAATAAAAGTGATCTTCTTGCCCTCGCCCAAAGACACGGTATAGGCGCCGATGCTCTGTGTGATGCCCCCCGCTTCTCCTTCGGTCACGTTTGTCTTTCTGATCTTATCCAGCAGAGACGTCTTTCCGTGATCAACGTGTCCCATCACGGTCACGACCGGCGCACGCGGCACGGTATTTTCCGACTCGTCCGCGCCGTGTTCTTCGAACAGCGTCTGCTCCGCCGTCTTTTCCGGCTTATATTCGAGATCGATGCCGAGTTCAAGCGCAATGAATGCGGCGTCGTCGTAGTCCACCGACTCGTTGACCGTCTTCATGACGCCGTTTTTGAAAAGACGTTTGGTGATCTCCACTGCAGAGATTCCGATCTTTTCCGAGAGCACTTTGATGGGAACATCCCGGCTCGTGACGACCGCATGATCGATCTTGATCGTCTGCACTTCCTTTTTTGCGCCTTTCTTGGCAAAACGCGCCTTACGATACCCGCTCTTGTCCTCATCGAAATCCCCCACGCTTGCCCCCTGCTGTTTCTGCAGGGCGCGTTTGCTGACGGGCCGTTTTTCCACATAGGCTTTTTCAAATTTTTTTGGCGCAGAGAATTCTCTTCTCTGCGGTGCGATCACGGGCGTTGTCCCGCTCTGCGGACGGAAAAATTTCGGTTCCCCCGCCGGCGTGCGAAGGCCTCCGCCTTGCGGACGCTGCCCGCTTCCCGTCATGGGACGACTGCCTCCCTGCGGACGGGCGCCATAGGAGGGACGCGCGCCATAAGAGGGGGACGGTCCCCCTGCAGGACGTTCGGGACGGTAGACAGGACGCTGAGGGCGATCCTGGCGCTGCACGACTCCCGCTCCCCGATCGCCGGGACGAGGCTGACGAGGCGGATATTGCTGCGGCGTCTGCGGACGAGCGGAATAGGCCGTTCTTTGTTCCCCCTCTCCTTTCCTTCCCTGTTCGACAGAAGTTCTTTGCACGGAACGCTCCGGAGCAGGGGTCTGTGTTTGATCTGCAGGCGAGGCGGGCTTCTTTTCTGCCGCGGGCTGCGCCGCAACGGCAGGTGTTTCCTCCGGTTGATCGGAAACTTCCTTCGCCGCGGACTGCATCGGCTCGGCAGGTAATTCTTCAGCTTTTTTCTGCGTCTGGATCGCAGCCTGTGCCGCTTCTTCTTCCGCGATACGCTGTTCTTCCCGCTTCTGCGCTTCTTCGGCCCGCTTTCTGATCGCCTCCGCCTCCATTTCCCCCAATTTTTTTAGCAGCTCGGCAAGCTGTCTGTCACTTGCCGCCACCGCTTTCAACAGAGCGCGGAGCTCCTTTTCTCCCAAAAGAGAGCCCAGTTTTTCGATGTTATCGTATGCCATGCATCCTCCATTCCATCACCGAAGGTCCCTTGCGAAGCCCTCGGGTCTTGCCTTTTTCAATTCAATGACGCGCTTGTGCGCCGTTATTCCGACAGCGGCTGCGCCGCCGCAATCGCCGAAGCGAACCCTCTGTCTCTCACCGCCGCAAGCACACAACCGGACTTACCCACCATCTCGCCGAGCCCTTCGACATAGACGAGCGGACAGCCGAAGCGTTTTTGCAGCTTCAAAATCTCCTTGCGGGAATTTTCACCGACCGTCTTCTCTGCCGCGAGCAAAAAAACTCCCTTCTTCAATGTTCCCGCGGCAAACACCCCGAGCGTCAGCTTGCCTGCCCGCCGTGCAAATCCGAGATAGGACGCCGTTTTACTTCTTTCCAAGGAACTCCTCCTCGATCCTGTCGTACATTTCGGCGGATACCTCACAGGAAAAGACCTTGTGCAACAGTTTGCATTTTTTTAATTTGGCCACACATGCAACGCTGTCACAGAGATAGGCGCCGCGTCCGGGCAGTTTTCCCGAAAAATCCAAACGGATCTCTCCCTGCGCGTTTTTGACGATGCGCAGCATCTCCGATTTCGGCTTCTCTTCCCGACAGGCGATGCACATCCGAAGCGGTATCTTTTTTGTCTTCGGCATTTATTCCTCCGCGCCGTCGGACTGAACCGCAGAACTTCCCTCTGCTTTGTCCGCTTCCTCCGCCTCATCCGAAGCGGCCGCGTTGTCGAGATTGAGTTTCTCCGCAGCCGACTCGCTCTTGACGTCGATCTTCCAACCGGTAAGCCGTGCGGCAAGCCGTGCGTTCTGCCCGTCTCTCCCGATCGCCAGCGACAGTTTGTCATCCGGAACGACGACAATCGCCGCCTTCTCCCCGACCTGCACGACGGAGACGACCGTCGCGGGAGAGAGTGATTTTGCAATAAATTCCAGCGGATTTTCGCTCCAAAGAATGATATCGACTTTCTCTCCTCCGAGCTCCTGCACCACGGCGTTGACGCGTGCACCCTTGTTTCCCACACAGGCGCCGACTGCGTCGATGCGACTGTCCTCCGAACAGATCGCCATTTTGGTACGGTGTCCCGCTTCGCGCGAGATCGCTTTGATGACGACCGTACCCTGTTTGATCTCGGGGACCTCCTCCTCAAACAGCCGCTTGACAAGACCCGGCGCAGAACGGGAAACGATCACCTGTGCATTCCGTCCGCCGCTCTTGACGCGTTTGACATACACTTTGATGTGACTGCCCGGCTCATATCTCTCCCCGGGTGTCTGATCCTGCGGCAACATGAGTCCTTCGATCTGACCTTTCCCCAAATCGATATAGACGTTCTTCATGTCCACTTTCCGCACGAGCCCGCTCATGAGCTCCCCTTCTTTATCGGAAAATTCGGAAAGAGTATTGTTGCGCTCTGTTTCGTGGATCTTCTGAAAGACGACTTGCTTCACCGTCTGTGCCGCGATCCTGGAAAAATCGGCAATCACCAGCTCCTGCGAAATCACGTCGCCGACACGCGCGCCCTTCTTGAGTTTCTGCGCATCTTCCAGCGTGATCTCTCCTTCCTGGGGCTCGTCTCCTTCCACGACAGTATAGGTGAGGTAATAGCTGATCGTGTTCTTTTCCCGATCGGCGCGCACTTCGATGTTTCCCGTTTCCCCTTCGTACTGTTTTTTATAGGCAGAAGCGAGCGCACCCGAAAGCGCTTCGAAAAACATTTCCTCCGTGATTCCTTTCTCCCGTTCCAGCTCGGCAAGCGCCGCAAAAAACTCTTTGTTTTCCATAACGACTCCTTCAAAATTCTTCTAAGCCTGTCTCTGTATTATATTTCAATATAACGGCAGATCTTTGCCGTTTTCTCAAAGAGAAACTCTTTCCGACCGCCTTCGGTGAGGACGGTGACGTTCTTCCCGTCGAAAGAGATCAGTTCCCCTTCGTAATATTTCTTTCCGTCCTGCGGAGCGTACAGATGTACTTCGATCCGTTCCCCGATACAGCGGGCAAAATCCCGCTCCGTCCTGAGAGGACGATCCAGCCCGCAGGAGGAACAATTCAGCGTATAAGGCGCGCCGAAAGTGGGATCGAGCTCATCGAGCGGACCGTCGATCGCGTGATGAAATTTTTCGCAAAGAACAAGATCCACGCCGCCTTCCGCATCGAGAAATACCGTGAGGGACCGCTCCCGCATATTCCAGACCGCATCGACGAGTTCCACGCCCGTCTTCTCCGCGATCGGACGGAGAAACGATATCACTTCTGCAATCGGCTTTACTTTCACCCGCTGCCTCCGGATAATAAATTTGAGAGCGGAAAAACCGCTCTCAATCTCACTGTCATCGATTAAGCGGCTTTATTATACCATGCCGGCAAACAAAAATCAAGCATTTTATCCGACATTTCCGCAATTTTACGCATTTTCAAATGCGATCAGTCCGGAAGTCCCCCGTTCAGACGCACCAGCTCGACAAATATTTTTGCCGTAACAAACGCATCGTCGAAAGCACGGTGATGATGGAAACGGAATCCGAAATGATCCGCAACGGTGTTCAGCTTATAATTGGACAAGCGCAGAACCTGCTGAGAAAACGAGAGCGTGTCGTACAGCTTCCTATCAAACCGATATCCCGTCTGCTCTCCGTAGAAATGAATGAATTTGTAATCGAACTGAATGTTGTGTCCGACCAACGGACAGCCGTCGCAAAACTTATAAAAATCGGCGATCACCGTTCCGATCTCGGGCGCGCCGAGAAGCATCTCGTCCTGAATTCCCGTGAGGGCGATGATCTCCGCGCTCAAACGGACAGGACAGGAGACAAAGGAAGAAAACTTCTCCCTGATCTCACCGTTTACGATCTTGACGGCCCCCACCTCGATGATGCGGTCGGTCAGCCCGCCGCCTGCATTGTTGCCGAGCCCCGTCGTCTCCAAATCCAACACGACAAAACTTCCCGCAAGAAAATCGGGCGGCAGGCTTTTTTCCTCAAACAAATTCGCCTGCACGCTGTCCGAGACAAATTCCGGAAACACCGCGCTGTAACACGCCGGAACGGGAAGACCGGGACGCGCTTCGGGAACAAATCCTTCGGGCGGCGCACCGTAATCCGCTGTCTTTGCCCGAAAACTGAAATTTCCCTGGTACAGTTCATAGTCCCCCGTGAGACATATCCTGTCTCCGACCCGAAAGGCACGGATCTTTTCGACCGTTGCCTTGCGCGAAAAATAGGAGGTGCGCAAAATTCCGCTCCCGTCCGAAAGCGAGATGAGAAAATAAGGCTTCCCGTTTTTCGTCAGCCGTTCTTCCAAATACGTGATCGTTCCGCAGACCGCAACGTTCTGCGCCTCGCGGCTGAGATCGGCAATATAGGTCGCAAACCGGGGATTTGCCCCGTCGACGGCGCAATACTCCGTAACAGGAAAGGTCCGCGGCGCCAAACTGATCTCTGCGGGCGGAGGAGGCAGCGGATCCAACGCTTCTCGCGCCTTCTCCGAGGCACGGCAGTCCCCATACCATACTCCGCAAAACTGTCTGTTGAGTTCTGAAGCGACGGCATCCAACACGTTCTCGCGAACAAATTGCGTACGCTCCGCTTCGGCAACCCCGATCACAAACCTGCCGCCCCCTTCGCCCATGATGATCTCGATGTCGTCGGGAGAGACAAATGCTGCGGCTGCGGGGAATTTCTCTTTGAGAAACTCCAAAACCGCACGGCGCACCCCCTCCGCGCCGGGAACGGATTTGAGGACGGATACCTCTGCCCTGCAGCCCTCGGGAACATATCGCTGCGTCACTTCCCGCGCATATTCACAGTCCGCCTGCGAGTATGTGCAATCGGTCACAAGATAAAAGATGACCCGATCCCTTTCCAGCACTATTTTTTTTAATACGGCGCGGGAAAGTCCTTCCGCCCGCCGAATCTCTTCCAAATATGCCTTGCTCTTCATTCTCTCTGCTCCGGCGCGGCGCCGCCTGCGCTGCCGTTATTGTTTTTTTCCTCTTGCAGCAATGTGTCCAAACGGCCGAAGAACATCTGCTCCGCTTCTTCCGAAGAAACGCGGACATTCTCCTTTCCCTTCTCAAAGATAACGCAACAGTCCTTTCCTCCCGCAATCCCGAGATCGCACTCCTTCGCTTCGCCCGGTCCGTTGACAACGCATCCCATTACGGCAACTTTGAGCCGCTTTCGTTTTCCCCGCACGTATTCCGTCACCCGACGGGCAAGCCCGATGCAATCATAGACACATCGGCCGCAAGTCGGGCAGGAAACGACCTCCACATAATCCCGTTCCAATCCGCATGCGCGCAGAATTTCATGCGCCGCCTCGACTTCTTCCACGGGATCGGCAGACAGGGAAACGCGGATCGTATCCCCGATTCCGCGCAGGAGCAGCGCGCCGATCCCGACACTGCTTTTGACGATCCCGCTCTTCGACGTACCCGCTTCGGTGACGCCGACGTGCAGGGGATAACCCGTCTTCTCCGCTAAAACCGAATACGCCTCCACCGTAAGCGGCACGTCGGAAGCCTTGACCGATATCACGATATTGTCAACACCCCGCTCTTCCAACATCGCAACGTTGGAAAGCGCACTCTCCACAAGGGCTTTCGCGCTCCTGCCGTATTGCCGCAGGAAATGCGGCTCGATGCTTCCGGTATTCGCCCCCACCCGTACGGGAACGGCATGTCTTTTTACACAATCCGCAACGAGAGCGATCTCTCGTTGCCCGCCGATATTACCGGGATTGATCCGCAATTTGTCCGCGCCCGATTCTACGGCAAGCACCGCAAGCCGCGCGGAAAAATGCACGTCCGCCACGATCGGCACAGATACGCGGAAGCGAATGGCGGCAATCGCGCGCGCATCCGCCTCGTCGAGTACGGCGACCCGTACGAGATCGCATCCCGCTTGTTCGAGTTGCAGAATTTGAGCGACGCTCTTTTCCACGTCGCTCGTTTTCACTGTCGTCATGCTCTGTACGGCAACGGTTCCGCCGCCCAATACGACGTCTCCGACCCGAACCCGTTTCTTTTCCATTCTTTCCTTCAGGGGGCGCTGTGCCCGTCCTCCGAACGCTTATTCTCCATCATTTTCTGAATCTCATCCATGAAAGAAGAGATGTCTTTGAAAGACCGATACACGGAAGCATACCGCACATATGCCACTTCGTCGATCCCCTTCAACCCCTCCATGACCATTTCTCCGATCTGTTTGGAAGAGACCTCCTGTTCCATGGAATTATAGATTCGCTTTGCGATCTCCTCCGCAAGCGCGTCGATCTGCTTGACCGGAACAGGACGTTTTTCACACGCCTTGATGATCCCTTTTTTGATTTTATTGACATCGAAAGCCTGACGGTTTCCGTCCGATTTGATCACGAGAACGGGAGCGACTTCGATCGTCTCATAGGTCGTAAATCGCCGTCCGCAGGAAATGCACTCCCGTCTGCGGCGGATCGCTCTGTCATCGTCCGCCGAACGGGAATCGATCACTCTGCTTTCCGTACTGTTGCAATACAAACAACGCATAACACTCCGCCCCGAACCGACCGAACCCCTTTGCACCGACTCCGATCCGCATTCGATTTTTTTTTATTATACCACAACATTTGCCGTTTGTAAAGAGTTTTTTTCAAACATATAGAGGATGCCGCTTCGGAATAAAAAAAGGAGCGCATCGCAATACGCCCCTTTTTTATTCTGTCTCCCCTTCCGTTCCTTCCGCAACGGTGAGCAGAAATTTCTGTCCGTCTCCGAATTTCAGCTCGATGCGGTCGTCCCGGCAGTCGGTTTCCGCTACGAAACAATCGCCCAGCGCTTCCTTGATCTCGGCGAGGAATGCTTCCCGCGTCCGCCTCTCCCACATCGGGAATACTATTTTGCTGTTTTTCATGTGTTTTCCTCTCTTTTCATGTTTTTTTCTTTGGCAGTTTTTCTGCCTCCTTCAAGGTATAGTATAGCCCATGAATCTCAATAATGCAAGATAATTGATGAATTTCATAGGATAATTTATTGTCGAAAAAGGAGTTTTTTATGGAGAATTTGTCGAATCTATCCGATCGTCTGAAAGAACTCATGTTTTACGGCGGCCAGATCCGATCGGAGACGCTCGCCCGCAAAGTCGGTGTCTCGGGGTCCACTTTGCGCACCTACCTCAACGGCACGCGGGAGATGAGTCTTACCACGGCGATCCGTCTTGCGGATTGCTTCTGCTGTTCGCTCGACTATCTTGCGGGACGCACCGAGCGTTATGAGGAGATCCGCCCGACAAAGACACCCGATTTCTATCCGCGGCTGCGAACCGTAATGGCGGAACGCGGCGTCTCACGCTATCGCATCGCACGGGATACGACGATCAAGGATTCCTATTTTACGAGGTGGAAGAACGGACAATCTCCCCGATTTCCCTCCGTGATCCTTCTCGCCGATTATCTCGATGTGACGCTCGACTATCTCACAGGCCGCACCGATTTTTGAAAAGGGCTTGATAGCTTTCCCAAAAACGCCTACAATGAGAAAAAAACAGAATCAATAAGGAGCCTTTTATGACACGTTTGCAGGAACTTCGGATCGTAGACAATTTCTATCAGACGTCCTCTTTTTTCCCTATGCCGACCATTCTCGTCGGAACGCTGTCGGAAAACGGGAAGACCAATCTCGGCGCATATTCGCTCTGTTTTCCCTATTATATTGCGGGAAAAGAATATTATGCCATGATTCTCGAATGCAGAAACAGCTCGAATACGGCACAGAACATTTTGCGGTCGAAAAAAGTTTCCCTGAATTTTATTCCGGATAAACGGGCATATTTTCGCGAAGCCGTGCGATTGGGTTTCCCTGGAGAAACAACCGACGAAAAAATGAAGGACTGTCTGTTCACCCTCGAAAAAGGATTGGCGGAAGGCGAACGTCCGCTCATCGTCGAGGAATCCTTTCAGGTATTTGAATGCACCTGGGACGATTCGCTCGAGGATGCCTTCCTTGACCGTGCGGGCTGTCTTGAAGGATATGATCCTCCCTATCGCAGTTTCAACGGAATCACAAGCAAATTCGGCGCACATTTCATCTTGAAAATCGACAAGATCCTGATGCGGAAATGCGACAGGGAAAGCATTCTTCACGGCGCAACCGAAAAAAACTTTCCTCCCGTTCCCGTTGACTACGGCTACCGCGACAGTATGTACTTCTGGTATTCCCCTTTCAGAAGGCCCAAAAAAGAAAAAATTCAAGCCAAGGAAGGTGATCTGCAATCCGTAAAATATGCAGCTGCCCGCATCGATCCCGCCGTCCGTTTTACCGATGAAGCCTGTGCAAAACTGACAAAAATTCCGCGTATCTTCCTCAAAGCGGCGCTCACGCAAATGGTGGAGATCGCCAAAGAAGAAAATATCTCCGTCATCGACGAACAAGCGCTCGCGCTCATCAACGATAAACGAAGAAAAGAAAAGAAGTAAGGTTCCGGGAAAATTCCCGCTATTTTGTGGAAATTTTTTTTAAAAATTACAAAATATGCTTTTTTAGCCTTTTTTTAGTTGTAAAATTCCGCAGATCGTGCTATAATAAAACTGCGAGGGTCGGAAAGATTCCCGGCCGTCTCCGCGCGAATCATTCGGAACTCCGAATGTTTCTTGTAGATTCTTAATTTTCTCCTTTTTATGAAAGGTCCCGCGCGGAACTGCGCGGGACCTTTTCCCTGCCTCCTGCTTTTGTCTGCACCCTGCCGTCTGCCCTTTCCGTGCAAAACAGCCTTGCCGCATACGCTTCCGATCGGAAGCCCGCGGCGAAAAAACGGCGTACCCGCCTAATCCTTTCTCTCTTTCTGCAATTCTTCGCTTATCGTCGCGGCGGAAACTGAACTGCCTTGCGGCAGTTCGTCCAAATCGTCTTTTGCCTCCGCTTCCTTCGGAAGGCGGATTCCCTCCGAGGTAAATCCCCTTCCGCGCACTTCGGAGATAACGCTCACCATGAGAAACGCCTCAGGATCGATGCTCTGCACCGCATTTTTCAACTTGACCAGCTCACGCGTGGAGACCACGGTAAGCAGCACGCAACATTTTTCTTTGAGGTATCCCGTCTCTCCGTACAGCATGGTCACGCCGCGGTTGAGTTCGTCCAAAATCAAATGGCGCAGCTCCCGCAAATGACGGCTGACAATCTTGACCTGCATCCGTTTTTTTCCGATAACGGAAACCCGATCAATGACCACGGCTGCAAGCAACGTAATGATCACAGCATAGAGAATGATCTCAATCTCATTCACAAACGCCTGCATGAGCACAATGGACATGTCCAGGCACCAAAGACTCACCGAAATGGGAATCCCGAAGTATTTGTTGAAGATGAGGGGCGGGATATCCGTTCCGCCCGTACTCGCACCGACCCGTACGACGATCCCGAGCCCGAACCCGAACAACAGCGCGCCGCAAAGAGCGGCAAGCAGCAGATTGTCGTGCGCGATCGGCGCGCCGTTCCTCTGAACAAAATAATTATTCAGCGCGGTGAACAAGCTCATGAAAGAAGGATACAGCAACGTTCCCGCAAGCGTCGCCACCGCAAATCTTTTTCCCAAAAGAATGGCGCCGATCAAAAACAGGATGATATTTGCAATATAGACAACAATTGAAACGGCAAACTCGTTGGACCAGAATTTCCGAAAAAAAATGCCGAGCCCCGTCGTTCCGCCGAGCGTCAGTCCGTTCGGAATAATGAAAAAAGCCGTTGCCGCGGCTGCCAGCGCATTGCCCGCGAGCACCATAAGCCCCGTTCTCAGAAAATGCTTGACTTGCCGTCCGGTCGGTTTGGCAAAATGACGTCCCTCTTTCGTATTTTTCATCGTCCTCCGGTCCCCCGCCGATCTATGCTCTTCAATGCAATGCATTATAACGCATTCCCGTTTCCCTTGCAAGCATTTTTGAGGTTTTCCCGACAATAAACAAGAATCCGCATGTATTTCCGAAAGACAGAGCGGAGCGCAGTCCTTCCTGCGCTCCGCCCTGATTTTACACGATTTTTTTCACCTCATACCCCGCTTTTCTGACTGCCTCCGCAAGCGTCTCCTCTGAAACTTCGGAAGAAAGTCGGACTTCGGCACGCTTTTTCTTTAAGTTCACCTCTACCGAGCACACTCCCTCCACGCCAGCAAGCGCTTCCCGTACGTGCCGAACGCAGTTTTGGCACATCATTCCTTCCACCGTCAATGTCTTATTCATATCGTTGTCTCCTTGTCCGAGTTTTTTGTCCTTGCGGAACCGCGTCAAACGCAGGGCGTTGGTCACGACAAAGAGCGAAGATAAGCTCATCGCCGCTGCCGCGATCATGGGATCGAGTGTGACGCCTGTCCAGGCAAACACGCCCGCTGCGAGCGGAATTCCGATGCAATTATAAAAAAATGCCCAAAATAAATTCTGCCGAATGATGCGCATCGTCCGCTCTGACAGAGCGAAGGCTTTGGCTGCGGCGGAAAGGGTCCCGTTCACCAGCACGATGTCCGCACTCTCGATGGCGACGTCCGTCCCGTTCCCCATCGCAATCCCGACGTCCGCTTCCTTGAGTGCCGGAGAATCGTTGATCCCGTCCCCGATCATCGCGACCAGTCGTCTGCTCCTCTTCGGAAGCGCCTTGTTTTCCTTTTTTCGCGCGCTGACCGCCCGAAGTTTGTCCTCCGGCAAAACCTGCGCATAGACCCTGTCCGCCCCGATCCCCGCTTCTGCGGCGATCGACCGCGCACACGCCACGTTATCGCCCGTAAGCATATAAACTTCTGCCCCCATCTTTTCAAACGCCGCAACCGCCTCTTTGCTGTCCGCTTTCAGCGGATCTGCCAAGGCAAAGAGCGCCAATACCTTTTTCTCGTCTGCAAGAAAGAGCACCGTCTTTCCCTCCGCGGAAAGCTCCGAAAAGCGCTCCCGCTCCTGCTCAAAAGAAATTTTTTTATCGTTCAGAAGGCGATCGTTGCCGAGAAAATACACACATCCCCCGATTTCGCCTTTCGCACCCAATCCCGTAAGGTACTCCACATGTTCCGCAAAAAAACCTCCCGCGCCGCAGAAATCCGTGATACACTGCGCCAGCGGATGACTGAGCTTACACTCCAGCGCATAGGCGAGCGCTTTTGCCCGCGGTACGTCTTCCGCTTCAAAGTACACGACCCGAGGCGTCCCTTCCGTGAGCGTCGCCGTCTTGTCCAGCAATACCGTTCCGATCTCCGCAGCACGTTGCAATGCCTCCGCATTCTTATAGAGCACTCCCATCGCCGCCCCCCTGCCCGTCGCCGCCATGACCGCCACAGGCGTCGCAAGTCCGAGCGCACAGGGACAGGAGATGACGAGCACGCTCACGCCGAAATTGATCGCTTTCGAAAAATCGTGCGACACGATCAACCATACTGCAAACGTAAGAAGCGCAAGCCCCGCCACGACGGGAACAAAGACCGCCGCGACCCGGTCCGCCAGCTTCTGAATGGGCGCTTTGGAGGCCCCAGCTTCCTTTACCATGCGAATGATCCCCGCCAGCAACGTATCTTCCCCGACTTGTTCCGCGCGAATCCTGAGATATCCGCTTTTTACAAGCGACGCGCTCATAACGCGGCTGCCCGCCTCCAATTCAACGGGAAGACTTTCCCCTGTGATTGCCGCCTGGTCAACAAAGGCATGTCCTTCAAGGACCACTCCGTCCGCTGCGATCGATTCTCCCTGCCGCGCAAGCAAAATCTCCCCCGGCCGAACTTCGGAAAGCGGAATCTGCACCCAAACCCCGTCCCGCTCCGCCGTCACATGATCGGGCGCCAGAGAGAGCAGCTTCTCCACTTCTCTGCCCGTCCTCGCCTTGCTGCGGTCTTCCAGCCATTTCCCGAGTGTCACCAAAGTGACGATCATCGCCGCCGAATCAAAAAACATTGCCTTCCCGGGAGATACGACCGTGACCACAACACTGTACAGAAAGGACGCCGACGCGCCCAACGTCACAAGCGTATCCATATTCGGCACCCCTTTGACCGCCGCACGCACGCCGCTCGTAAAAAAAGCATGGTTGACAAGGAGAATTGCCAGCGTCAATCCGATCTGAATCCCGTAATTCAGCCAGCCGTGCGGCACGGGCAGTCCTACCATGTGCCCCATGGCAAGATACATTTCCGGAAGAAGCAGAAAAAGGGAACTCAAGAAACGCCGAAAGAGCCCTCCTTCTTTTCCGCGCTTGACTGCGGGCGCCCCACCGTAATCATACGCCCCGTATCCGAGCGAAAACACCGTTTCCTTGATCTTCTCTTCCGTCAGAACGGAAGGATCGTATGCGACCTCCAGACACTCTCCCATAAGAGAGACGCTGCAAGCGCTCACTCCGTCGAGTTTTTTCACCGTCCGTTCGATGCCGGAAGCGCACGCCGCGCAGGTCATCCCCGTCACGGAAAATTTCTTTTCCATCTCTTCCTCCCATCCGCCGCAGTCCTCCGCCGCGCGGTACCGCCTGCCATGAACTCAATTCAGCCGCTTGACCAGTTCCACCGTCTCTCGCACGATATCTTTGTCTCCTGCGCGAATTTTCTCGCTCACGCAGCTCTCGAGATGCTCTTCAAAGATCTGATAGCCGAGCGAGCGCACGGCGCTCTCAATCGAAGAGATCTGTTCGAGCACGGCGCCGCAATAACGATTTTCCTCAATCATTTTTTTCACGCCGCACAACTGCCCCGAAATCCGATTGATCCGGCTGACCAACTTTTTGATCTCTTCCTCGCGGCGAGGCGTTCGCTTGTATTGTTCGCAGCAATCGCACAGTTCCATATCCCGACCTCCGTCTCTTTGCAGGAATGGCTATATTATATACCCCCTCCCCCTATTTTGTCAAGTTTTTTCGTGAAAAAATACCGCCCGCGGGCGGTATTTTCGGTTCCTGTCTCTTTCTTTTCAGGCAAGAACAAATTTGTCTTTTCCGACTCCGCAGACAGGGCAAGTCCAATCCGCGGGCAGCGCCGCAAAGGGGATCTCTCCGTCGTACTCATAGCCGCAGACCGAGCAGACATATTTTTTCCCGGCAGCCGATTCGGATTCGCTGCGCGGTTCGTCCACATAAGTCGGCGCGTTGACGGCGGTCTTTCCTTTGAGCACCTTGTGGTAATAGGCATAGGTCATGGGCGTTCCGCCGCGCAATTTTTGCGCATCCGTCACCTCCCCCAAAAAGACGGTATGCGTGAAAGTCTCCGTCTTGCCGACGATTTTGCATACAAAATAATAGGCGCCGTCGTCGACGACGGGAAGAGACCCGCGCACCGCATACGGGACACCGTCAAATTTGTTCGTATTTTTCCCCGAGAAAAATCCGAATTTTCCGATCAGCGAAGGATCGCTGTCCTCGGCAAGCACGGTGAGTGCGAAATAGCCGCAGCGCTCCATGCTCCCGTGCGTGTAATTATTGCGGTTGATGCTGACCGCGATCGTTGCCGGAACAGACGTGATCTGCATTGCGCTGTTCGCAACGCATCCGACCGGACGTCCCTCGTCCCACGTCGTACAAAGATAGACTCCGTAAGAAAGACTGTAAAATGCCTGTTTATCCATTTTCCCCTCCTGTTGGGTACGACAAAAAGCGGGCTATCGATCAGTCCGCTTTTGCTTTGCCCGTCTCATTGTACCGATTCAATTATTTCTTTTCCTCTTTCTGCGCCACGACTTCTTTTCCGTCGTAATAGCCGCAGTTCTTGCACACTCTGTGCGCCTCTTTTAATTCATGACAATGCGGGCACTCCACAAGCGTGGGCGCCGTCGCCTTATAATTTGCAAACCGTTTATCGGTCCTGCTCTTGGATTGTTTCCTCTTGGGAACTGCCATAATCTCAACTCCTTTCCTGTATTACTCTTCGCTGTACTCCGGAATTTTGCACTCCTCGCCGCACAACAGCCTCATAGGCAGAAGCGCAAGGACCGCATCACGCAGAAAATCTTCCAGCTCGACGACGCCGCCGCGGTAAACATAATCTCCGTCTCCCGCTTTGGGCAGGAACAGCGCTTCCGTCTCGCCTTCTACGAGCTGTTCCGTCTCCCGCAGACAGCGGGAACAGGCACCCTTCAGCGAAAAAGAGAGCGTACCCGAAATCTCCACCCGGTCTTCTTCGAGCACGGCATAGTGCAACTGCGCCGTTACGGGAGAGGAAAATTCCACGAAAGGAATGTCGATCCATTCGTTCTTCCCTTCAAAAGAAAGCGACAGATCCCCTTCGTATTTTCTTTCCGCTTTACACCGCCGGATATCGATCTTCTCTAACATCGTCTTGAAAAGTATAGTATTTTCCGTCTTATTTGTCAATCGCTTTTTACGCCGAATTTTCAAAATTCGGCAAAAATCAGACGATTACAGAAGAGCGGCCGTCTCCCGTGCAATGACAAGCTCCTCGTTGGTGGGAATGACGAGAACGCGCACGCGGGAGGTGTCTGCCGCAATGTCATGAATCGTACCGTCGTTTTTGCAGTTGTTCTTTTCGTCGTCGATCACAACGCCGAATGCCTCCAGCCCCCCTGCAATCGCCTTGCGGATATGCGGCGTATTCTCGCCGATGCCCGCCGTGAACACGATGCAGTCCAATCCTCCGAGCGCCGCCATATACGACCCCACATAGCGCTTGCAGCTGTATGTAAACATTTTCAGGGCAAGCGCCGCGCGATAGTTGCCCGCGTCTCGCGCCGCGGTCAGATCGCGAAAATCAGACGATACGCCGGAAATCCCCTTCATGCCGCACTGTTTGTTGAGATAGACGAGCCCCTCTTCCATTGTCATTCCCTTTTTCTTGCAGAGAAAATCAATGGCGGCAACGTCGATGTCTCCGCTGCGCGTGCCCATGGGCACGCCGGCAAGCGGCGTAAATCCCATCGAGGTATCGATGCATTTTCCTCCGTCCACCGCGGAAATGGAGGATCCGTTTCCCAAATGGCAGGTGATTATTTTGAGCTCTTCGGGTTTTTTCCCGAGATAACGCGCCGCCTCTCCCGCGACATACTTGTGCGACGTGCCGTGCGCGCCGTATTTCCGCACCTTATATTTTTTGTAGTCGTCGTAGTCGATCGCATACAGATATGCATAATCCGGCATGGTCGCATGAAACGAGGTATCGAACACAAGCGCCATTTTCTTCTCCGGCATCACTTCACGGCAGGCGTTGATGCCGAGAATCGCCGCAGGATTGTGCAACGGAGCGAGCTCCGCGATCTCATCCATGGTCTTCATGACCTCGTCGTCAACGAGCGTCGTCTTCGTAAACGCCTCTCCCGAAGCCACGACGCGATGTCCGACCGCATCGATCTCGTCCATCGAAGAAATGACGCCTGCCTCTTTGTCGACGAGTTCCGCAAGGACGAGCGAAATGGCGTCGGTATGACTCGCCATCTCCTGCTCGACGACAAATGTCTTCCCGTTTGCCTTATGCGTGAGATTTCCGCCCGGAATTCCGATGCGTTCGCAGGTCCCCTTTGCGATGACCTGTTCCGTCTCCATGGCAATGAGCTGATATTTGAGGGAGGAACTTCCTGCATTGATCACAAGTATTTTCATGGTTTACCTCTCTTGCATTATTCTGCCTGGATCGCCGTGATGGCGACGGCGCAGACGATGTCGCTTGCCTTGCAGCCGCGCGAGAGATCGTTGAGCGGCTTGGCAAATCCCTGACAGATGGGCCCGATCGCCTGGAATCCTCCGAGGCGCTCCGCGATCTTATAGCCGATATTGCCCGACTGAAGATCGGGGAAAATAAACACGTTGGCTCGTCCCGCCACTTTGGAGCCGGGTGCCTTGAGCGCCGCAACGGAGGGAACGATCGCTGCGTCGAACTGCAGTTCGCCGTCGAGCTGAAGCTCGGGCGCCTTTTCTTTGGCGATCTTCACCGCCTCCTGCACCAGCGTGACGTTGTCGTGCTTTGCGCTTCCCATCGTCGAGAAAGAGAGCATGGCAACTCTCGGGTCGAGCCCGGCGATTTCCCGTGCGCTCTTCGCCGTTGCGATCGCACAATCCGCAAGCCCTTCTGCCGTATAGGTGGGATTGAGCCCGCAGTCCGCAAAGACCAATTTTCCGTCGGGAACGTATTCGTTTCCGCAGGCAGGCGCGACCATGAGATTGAAGCTCGAGACAGAAGTCACCCCGGGCGCCGTCCGAATGATCTGAAGTCCGGGGCGCAACGTATTCGCCGTCGAATGGCAGGCGCCGGAAACCAGCCCGTCCGCCTCGCCGCGCTTGAGCATGAGCGCCCCGAAAAAGGTGGCGTCCTGTGCCTGCACCTGCGCCTGTTCGGGGGTCATCCCCTTTGCCTTCCTCAGTTCGTAAAGCAGCGACGCATATTCTGCCGTCTTGGAAGAGGTCTTAGGATCGATGATTTCGACGTCCGAAAGATCGAGATGCGGATTGTTTGTTTCGATCTGCTCTTTGTTCCCGAGAAGCACGATCTTTGCGATCTGCTCCTTCACGCAGACGGCCGCCGCCTCTACGACGCGACGATCCTCCCCTTCGCACAAGACGATTTTCTTCCCCAGCGCCCGTGCCTTCCGTTTGATCTCGTCCACGATGTTCCCGTTTTCGGCTGCTTCACAGCACGCTTCCTTCACTTTGTCATTCCATGCCATAATTTTTCTCCGTAACAGCTTTCTTTTTACAATCGTTTCGTGTATAATATGCATGAGCACGATAACAAAAACATTATACACCTTTTCGGGCGAATTGTAAAGAACAAGCGGAAAAAAAATGAAGTTTTGTGCAATAATTTGCGAATACAATCCCTTTCACAACGGTCATCTCTATCAGATGAACGAAGCTAGGACGCGAAGCGGATGCGACGGAATCCTCTGTGTCATGAGCGGAAACTTTACGCAGCGCGGCGAAGCGGCAATAATCGGAAAATACCGCCGCGCTCGGCATGCGGTCGAAAACGGGGCAGACGCCGTCATTGAGTTGCCCGCCGCTTTTTCCGTCTCCCCCGCCGAATTGTTCGCGCGGGGCGCCGTACACCTCCTGCACGGCGTTCCCTCCGTCCGCGCGATCTCCTTCGGCTGCGAAAACGGAACCGCCGAAGAGTTTCTTTCCGCCGCAAATGCGACCCGTTCAGAGGACAAGATGTTCAAAACCGCTCTGAAAGACGCCTTGAAAGACGGGACTTCATATATCCGTGCGCGGGCTCAGACGATTTTGGCGTACAATCCCGAACTCGATCCGACGCTCTTTCTCTCCCCGAACAACATCTTGGGGCTGGAATACTGCCGTGCCATGCTTGAAGAGGGCTGTGATCTTTCCGTAATCCCCGTCGAACGCGTGGGCAGCGGTTACACGGATTCCCGTCCGCGGGAAAATTTTTCTTCTGCATCCGCACTTCGGCTCTGTCTTGCCGAAAACACGCGCAAATCGCGCATTCTGCTGCGGCGCAATCTTCCCGCATGCGTCTATTCCGATCTTCTTGCCCATCCTCCCGCTTCCTTCCCCTTTCGGGAGGCGGCGCTTTGCGCTCTGCTGCGCGCAGACCCGAAACAGATTGCCGATACTCCGGACTGTTCCGAAGGACTGGAAAACCGTCTGATCGCTCTCGCCAAAACCAACCACTACGACGGCGTCGTACAAAAAACCGTCTCCAAACGATATACTGCCGCGCGCATCCGCCGCATTTTGATGCAGAATTTCCTCGGCATAACGCTCAAGGAGACAAGAAACTTTCTCTCCGTTCCCCTTTATCGCAATGTGCTCGCAGTCAGAAAGAGCGGCGCCGAAAAGATACTTTCTGCTCTTTCCGAAGGCGAATCTCCGCTCATCGTACGGAGGAGCGACGTTGCTCAGCTCAGAAAGTTTGCACTCGCCTGCTTTGAAAGAGATATCCGTTCAAACGATCTTTATCATGCGCTGACGGGAACCTGTGAGCGCGATTGCGAGACTCTATTCGTCTGATAATGAATTGTCAAACTAAGTGCAACAGTTGAAAAGATTTAGTTCGAATAAATCTTGCGGAGTATAGTAGTGCAAAACTTTTTTGGGCCTGGCGTTGATTAACGCCAGGTTCTTTTTTAATGTTGCGG